>JAKALU010000004.1 GCA_021824065.1 Nitrospirota bacterium
GAAAGATAAATATGACAGAGCAACTGCTCTTTTAAAAAACCCTGAACGAACGACATTTATATTTGTCATGAGACCGGAGGAGTTGTCCCTATATGAAACTCTGAGGGCATCAAAAGAGCTTGAGACTATTGGGATTAAATCGGGTCAGATAATCATAAATGGTATCCTGCCTGAAGAAGTCTGCGATGTTGAATTTTTCAGAAGAAAATATGATTCGCAACAGAAGGTAATCAAAGAAACGGAAAGTGTAATAGATAAGCCCAAGCGATATATGTTTTTGAGGGATAATGAGGTGAAAGGGGTTAGTGCATTAAAGGGTGTAGCAGAAGAATTATTTGCTACACATACTACACATAACAATATTAATCGTATGTCATTCCCGCAAGCAGAGCGCGTCGGGAATCCTTCTGAGGAGAATGATTCCGGACAAGCCGGAATGACAAAAATAGAAGCTGTAGTCTTAAGTGCTGACCACCTTAGTAATATCCAAAAAACTGAAATAGACCGTCTTTTTCTTCCATCCGGTGAGACAAAGTCGCTCTTCTTTACCGGCAAAGGCGGAGTTGGCAAGACTACCATATCCTGTATTACTGCATTATACATAGCTCAAAAGGGTTTTAAAACACTTCTTGTCACAACAGACCCTGCTGCACATATCGGCGAAGTCCTCGACATCAAGATTGGAAGCAGGCCGCAGAAGATAACAGATAACCTGTTTGCGGTGATGGTGGACCAGCGAGAGGCATTTCAGGAGTACAAGGAAAAGGTTCTGAACGACGCACGAGGGAAATATTCAGAGGACATGCTTGCAACAATGGAAGAGGAACTTAATTCACCCTGCACTGAAGAAATGGCGGCATTTGACAAATTTATTCAATTCATAGAAAACAGTGATTACGATGTTGTTGTATTTGATACAGCACCAACAGGTCATACACTACGGCTCCTCGATCTTCCTTTCGACTATGCAAAACAGGTAGAGATGATGGTTTCGTCAGTTGAAAGCTCTGACATCAAAGAGACTACTCAGAACAGGTTCAGGGATATCATCAGTACGCTGAGAAATAAAAATAGAACTGTCTTCAGCCTCGTTCTTTATCCTGAGTCTACCCCGATAATGGAATCCTATCGTGCCATGCTCGATTTAAAAGATGCAGGAATACAAACCCAACTTGTGGTTGCAAATCTGATACTGCCAGAAGAAGTCTGCACCAACGACTTTTTCCGGAACAGGAGACGTATGCAGATAAAATATTTGGAAGAAATTAAGGAAAAATTCAACCTTCCCGTACTTCATCTCCGTATGATGCAGGATGAGATAAGAGGACTTAAAGCATTGAAAAATGCATTGGAAACATTGAACCGCTAAGAAGAAAAAAATGAAGGCAAAAACCCTGTCGTTGATAGGACTTTTATTTCTTATCATTTTATCAGCAAGCTGCAGTAATGCAGCAGGCATCGATGATGTGTTGAATAAGGCAAAAAAAGAAGGCAAAATTGTTATGCTCGAACTTGGCTCGGTAGGTTGTCGCTCATGCGAGCAGATGAAGCCGGTCATGGAAAAGCTACGGACGAATTACAAGGGGAAAATAGAAGTCATCTGTGTAGATGTTCGAAAAGACAGAGAGAACGGCAGGCGGTTTGGCGTTGCCATGATGCCGACACAGGTATTCCTGGATAGAAGTGGCAAGGAGTTTCACCGGCACATCGGCTTCTACCCTTATTAAGAGATAGTGCCTATACTCAAAAAGACAGGCTTATAACAGAGAGCATTGTCGGCTCAAGAGGCGTCAGAAACTTTTCACTCTATTCAAAAAGGTTCAGCGGTGCGATACTGGTAATAGTAGGGATTTATTTCGGGATAACAAATATCTGAGGAGTAAACAGGAAAAAATTTAGATATATAAAATCCGGCTCAAGGAGGTTGTTATGAGAGTAAAAAAAGCTTTAAGTCTTTTGTTTGTAGCATCACTGGTTTTTACTGCCTCATTTGTCTTTGCCCAGCCAATGAGAGGCGTGTGGAAAGGAAGCGGCGGATGGGGCATGGGTTCGCAATATAACAAAATGTACAACCCTGCAACGGTCGAAACCGTGTCAGGCACAGTTGAGGCAGTTAAGAAGTTTACACCCATGAAGGGAATGTATTCAGGAATCCACATTATGCTCAAGACGGATAAAGAGAGCGTGGATGTGCATCTCGGCCCTGAATGGTATATTGAACGGCTCGACACAAAGATCGAGAAAGGCGATAAGATCGAAGTCAAAGGTTCGAAGGTAACAATGATGGGCAAACCTGCCATTATTGCAGCAGAGGTAAAGAAAGGCGACAGCACCCTTGTCCTCAGAGACAGCGCAGGAATTCCTGCATGGGCGGGTTGGAGAAGGTAGATTTAGAAATCGGTGTAAAGATAACATAAAAGGCCATGTTTTGAGCCGGAGGCAGGGCTGCTTTATTAATGAGGGTATCTTATGATACTTGGAAGTATTTTATTGACAACACTCATAGTTAGTCTCATTTCTTTGGTAGGGATATTTTTTGTTAGGATGAAGGAAGAATTCAGGGATGTTGTTGATAAAGTGATACAATATTGTAAAGAGAAGAATTATATTTCTCAGGACGTATCATACGATATTGATTCGATTGCGGAGGAGATCATCAAGGGTCAGGATACATTATGAAGATAGAGTTTGAGCCTATAGGTTTTGTTAAAACAGAGACAGAGAATGTTCCACGGCATTGGACTATCTCTGATGCGGAAGGCACGATAGTCATTGACGAGCAGTACAAGGAAGGGCTTAAAGACATTAAGGCCGGACAGCGCATTGTCGTGCTTTTCTATTTCCATCAAAGCCCGCGGTTTACTCCTGACCTGCTTGTGCAGAAGCCCCGGCATCGTAACGAGCAGTTGGGCGTTTTCAGCATCTGCTCTCCAGTCAGACCCAATCCTATCGGCATGTCGGCTGTAGAAGTTCTCAAGGTCGATGGTTGCACCATCCATATTAAAGGGCTGGACATGCGGGACGGTTCGCCTGTCCTGGATATCAAACCCTATGTGGAGCGTGAATAAATGGCTCTTCTTGAAATAACAGGTCTCACATATATGACCCATGGGAAAGAAATACTTTCAGGACTCTCTTTTTCCATAGAGGCATCGGAAGTGCATGCCCTACTCGGCACAAACGGCACCGGAAAAAGCACCCTTGCCTATCTGATCATGGGCTGTGAAGGATACAGACCGACATCCGGGGAAATAGTATTTGACGGAAATGTGATTAATGACCTCAAGATCCATGAGAGGGCAAGGCTCGGCATTACAATGGCATGGCAGGAACCGGTGAGGTTTGAGGGTATATCGGTAAAAGATTATATTACAATAAAAAATAAAGATGCAGACCCTGCATATTATCTTGAGATGGTTGGATTACATCCTGAACTCTATCTCCTCAGGATGGTTGACAAATCCCTAAGCGGCGGAGAGAGAAAGAGGATTGAGCTTGCATCCATCCTTGCATTGAATCCAAAACTTGCTATCCTTGACGAGCCTGACTCCGGCATAGACATGCTTTCAACACAGGATATTATCAATGTCATCAATGCTTTTAAGAAAAACGGCTCTGCAGTTCTGCTCATAACCCATAGGGAGGAGATTGCCCTGATTGCAGATAAGGCATCTCAAATATGCAGGGGTAAAATTGTCTGTGCAGGAAGTCCCAGGGAAGTGGCTGAATATTATAAAGCAAGAAAATGTCTTGTATGTGATGGAGAGGTATGTGCCTATGTCTGAGCTTGATGACTTGATGAAGGCATATGGAGAGGCCGGAGGCGACAAGGCAGTCCTCGAAAATACTGAGATTGCTCACCTTGTTGCGAGCGGGCGCAAATTATTGAGCATGAAAAACGTGAAGGGTCTTGAGGTGGATGCAAGGGAGACGCTTACCGGAATAAGCGTCAAGGTCACAATAAAAGAAGGCGTAAAGATAAAGAACCCCGTTCATCTATGTTTCGGCATTCTGCACAACAAAGGAACTCAAAAAATAAAAATGGATGTAAAACTTGAGAAGAATGCATCTGCATATTTCATCGCCCACTGCATATTCCCAAAGGCAGAAAAGGTGAAACATATCATGGATGCGGTTGCGGAGGTCGGCGAAAATGCGGAGATGAGATATTCAGAGACCCATTATCACGGTCTTTATGGAGGCATAGAGGTCATACCCAAGGCAGTTGTGAAGGTCGGTAAAAATGGCAGATACTTTACAGACTTTAATCTTATAACCGGAAGGGTTGGATCTCTTGCAATAGATTATGAGGTCGAGGCAGGAGAAAACGCAGTGACCGAATTGACAGCACGGGTCTTCGGCCATGCGAATGATGAGATCAAAATTAAGGAAAAGGTGGTTCTCACGGGCGAAAATTCCCGGGGACTGATAAAAACAAGGGTTGCCCTTGAAGACGAGGCAAAGGCTGAAGTTACAGGAATCACAGAAGGCAGCGCCGCGGGAGCAAGAGGGCATGTGGATTGCGTGGAGATAGTTAAAGACAATGCTGTTGCAAGTGCAATTCCTGTTGTTAAAGTCACAAATCCTCTTGCAAAGGTGACCCATGAGGCAGCAATCGGAAGTGTAGATAAAAGACAGCTTGAAACTCTCATGGCACATGGCCTCACATTCGAAGAGGCAGTGGATATTATTGTGAAAGGGATACTGAAATGACAGAGAAAAAACTGGAAGTAATGTTTCTCTGCACAGCCAATTCCTGCCGTTCACAGATGGCTGAAGGATTTGCAAGACATTATGTAAGTGAACTCTTAGAGGTTTACAGCGCAGGACTCCTTGCTACCAGGGTTCATCCAAGGGCTATTGCTGTCATGAAAGAAATCGGCATTGATATATCAGGGCAGAGTTCAAAAGAGATGGATGAAAAACTATTGAGAAAAATGGATGTGATCATAACATTATGCGACAACGCTGAGGAATCCTGCCCCTGGACACCGCCTGAGATAAAACGCATCCACTGGCCTATCAAAGACCCTGTAGGAACAATAGGATCAGAGGAAGAGATAATGCAAGAATTCAGAAGGGCAAGGGATGAAATAAAGAAAAATATAAAGGACTTTATCAGTGGAATAAAGAAGGATGTTACATTATAATATAACATCATGCAGGAAAAGATACTCGTTATTGATGATGAGCCTTTAATCCTTTCATCAATAGAAAGGGCACTGGTGAAAGTGGGGTATGGAGTTGTAACTGCAACGGACATGAAAGGTTTCAAGAATGCCCTGACATCCCAGAGATTTGACCTGATAATAATGGACCTCCATATGAAAGATACTGATACCAATGAACTGGTTAGAGAAGCAAGAAGGTTTATGCCATCAGTAAAATTTCTGACTATCAGTGGTTCGGTACCAGTACAGAATTCAAAACATTTTCTCCAGAAACCGTTCAAGATAGATGTCCTGAGAGAAAAAGTAAGAGAAATCCTTGATGAGCCTTCGAGAGATTGACACTCTCTTATTTTCCTTTGTAAATAAAGGCCTGCAGAACAGCATTTTTGATGTATCCATGCCTGTTATCACAGAAAAGTATTATTTTATTATATTGGTTTTAACGGGATGGCTCATAATAAAGAATAAAAAAGCAGCCATTGTTCCTATATTGCTCGCAGTTGTATCAGTAGCACTCTCAGACTGGATTTCAAATACAGTGAAACACCTTGTAGAAAGGCCAAGACCTTGCCATACATTAGAGACAGTAAGATTACTTGTTGGTTGCGGGGGTTCTTTTTCTATGCCGTCAAACCATGCTGCAAATGCATCTGCGATTATTTTTGCCCTGTCGTATCAGTCGAAAAAATGGGCGCAATGGCTGCTTCTAACAGTAGCTGCCCTTGTCGGATTTTCGAGGATATATGTTGGGGTTCATTATCTATCTGATGTAATCGTTGGCGCACTTATCGGTGTTGTTGTCTCTATACTCGTAATCTATTCGTATAGGTGGGCATTGCTCAGATATAAGTCGAACCCTTATAGCACAGTGCTGTTAATATCTCTGCTGAGTTTAAGTCTATTCCGCATATACTACATTACACAGGGCACTATTGATTTAAGTCCTGATGAGGCACACTACTGGGAATGGTCGAGAAGACTCGATTTGAGTTACTATTCAAAGGGTCCCATGATTGCATATCTTATAGCCTTTGGCACAGCTATTTTTGGTGACAATGTTTTTGGCATAAGAATAATGGCTGTAGTATCCTCTGTGCTGAGCAGCATCTTTATGTATCTGTTAGGCAGGCAGCTATTTGATGAACGGACAGGAGTTGCATCAGCGATTCTGATGCAAATTATTCCTCTTTATTCAGCATTCGGAGTACTCTTTACCATAGATTCTCCATTTATATTTTTCTGGATGTTGTCGCTATATCTGTTTTATAGAGCAGTAGAGCAGCAGAGCAGCAGTTCGGCATTAAATACTTCCGAACTTCTGCCCTTCCGAACTTCTGCCCTTATATATTGGCTTCTCCTCGGTATTTCAATCGGCCTCGGTCTTCTCACAAAATATACAATGGCATTTTTTTATATCTGTGGATTTCTTTTTCTACTTGCCTCGAAACAGTACAGGTACCTTCTCCTGACAAGATGGCCATACATAAGCTTCATTTTAAGCCTCGTTGTCTTTAGCCCTGTTGTTGTGTGGAATGCAGACCATAATTGGGTTACCTTGAGGCATACAGCAGGACAGGCGCATATCAGTGAACAGTTGTCAGTTGTCAGCAGTCAGTGGTCAAAGAATTTCTTGGAATTTTTAGGGTCGCAGGTTGGAATTATTACCCCTGTAATTTTTATATTGATGATATTTGCACTATTTAAACTTAAAAATGAGGCAAAAAAGTTGCAACAAATTGCAAAGGATAGTGAAAATAATCCCCCCTCACCCCCCTTTAATAAAGGGGGGAAGGTGGGACTAACAAAAAGGTACAATGGAGATTTCCTATTCTGGTTTTCAATTCCAATAATTGTATTTTTTATGCTGAAAAGCCTTCATGGCAAGGTTCAGGCTAACTGGGCACTCCCTGGCTATGCAACCGGATTCGTTGCGGTTTCCGCTCTATTTATTGGCAGATGGGAATCTGTGAAAAAGCGGGTAAGATGGACGATAATTGTTGGTGCTGTGCTATCCCTGAGCACTACTGTAATTGCCCATTCCCTGCCCATCTTAAAATTACCTTCCAACTTAGACCCGAGTGCAAGGATAAGGGGATGGAAAGAACTCGGGAAAGAGGTAAGCAGGCTGTCCGATGAGCTTTCAAAGGAGGGGCCGTTTTTTATTTTTTCTGATAGATACCAGGTGTCGAGTGAGCTTGCATTTTATGTGAAAAACCACCCTGTTACCTATTGTGTGAATCTCGGGAGGAGAATGAACCAATATGATCTGTGGCCAGGGTTTAATAACCTCATCCATTTCAATGCAGTTTTTGTTACAATAGACATTGCGCAGATGCCTGACGCCTTTATAACGGCTTTTGATAGATGCGAAAAAAAAACCTTCACTGTTTATACTGAAGGCAGAAAACTCAGAGACTATTCAATATTCACATGCTATGATTTTAAAGGAATGCAACAGAAAGGAATAACAAGCTACTGATGACAGTCTCTATTGTAATACCGCTTTATAATGAAGAAGATAATGTAGATATCCTCCACCAGAGGCTGAGGGAGACCCTCGACCGGCTCGGGCTTGAATATGAAATACTCTATGTTGATGATGGGAGCAGTGACAGGACACTGGCGATACTCGAAGAGATTCAGGCAAAAGACAAGAGAATTGTTGTGTTGAGCCTGAGAAGAAATTTTGGTCAGACAGCAGCATTTGCAGCAGGTTTTGACTTTGCGAGGGGAGACGTAGTTGTTACAATGGATGGAGACCTCCAGAATGACCCGAAGGATATTCCTAAGCTGCTGGAACTTATAAAAGACAATGACCTCGTGAGCGGGTGGAGGAGAAAAAGAAAAGATGCTTTCTTTACAAGGCGGTTGCCTTCCATCCTTGCTAATTGGATGATAAGCAGAGTGACGGGCGTCAAACTTCATGACTATGGCTGCTCGCTCAAGGCATATAGAAGAGATGTAATCAAGAATCTTAAACTATACGGTGAGATGCACAGATTTATACCTGCGGTTGCAAGCTGGTATGGGGTTCGCATGGCAGAGGTAGAGACAACGCATTATCCGAGGGTTAGAGGGAAGTCAAAATATGGATTATCACGGACAATAAAGGTGCTCCTCGACCTGATAACTGTTAAGTTTTTGCAGAGCTTTTCAACAAAGCCCTTGCAATTTTTTGGCCCTATTGGATTATTGAGCGGTGCATTAGGATTTCTGGTATCTCTCTATTTGAGCATAGAAAAAATATTTTTTGGAAAACCGATAGGAGGACGACCTTTGCTTCTTCTTGGCGCCCTCTTAATAATTGTCGGGATCCAGCTTATCGGCATGGGGCTTCTCGGTGAAATGCTTGTAAGGGTATATCACGAAAGTCAGAGAAAACCAATTTACGTAATTAAGAAAGTCATTGGCCCATAAAAAAGAAAAAATAGCGCTGTTTATCATAAAGCTGCTTATAAGCGCCAGCCTTCTTTATCTTGTCCTCTCAAAGGCCGGGATAAATAATGTGTTATCTATAATTAAGACCATAACCCCGGTTGCCTTTGCCTCCGCAATACTTATTCATATCTTCTCTCAATATGTCTCATCCATAAGATGGAGGCTATTGTTGCCAGAAGAATTCAGGGGGAAAAGGCTGTTCTCTTTTTATCTGATAGGTTCTTTTTTTAATACATTCCTCCCGGGCATTATTGGCGGAGATGCTGTGAAGACTTATTACCTCTATAAGGAAACAAACAAGGGCAGCCTTAGCCTTGCCTCTGTATTTATGGATAGATACATAGGCTTTATATCATTAATGATTATGGGGCTCGTTGCATTTATATTAGGATTCGGATATGTCAAAGGGACAATAATTGAATGGCTTTTACCTTCGATAATCTTATTGTTCCTGCTTGCAAGCCTCGTAATCTTTGGGCTTCGTCTCGGCAAAAGGATAAAGATGCTTTTTGAGTTTTATGAATATTTTCATGCGTACAGAAATCAAGGAGATGTGATTGCAAAAACCCTTCTCCTCTCATTTATTATCCAGGTGCTGAGCACACTGTCTCTATATGTAGTCACACTGGGCCTCGGCCAGCGCATATCACCCTTGTATTTTTTTATTTTTTTCCCTATTATTACTACGATTTCAACTTTGCCGATCTCCATATCTGGGATTGGCATAAGAGAAGGCTTATTTGTCCTTTTATTTGGGCTGTTAGGCATTAAACCTGAAATGGCAACCGCAATGGCATTTGCATGGTTCTTATCTATTGCATCCGGAGGGCTTGCTGGACTCTTTGAATACCTGAGGTTAAAAAGATGACAGGGAAGGTCATTTCAATTAATATAAGCGATCAAAAGGGCGTTCGCAAAAAACCGGCTAAAGAGGCAGTGGTAAAAATAAATTATGGGATTGAAGGCGATGCACACGCCTCTGAAAAATGGCACAGGCAGATTAGCCTTCTTGCAATTGAGAGCGTTAAGAAGATGCGGGCGATGGGCTTGGATGTAAATCCGGGTGATTTCGCAGAGAACATAACTACCGAAGGCATAAACCTCCCAGAACTTCCCATTGGCACCAGGATGACCATCGGTGAGGTTGAATTAGAGGTAAGCCAAATAGGCAAGGAATGTCACACCAGGTGTAATATATACTATCAGGCAGGTGATTGTGTTATGCCGAAAGAGGGGATCTTTGTGAAGGTTATTAAAGGTGGAAAGATTAAAGAAGGAGATGAAATAGCAGTCAGTATGTAGCAGACAGTGAACAGGATAAAAATATTCCTGACCACCGGCTACTGACTGCTGACTACGGGCTACTTATGATTACGGTTGCTATTTTAACATTGAGCGATAAGGGCTCAAGGGGTGAAAGAGAAGATTTAAGCGGCATCGAGATTAAAAAGATTCTCAATAAAATAGATGCTACAGTCAAATATTATGATATTCTGCCTGATGAAAAGATGTTGATAAAAGAAAAACTTATAGAATATTCTAAGAGTGTAGACTTGATTATCACAACTGGCGGCACAGGGCTTTCACCGAGGGATGTTACCCCTGAAGCGACTCTCGAGGTGATTGACAGGGAAGTTCCCGGTATTACAGAGGCAATGAGGAGGGAAGGGTTGAAAAAAACAAAGAGGGCCATGCTTTCAAGGGCAGTAGCTGGTGTTAAAGGCAGGACATTAATAGTAAACCTTCCTGGAAGTCCAAAGGCTGTAAAAGAAAACCTTGAGGTTATACTGGATGTGATACCTCATGCAATAGAGAAGATTAAGGGGGATACGACAGAATGTGGAAGATGAAAGTTTATTGTGTTTATATAGTTTATGGAGTTTTGAACTCAATAAACTCAAAGAACTCAATAAACCCTAAATCTGGGTGTGCAAGATGAAGGATGTTTCTTTCTCATTAGCATTCTTAGCAGGGATATTATCTTTTCTTTCACCATGCGTCTTGCCATTGGTCCCTTCATACGTGTCATTTATAACAGGCATATCATTTGAAGACCTCACAGGCAGTACTGACAGGAAAAGGATAAGGAATCTTACAATCACAAGCTCACTTGCATTCATATTAGGATTTTCCGCAGTATTCATTTCCCTTGGTGCCTCATCTTCTGCAGTAGGGCGGCTTCTTTTTGAATATCAGGACTGGATAAGGATAATTGGCGGCATTCTTATCATAATCTTCGGTCTTTTTATAGCAGGTTTTCTTAAACTCGATTTTCTTATGAAAGACAGAAAGATACATCTGAGTGGCAGGCCTGCAGGATATGCCGGGACATTTATTATCGGTATGACATTTGCTGCAGGGTGGACTCCGTGCATAGGCCCGATTCTGGGGTCTATACTCCTTTATGCAAGCACGAAAGGCTCCGCAGTTTATGGATTCAAATTGCTTGCAGTATATTCGCTTGGGCTCGCTGTCCCATTCTTTGTATCGTCGCTCGCTATAAACAGTTTTTTAAGCTACTCAAAAAAACTCCAGAGGTATATGCGGGTGATAATGATTATCAGCGGTTTGCTTCTCATTGTCTTTGGCATTATGCTTCTTACAAATAGACTAAGAGAACTTACAGGTCTCTTCCCTGATTTCGGGATAAATTTCTGAGCTGATTGTAAGAGATGGGATACGAATTAAAGCACAGGACCAATAGAAAAGTTTCATCAGGTAAATATTATCCGCTCGGCGCTGCCTTATACAAGGATGGTGTTAATTTCGCAGTCTATTCACAGAATGCATCTGAGGTATTTCTCCTTTTATTTGACAGGCCTGATGGGGAACCAACAGACATTATAAAGCTTGAAAACCGAACAAAATATATATGGTATACATTTGTCCATGGACTGAAGGCAGGACAGCTTTATGGATATAAGGTCAAGGGCGATTTCAACCCTGCATACGGCATGAGATTTAATGAGAATAAACTTTTGATTGATCCATATGCAAAGGCACTGACAGGAAAATTTAAAAATACTGATAACCTTCTCCTTGCATACGATCCAAATTTATATGCTAAGGACCTCTCAATGGACAATCGGGACAACACTCAGGTTGTTCCAAAATCAATTGTTGTAGCTGATAATTTCGAGTGGCAGGGCGATGTGCATCCTGACATACCTTTTGAGAAGTTGATTATTTATGAAGTTCATCTCAAGGGTTTTACAGCACACAGATCGTCTGGTGTCAAAAACCCGGGGATGTATTTAGGTTTTATTGAAAAGATTCCTCATCTCAAAGACCTTGGAATAAATGCTGTCGAGTTCCTCCCTGTCCAGGAGTTTTGTGTTGAAGATTTTCTTCTGAATAAGGGGCTGACAAATTATTGGGGATATAATACCATAGGTTTTTTTGCGCCTGAATCATCATACAGCACAAAAAGTTTCCCCGGCTGTCAGGTTAATGAATTTAAAACACTTGTGTGTGAACTCCATAAGGCTGGCATTGAAGTAATAATGGACGTTGTTTACAACCACACAGGCGAGGGGAATGAGCTTGGAACCACAATGTGTTTTAAAGGGATAGACAACCCGACATATTACACCCTTACAGGGACTTATAGAGAGCCCTATCGTTATTATATGAATTATACAGGTTGCGGAAACAGTCTTAATCTTGCGAATACCCATGTTATCAGGTTTGTCATGGACTCACTCAGATATTGGGTTGAGGAGATGCATGTTGATGGGTTCAGATTTGACCTTGCGTCAGTATTGGGCCGCGAGGAAGGGTGGTTTCAAAAATCAGCATCCTTTTTCGATGCAATCTCTCAGGACCCTGTCTTAAACAGGATAAAATTGATTGCTGAGCCATGGGACCTCGGTACATATCAGGATCAGGTCGGAAATTTCCCGGTTGACTGGTCTGAGTGGAACGGCAGGTTCAGGGATGTAATGAGGAGATTCGGCAAGGGCGACAGCGGACAGGTGAGAGACATTGGCTGGCGGTTGACCGGTTCTGCTGACCTGTATGGAGATGATGGAAGGTCTGCATATAACAGCATAAATTTCATTACCTGTCATGATGGTTTTACCTTGAATGACCTTGTCTCATACAATTACAAGCATAACGAGGCTAACCTTGAAAACAATAATGACGGCACAAATGACAATAACTCATGGAACTGTGGAGTTGAAGGAGAGACTGATGATGAGGGTGTCATTAATCTGAGGAAACAGCTTGTAAAAAATTATGCATGTTATCTCCTGTTTTCATCGGGCACGCCTATGATTCTTGGTGGCGATGAATTTATGAGGACGCAAGAGGGCAATAACAATGCCTACTGTCAGGACAATGATATAAGCTGGTTTGACTGGGATTACGTAAAGAAGAATTCGGATATTCTGACTTTTTTCAAAAAAACTATTGCGCTGACAAAAAGATATACAATTCTTCAGAGGAGAAAATTCTTCCTCGGCCGCGATTTGAATGCTAACCATATTCCTGACATTACATGGTTTGGAAAAAATCTTGATAAACCCTCGTGGGATGATCCAGAGCTTCGCACGCTCTGTTATCAACTCGACGGTGGCGAGGAGAGATCAGAGGTCGGTGATTACCAGCTTTTTATTATCCTGAATGCTGATTTTAATTTACAGTCTGTTAAAATCCTTCAACTTAAAGATGGGAAAAAATGGTACAGGGTTATTGACACAAGCCTTAAGAGCGGAGAAGATTTTCTTGATGTTGGCAAAGAGATATTCCTTAGTCCTTCTGATTACTACATCGCTAATCCGAGGAGCACAGTTGTGCTGCTTGGGAAGTGAATTAGACCTTATTCTGCAAAAGACTTTTCAGTTATTCATGTCTCCTGTTTATTTATATAACTGTATTTATTGAGTTAATGTGAGGGATGATATTGCTCCCTCGCGGAGTATTTTTATCTTCCCACCAGTGACATCCACAATTGTTGACGGCAGACCACCTGGAGTTTTGCCTCCATCTATTATCAAGTCTATCTTATCTTCAAAATATGTTATAACTGCCTTTGCACTATCTGCAGGAAGCATCCCTGAAATATTAGCGCTCGTTGCTGTTATAGGAAATCCTGCTTCTTTTGCAAGATGAAGAGCGATTGATTCACCGGGAATCCTCACTGCAACCTTGCCTGTATTTGCTGTCAGATAATTTGATAAGCCTTCTTTTGCATTCAATAGCAGAGTCAATGGCCCTGGCCAGAACTTATCCATGAGCGCTGATGCGCTGGTGTTTACCGATGCAGCAATCATCGGGAGTATTTCCCCTGTGCCAATGATAAGTGGCATTGGTTTTTCTTCAGGTCTTTTTTTAAGTTCATAAAGTTTTTTTAGAGAGTCCTCATTATCATATTTAGCACCAAGACCATAGAAGGTTTCAGTAGGGTAGGCAATAATGCCTCCTTTTTTGAGTATCTCAACTGCTTTTTGCAGAACCTCGTTGAGATTATTCTCTGTGATTTTCACGAGCATGATCAATTTAGAGATGATTGATATTGTGGAGGGAGAACAGGCAGAGGAAAAATTTTTATACGACACCGCAAAGTGAAACCCTTAGGGCCGAAAACGGAAAAACATTTATCTTTTAAGCCAAATACGACTGCCATATATTTATCATGTCGATTATAAAAATTTTTCCTCTGCCTGTTCTCCCAGCACTATCCGAACTATCAATACTTCTCCATGCGTATCCTTATTGTATTCCCATGCGCCTCAAGTCCTTCGATATCTGCGATGGTTTCGACTGTTTTTGCAAGCTTCAGAAACCCATGCTTCATGAATGAAAGAATGCTTGAGCGTTTAATAAAATCATAAACACCAAGTGGCGATGAAAACCTTGCAGTCCCCCCGGTTGGCAGAGTGTGATTCGGGCCTGCTGAATAATCCCCCAGCGGCTCTGGAGTCCATGGGCCCAAGAATATTGCACCGGCATTCCTGATCATCGGCAGGATAGAAGCAGGTTTTTTAGTGACTATCTCAAGATGTTCAGGCGCAATTTTATTTGAAAGTTCAATGGCCTGGGTTATATCTTTCACGATAATAATTGCTCCATAACTTGAAATAGATTTTTTTGCAATATCTTTTCTCTTGAGATCTTTGAGTTGTTTTCCAAGTTCCTTGTTGACCTTTTCTGCAAGGGCAATGGAGTTCGTAATTAATATTGCTGATGCAAGTTCATCATGCTCTGCCTGGCTTAACATATCCGCTGCAATGAAAGCAGGATTTGCTGAATCGTCTGCGATTATCAGAATCTCGCTTGGCCCTGCGATCATGTCAATGTCCACCACTCCAAAGACCATCCTCTTTGCTGTTGCTACATAGATATTCCCAGGTCCCACAATCTTATCAACCTTTCTTATCGTCTCAGTGCCGTAAGCCATTGCCCCTATTGCCTGTGCTCCGCCGATTCTATACACCTCTTTAATATCAAGCAATTTTATTGCTGCCATCACGTAGGGGTTTATCTCTCCTTTAGGCGTAGGGACACAAAGGGCGATTTCTTTAACGCCGGCAACCTGTGCGGGTATTACATTCATCAAAACAGTAGATGGATATGATGCCTTGCCGCCAGGTACATACACACCTGTTCTTTCAACCGGCTGTATAATCTGGCCGAGGAGAGCGTGGGGGGAACGTTGTTTTCCCCACGTGCCCCCCTTAAAGATTTCAACATAATTACCCACAGGAAATTTCCTGTAGTTTTTATCCTCAACTAACCATGACCCTTCTTTCTGCACCTCATGAAATTTACGTATCCTCTTTGCAGAAATCTCAAGGGCTTTAACAACCTTTTTATCAGCCCTGTTTGCAAATTTCGATATCTCAGCAGGTTTTAATATCAATGTCTTTGCATCCGGATAGTCAAATCTCTTTGTGTATTTGAGGACAGCGGTATTGCCATTCTTCCTCACATTATTGAGGATTGAGCTTACTTTTTTTTCTATTACAGGATTACTGCCCTGGGCGCGCTTTCTTAAAACACTGAGAAATAGCTGAATATCTTTTATTTTTCTTATAATTCTCATAACGCTAATTTTAGCCTTTAGTTTGTGATTATTCAAGGATTTTCAGGCAATAAGGCCAAAATTTTTTATTAAATGGCGCAAAAGATATTGACATTAATTTTTAATTTGAGATAATTATTACGGGAGCAGCCTATGCCGAATAAAACAGAGTACAAAAAAACTGCTGTAGAATCCATTAAATACCAGTTAAGAATCCTCAATGGGATTGTTCTGCTTATTGTTTGTTCCCTTCTGGTTTTGATTGTAAGATTTTTATATGAGTTCATTGATTATGTCTCTACGCCTTTCCTGGTTGCCATTCTGTCGATTGTTGCAGGACTTGTGGTTATAGGTATGTATTTGGCCAATACAGTATCCAGAAATGCCATCAGAAAAATAGAAGAATACATCAAGAAATTAAATGCCCTCCTGACCACTACTAAAGACATACGAGAGATAGTTCATGGTGATGTGCTTCTGGAGAATATTATGGACGGGTCATTAAAGATTGCAGGAGCAGACGCAGGTTCGCTTTTGCTTACCGAAGGGGATAGTCTCGTATTCAAGGTGGTGAAGGGCAGTGAGAGCAGTAAACTTGTAGGACTTTCAATTCCAAAATCTCGTGGTATCGCTGCATGGGTTGTGAATAATGGGAGCGCTGTCATGATTGACAATGTTAAAAATGACAGCAGGTTTGATCCAGCGATAGATAAGATGACAGGCTACGACACAAAATCAGTTCTATGCATACCTTTAAAAATAAGCTCCGGGATAATAGGGGCATTGGAAATTGTTAATAAAAAGAATGGTGCGTTTAGTCGTGAGGATGAAGAACTGGTATCGTATTTTGCTGACCAGGCTGCTATAAATATTGCCAGGTCAAAGTTCTATGAAGATCAGAAAAATTATGAGATCCATCTCACAGATATACTGCTCGATGCCATGGACAGTCATATTCATGAAAAGCGCGGGCATTCAAAGAGGGTTGCAAAATACAGTCTCCTGATGGCGCGCGCAATAAATATGTCTGAGGATGAGAAGAAAAAATTATATCGTGCCTGTCTGCTACATGACATTGGATTTCTGAAGATACGGTTGAAGGATGTATCCTCGAAGGAGGAATATCAGGCGCATTCCCGGCTTGCCCATGAGATGCTGCGGCAGATAAATTTTTATGCTGATATTGCTCCATTTGTTTTATACCATCATGAGCGTTACGACGGCAATGGATACCCCGCAGGCCTGAAGGGAGAGGCTATCCCGCTGGAATCGAGGATAATTGCTATTGCAGAGGCATTCGATGCGATGGTTAGCAGAGATTCGTATAAGTATATCGGAAAGGTGATTAGCAGGGATGTGATGCCTTCTGCCCAAGGGTTTCGTGATGCGATCGAAGAACTTAAGAATAATGCCGGAACCCAATTTGACCCTGAACTTGTAGAAATCTTTGTGAGCAACGTTAGTGAGAGTTTCTTAGAAGAGGTGTGAGAATTCCCTTTCTATATGCTCTATAAGTCTTGTTCTCACTGTCTCTTCCCTGTATAAATCAAGCAGCATCCCGGCATAGAGTGTTACCCTCTTATAACAGCTTACCCTTGCCGCCTCTATTTCATCCCAATTTCCTGCTTCAACAAGTTTCTCGAAGGCTTCGGGTATTTCTTTGAATATCGATTTTCTGTAGCCGCGCAGTGATGAGACATAAAAGGCGAGGGAGCCGGCATTTTTCAAGTCCATCAGGCGCCTGAGCATCCCGTTTTCCGATGTATCTGCAAGGAGGTCTTTTATCCCGCGTGCTAATAGTTCAGCCCTGCTGTTTGATATAGAAAACAGGAGGTTTTTCCATTCCTCACCCAGCCTCTCTCCTTCGAGCGCCTCACCGACTTCATGATAAATATAGGATTCTATCTCGGATTCTGCAATCCCCATGAGTTTAATGTTCAGGGTTTCGGTTGGTTCTTCATCAGGTGAAACCGCATAAGAATCAAAGGCAAAGGCAAGGGCTCCCTTAGATCTATTTAACCTTAGTTCAATGAACCTGTCCCACAGCAAAAGCAGAATTGCATTCCTTCGCACAATAATATTTTTATTCTGTAACATTGCAGGATAGACTGCCATATCTCTCACATACTCTTTGCCAGCGATGTGCACAGTATATCCTTTGATGACATCCATCTTATGGAGTTCAGCAATAAAGAATGACGGCTTCATATGCCGGCCATAACCAGCACCATAAAGAATGCCGAGAGGTACGAGTATTGCATTTACAGAATCGTTATCAAGCGCATCATATTCTTTATTGTTTATCTTTATTGGAATATAATCCTGATGTTCGAGTTCAGACCACAGTTTTTCCCTGACAGGAATCCAGTCAAGGATGGCTTCTTTTTCAACGTCTTCCCATGGTTTAATCCCGTTTTCAAATCTGTATAATTCTCGTAGCGAGAGCAGAAGGCCGCATATAGTGTAGTTGCCCCAGTACTTTGCGTCTGAGATATCGCAGTTTCTCTTTACCTGCTTGATCAGATAATTAAGGTCGGCCATTTTATCCTTATTAATATTTTATCAGAAATAGAAGTGACAGATGCGATCGAAAGATATTAATGCGTTATTTTTTCTCGACTTTGACATTTATAATAAAAAACGGGACTGAAAGAGTAAGTGCTGTTGACATTATCAAGAATGAATAAAGGTAGCCGAACCTTGCTATCAGAAATCCTGCAAGGATAGGACCTGACGCGTGACCGATATCAAAGATTGTCCCGAATGTCCCCATAGCTGTTCCAAAGTGTTTTTCTTTGCATATATCTGCAATGAGGGCAGCAGATGATGATGTCACGAATGCCTCTCCAAGGCCAAAGAATATCGCTGCAAATATAAGTGAATAAAAATCTTTTAATAAGGGGATTAATCCAAAAGATGTTGCACACAATATCATCCCGATTGCTATCAAAGGTTTCCGTCCATATCTGTCAGAAGTCTTTCCCATAACAGGTTTTGATAGTATTGTTATAACCACCTGTATCCCCCAGAGAATTCCTGCCTGAAATTCATTAAGCCCTGCAACTGTTACAGCATAAATGGGAAGAAATGCTTCTAATGCGCCTACCGTCAAATTCTGAAGACCTTCCATGCTTGATGTAAGAACAACCCGCTTGTCGCTCATAACCTCTTTTATCCCTGATATGAATCTCTGGAAGGACTCTTTAAGTTCCCTGTCTTTTTCGGTAGTCTTTCCTCCCCTTAATATTCCTAACGCAAGAAGAAGCGAGATTATGCCTGCAACACCGCTAACAAGATATGCATTATGAAAATCACCGAGTGAAGGACTGGGTGCGCCTGCTTTGCTGTGAAGTATAAAACCTCCAAGTGGCGCACCAAGAAGATTGCCTATTATTGTTACAGATGAAAACCATGAGAGCATCTCCCCCTTTCTAATGCCTGAAATATCAGCGACAACAGCCATTGACACGGGCCCGTAAACTGCTGTGGCAAGACCGTGGATGAAGCGTACCACGATAAGTAGCTGGTAATCTTTGACGAAAAGATAGGTGAAGGGCATGACTGCAAATACGGCCAACCCTATCAGCATTGTCCTTTTCCTTCCGATCACGTCTGACAGCGCACCTGACGGCAGCTTGAAGAAGATCCCAGTTACCGTCGAGATGCCGACAGCAAATCCTATGGCCTCAGGTCCTGCCCCGAGATAAAGCGCAAAAAGAGGAAGCACCGGGCTTCTTGCGAGGGCATAGGAGAGCCTTGCAAAGAAGCCCACTGTGCA
The DNA here is from genome assembly GCA_021824065.1 of Nitrospirota bacterium. Lineage (GTDB taxonomy): Bacteria > Nitrospirota > Thermodesulfovibrionia > Thermodesulfovibrionales > UBA1546 > JAKALU01. Next base: position 19,415 of record JAKALU010000004.1, read on the forward strand.
GAGTGCAGTAAAGGGGGAGAGCATGTTCTTTCACTGCATGAGTTGTGTATGGTTAAAACCGTTGACCGGGTACTCCTCTGATACTATTTGTTTAATTGTCATTAAAGAAGAGTTGTCCAGTTTTTTCAGTTTTCTGAAAGAATAGATAGATGCAAATAGGAGTGAGCTAAAACCTGTAATCACTTCAAATGACGGGATCGAAAATTCTTTGCTTATGGTGTATCCGAGTATCGAACCACCAATAAAGCAGATAAGCGGGATAATATACGCAAAGAGAAAACCTCTCATCTGAGTACCCTTATCCAACCCGACCCTTACTGAATCTCCAACAACTGCATCAACTGTATTTCTGACATTGAGTATAGACACGTTGCCCGAGGGCTTACAGAGACCGATTTTTGCTGCACCACAACCCTTACATGATTTTCCGGCGTTTAGCAAAACCATAGCCATGTCTTTGTCCACCTTTATTACCGTACCTGTCTCAGGGATCATCGGTTTCATAATAATACTTTAAATAAAAAATAAAGGTCAGAGTATGTTTTAAATCATATATCTGAGTAAAGGCATTGTACGGAGACTTTTAAATAGCTTTATATCTCACTTTGAAAATGCACAGAGAGCGCATCCCCGCAGTTTGTCGAGGAGCTACAGTTTTTATGGGTTGAAAATATGCTGAAAATAAACATGTCTCAATAATCCCTTTTCTGGTAGAATGAGTTTATGAGAAGAAGTATTCTTAATGAGGTAATAGAAGTTGAGAAGGAGATTCAGGGGAGGGCTGCAATAGAAAAGAGAAGGTCTGAGGAGTGGATTGATAAGGTCAGGAAAGAAGCCGATGAAGAAGCAGCGGGTGAAGAAGAAAGGTTGAAAAAGTCCTTATGCTTTTCTGAGAAAAATGTGTGCTGTACATTTATAGTAATATAGGAATTTATATGGAGGGATAAAATGGCACATCCAAAGGTTCTTGCATTTGTTTTAGCCGGAGGGAAGGGCGAGAGACTATTCCCTCTGACAGCATTTCGTTCAAAACCTTCGGTTCCCTTTGGTGGGAGATACAGGATAGTGGATTTTGTCCTGAGCAATCTCGTTAATTCGCACATATATTCTATTTATTTGCTTGTTCAATACAAATCACAGTCTCTTATTGAGCATATAAGGCAAAATTGGGTCTTATCTCCTGTCATAAGGGATCATTTTGTGGCGGTGGTTCCCCCCCAGATGCGTATGGGACCTGAGTGGTTTCAGGGGACTGCTGATGCAGTTTTTCAGAATATCAATCTCATTCACCAGCATAATCCAGAGCTTGTTATAGTCTTTGGGGCAGACCACATCTACAGGATGGATATCCGTCAGATGATAGATTTTCATCTTGAAAAAGATGCCTTTGTTACTGTTGCGGCAAGGCCTGTTCCCATAGGGCAGGCTTCAGCCTTCGGGGTTATTCAGACTGACAGCGAAAAACGAATTGTCGGGTTTCAGGAAAAACCAAAGAAACCAACTCCACTGCATGACAACCCTACCCATGCTTATGTCTCCATGGGTAATTATATATTTAGCAGGGATGTGCTGTTAAATGCACTTGCAAAGGCGCAGAGAAAAAAGCAGCATGATTTTGGCGCCCATGTTATACCTGATCTTGTTGGAACAGAGAAGGTATTCGCCTATGACTTTGCAACAAATGTCATACCCGGAACCATGGCATATGAGGAAAAAGGGTACTGGCGGGATGTGGGAGCCATATCTGCTTATTTTGAAGCGCATATGGACATGCTGGGCGACTCCCCTGTATTTGAACTTGATAATAAGCTGTGGCCTATCCATCCATCAGGTTTTGAGGGTCCTGCTGCAAAGATACTGAGAGGTGACATCAGGAACAGTATAATCGCAGACGGGACTGTTATACATAAGGCAAAGATACAAAATTCTGTTATCCGCAGCGGAGTGTTAATCGAAAATGATGTAAGTGTGGAAGACTGTATAATTATGGATCAGTCAACTCTCAAAAAAGGTTGCAGGCTCAGGAGGGTGATTGTCGATAAGTTGAATAGAATAAATGAAGGCGAACAGATTGGTTTTGAGCCAGATAAAGACCGTTTCCGATGTCATATAGACTCCTCTGGAATAGCAATAGTTCCAAGGGGGGGCAGGATGAGAAGGGTTTCTAAAGAATAGGTTCATCTAATGGCATATTTATCTAAAAGATAGGAGATTAGGTGGTAGCGATAATATTTGTATTGGTTATTATTGCACTGGTGGCAGTATTTTCAGTACAGAATGCAGCGCCTGTTACAATCTCTTTTTTTTTCTGGAAGTTTGAGGCATCCCTTGCAATAGTCGTATTTCTCTCTGTGCTCAGCGGCATTATAATCACAGTTGTCATTATATCTTCAGGCTATATAAAACGGTATATAAAAACAAGGGGCAAAAAGACAGATAATTTGAAACTGTTATAAACCGAATATGCTGACCAAAATTTGCCGCCTATGTGGTTGTCTTATAACGGTTTCCCAGTTCTATCGGCAGATTTGGGGCTGAGATAGTGCTTGACATAGGTTTCCTGTTTCAGACGGTCTTGCCGCAAGGTAATTCATTTTTAGAAAGGTAGACATGCGCTGGCATCAGAAAAAGATAGAAGACATATTCGAGCAACTACAGTCATCATTACAGGGACTTTCTTCAGAAGAATCGCAAAAGCGGCTTAAAGAATATGGCCCAAATGAGTTAAAGGAGAAGAAAAAAAGGACTACGCTCATGATGTTTCTTGACCAGTTCAAGGACTTCATGATACTTGTACTTATTGCTGCTGCAATTATATCAGGGATTATTGGCGAGCCATCGGATACTATTGCAATAGTAGTAATCGTTGTCATTAATGCCATCATCGGATTTATTCAGGAATACAGGGCTGAGAAGGCAATGGCAGCCCTGAAAAAGATGGCAGCGCCGGTTGCCACTGTAATAAGAGATGGAAGACCTGCAAACATCTCTGCATCTGAACTTGTACCTGGCGATATTGTAAACCTTGAGGCAGGAAAGTTTGTCCCGGCTGATATGAGACTTATAGAGGCTGCTCAGTTAAAAATAGAAGAGGCAGCACTTACTGGCGAATCCATCCCGATAGAAAAACATACAAAGGTTTTACATGATGAAATGCTTCCATTGGGCGATAGAAAGAATACGGCATACAGGGGCACAATGGTTTCCTATGGAAGAGGCAGTGGAATTGTTGTTGCTACTGGCATGGATACAGAACTCGGCAAGATTGCCACTATGCTTCAAGAGGAAGAAGAGGTAAAAACACCCCTGCAGAAAAGGCTTGCAAGCTTTGGTCAGAAGCTTGCCCTCTCTGTTCTTGCAATATGTGCGATCGTTTTTGGTGTTGGAATTCTCAGGGGAGAGGAACCTATTCTTATGTTTCTTACAGCTATTTCATTGGCTGTCGCGGCAATACCAGAGGCATTGCCTGCTGTAGTAACTATTTCCCTTGCAATTGGCGCCAAGAAGATGGTCAGGCAAAATGCCCTGATAAGAAAACTTCCGGCAGTAGAAACCCTTGGCTCTGTTACGTATATATGCTCTGATAAAACAGGCACTCTGACATTAAATAAGATGACAGTTGAGGAGATTTATGTAGATGGCGAAATACTTAAAGGTGAAGAGTTAAAAGTTAAAAGTGAAAAAATAAAAAAACTTTTAACTTTTAATTCTTCCGCCCCAGGCGGACCCACCCAAGGAGGGCAACTTTCAACTCTGTTCAGGGCAATGGCTTTGAGCAACGATGCTGTAACTGATAAAGATGGCAATGTTATCGGCGACCCGACTGAGGTGGCTCTTTTTTCAATAGCAAAAGATTATGGTTTTAATAAGGAAGAGCTTGAAAAGGAATTCCCGCGTGTTGCAGAGATACCATTTGATTCTGACAGGAAATGCATGACGACATTTCACAAGGGTTCAAGGGTTCAAGGGTTCAAGGATTCAAGTGGGGGAAAAAATCTTTTGCTCGACCCCTCGACTCCTCGACCCCTCGAACCCTTTGAATTTATTTCCTTCACCAAAGGCGCAATCGAAGCATTAATAGATAAGGCAGACAATGTTTTAACCTCAGAAGGGGTTAAGGTTATAGATAAAAAAGAGATTCATCAGATAAATGAACGGATGGCTGCTGACGGGCTGAGGGTGCTCGGCATTGCAATGAGAACATGGGATGCCCTGCCAGATGATATGAGTCCTGAAAATGTTGAGACAGGACTTACGATACTCGGACTTTGCGGGATAATGGACCCTCCGAGAGAGGAGGCCAGAGAAGCGGTCTCATTATGCAAGACAGCAGGAATAAATCCTGTGATGATTACAGGCGACCATCCAATAACAGCATGGGCTATTGCAAAACGCATTGGAATAATAGAGGGATACGAGGGCGTAATCACGGGAAGGGAACTCGAAAGACTTCCTCTCGAGGAGTTTGAAAAAAGGGTAGAGCATATAAGTGTATATGCCAGGGTTGCGCCTGAGCAGAAATTGAAGATTGTAAAGGCGCTTCAGGATAAAGGCCAGTTCATTGCAATGACAGGCGACGGCGTTAATGATGCGCCTGCATTGAAAAGGGCAGATATCGGAGTTGCCATGGGAATTACAGGGACTGATGTGGCAAAGGAATCAGCTCACATGATACTTCTCGATGACAATTTTGCAACCATCATAAAGGCGGTGAAGGAAGGAAGAAAGATATACGACAACATAAGAAAGTTTATAAAATACCTTCTTTCAACAAATTCAGGAGAGATATGGACGCTGTTTCTTGCGCCGCTTATTGGTCTGCCGATTCCCCTGCTGCCAATCCATATTCTCTGGATAAATCTGATGACAGACGGACTTCCTGCGCTTGCTCTGTCTGTTGAGCCTGCAGAGGAGAATGTGATGAAAAGACCGCCGAGAGACCCAAAAGAAAGCATATTTGCCCACGGGCTTGGATTTTTTGCTATATGGGTAGGGCTGTTGATGGCGGGTCTCTGTCTTTCAGTTCAGGCATGGTCTATTAAGACAGGACATTTCCACTGGCAGACAATGGTCTTCACGATACTCTGCCTTATGCAGCTTGGAAATGCACTTGCCGTAAGATCAGAAAGAGAGTCATTGTTTAAGATAGGATTATTTTCCAATAAGCCTTTGTTGGGCGCTGTGCTGTTGAGTTTTGGTTTACAGATGTCAACTATTTATATCCCGGCCTTAAATCCAATATTCAGGACAGAACCATTAACTCTCAACGAATTACTCCTTACACTTGCTGTATCATCTGTGGTATTCTTTGCAGTGGAAGGGGATAAGTTCTTTAAGCGCAGATTTAAAAAATAAGCTATGAAGAGGTTGAACCTCAATAGATCCTTGCCCCAAGAAACTGCTGGAGCGGGAAGGGTATTTAAGCAGCCTTGCGTTTGTTCAAATTCTCAAGAACCCACATCCTGATTAACTCAAGATAACCTATGCCTTTGCCCTGAGCCATTTTCTTCAATTCCTTAATAGTCTTTTCATCAAGCCTGAGAGATACAAGCTTTTTTGACGGCCGTGTGAATTTTACTTTAACCTCTCTTGTTTCTGACAGATAATCAGTAGTGTCGTGCGTTGCCCAGAAATCAGCCTCTTCTTTTTCTGATTTAAATTTTGGTATCTTTTTCATATTCTCATCTCCTCTTATAAAAAGACTTTTCCCTTTCGGTCATGTCCCTTGCAGTTATTGTCCTGAAAATACCCTTCCCTTTATTTATCCCAATGATGATCAAATGCCTTCCATCGTCTGTAATTCCGTATATAAGGTATCTATTATCAAGGGTCTTCCTAATATAGGGTTTATTCAAGCATGCTTCCTCAATCTCATCCGGAACTACATGATGCCTAAGTATATGTTCAATATTGTTCTCATCCCACTCAAATGCCTTAAATATCAAGAACACTCCTGCTATCTATGAGATGTCTATAAGATAGCTCTAATAAATTATTTTGTCAAACTATTCTGCCATTGCTCCAAGAAACTGCTGGAGCGGGAAGGGTATATAACAAAAAAAGTGTTACATTAAAAGCAAAAAATGGTAGCATATCCTGTGTATAAAAACACAAAGAATAAGACTTGGGCTGTTATGAAGATGATTAAGATGCGGAGGAAGATATGTCAGACATTATAGTGCAAACAAATTTAGAAGACGTTAAGCTACTCAGGCGTGGGAAAGTGAGAGATGTCTATGAGATTGGAGATAATTTGCTAATTGTGGCCACAGACAGAATATCTGCATTTGATGTTGTGTTGCCTGGCGGCATTCCTGATAAAGGTAAGATCTTAACCCAGATATCAGTCTATTGGTTTAATCAGGTGAAAGACATAATCGAAAACCATATTGTGTCTACCAACGTTAAGGATTATCCGCCTGTTCTGCATAAATATAAGAATATTCTGGAGGGCAGGAGCATGCTTGTAAAAAAGGCAAGGCCAATGCCTGTTGAATGCATTGTAAGAGGATATCTTTCTGGTTCGGGATGGAAGGAATATAAAGAAAAGGGAACTGTTTGTGGTATAAAACTCCCTAATAGTTTAGTAGAGTCGTCAAGACTTAATGAGCCAATATTCACACCGAGCACAAAGGCAGAGGAAGGTCATGACATAAACATCAGCTTCGATAAGATGAAAAATATAGTCGGAGAAGACAAGGCAACTAAGCTCAGGGATTCAAGCCTGGATGTGTATAAAACGGCAAGGGGACTTGCAGAAAAAAAAGGTATAATCATTGCTGATACAAAAATGGAATTTGGCATCTATGAAAATAAATTAATTCTGATTGACGAGCTTCTTACTCCAGATTCATCGCGATTCTGGTCCATAAAGGATTATAAACCAGGCAAAGGACAAGACAGCTATGATAAGCAGATTGTAAGGGATTATCTTTTAACGCTTGACTGGAATCAGACATATCCTGGACCCGAACTTCCGAATGAGATTATAGAAAAGACCGCAGCGAGATACAAAGAGATACTCGGTATACTTATAGCGTAGCGAGATTCATTTGCCTTTTAGCCTTGATAGTATAATGCCTATGTATTTGTTAATAAGATTGCTCCTCCGAAGGAAGGGGATAACGGGTTTTCTTCTCGTGCCGAGTTTCCTTAATTCCCATAGCAGGTCATGGTTAGTTCTATCAATCTTTAATCCATTGTTAAATGCCTCAATAGCTAATTGCCTTTGTCCACCGGCAAGATGCGCCCTTCCCAGGTTCAGATAAAACGTGGCATAAAGAGGTTCCTCACCGGGTGTTACAACTGGGTTAAGCTTTTCTAATGCCCGTTGACATATCTTTATGCCTTCATCATACTTTTTTTCAACAATAGCCTTTAAACAACCATAATAAGACATAATAAACGGGTCTTCAGGGAATTCTTCAAGCGCATCCCTTAATATCTTTAATGCCTGTTTATTGTTGCCTCTTCTAAGCAGTTTTTTCACTGCATCAAAATATTCTGTCTTTTTTTTGTTTTCTTCAACCCTCTTTGTAAACTCTTCTATGACACTTTTATGTTGCCTGTCCATCATATCTTTGAGTCTATCATCATAATCTTTTGCGTTCAGGATATCCGAATAATCAGTCTTTTTCGAATAAACGATCTCTCCTTTATGGTAGATATAGGTCGTAACAGATGGATTATCTGTGCCACCGTTTTCTGTCTGGACATGGTAGGTTTTATCACCTAATGTGATATTTATATTGAATCCTGGAGGGATTTTTAATGCAAGGTGTACTCTATCAGATTTTTTTGCCATATATCTCATATGTAACAGAAATTGATTATTTAATCAAGTTGAAACTCGAAAATACCTCTGTTATAATCGTTTCGTGGAAAGAAGGGTGGTATATTTTGAGAAGCCTGGAAGGGAAAACACGTCTGCATGTCTTGAGGTTGTCAAACAGGCAATAAAAGAAAGCGGATACAGACATCTTATCGTTGCAACAACAGGAGGGGATACCGGCCTTTTATTTTCAGAGGCATTTAAATCCTCTAAGATTAATCTGGTTGTTGTGACACACTCAGCTGGTTTTAAGGAGCCTAATACATTTGAGATGCCTGATGATATCAGAGAAAAGATAAAGGCAAATGGTGCCGGGATTTATACAGGGACAATGCTTACCCATTCTATAGAGACAGCCTTCGCAGCCAAGTTTAGCGGTTCTTATCCGACCCTTATTATTGCCCAGTCTTTGAGGAGGTTTGGTGAGGGGCCAAAGGTATGCTGTGAGATCGCTATGATGGCTACTGATGCAGGTCTTATCCCTGAAGAGGAGGAAGTCCTTGCAGTTGCAGGCACAGGAAGGGGTGCTGATACAGTGATGGTTATTAAGTCTGCCGCATCAAAACGGTTCCTTGACCTGAGAGTCCTTGAGATATTAGCAAAACCGAGGGTGTAAACTTCCTGCATTCTTTAATACAGGTATTCATTTTACGTCCAAACAATGTGGAATCCCAAGTTAAAATATATGTATCTTACTAAGATGCTAATGCTGGCACATCTTCAAGATAGTGAATGATATCTGCCACTTCTGTACCTTCCATTACAAAAAAGACCCTCCCGCCAGTTGTGTTTCCATATCGTTTGATATTTGGTATTCTTAAATATCCAAATATTCTTGATGCAATATAACCTGTTGTGTAATCAGGGTCGTCAGAGATGCATATCTCTGCAACGATATCGGGACATGATGCTACCTTTGATGCGAGGGTTAAAGCCTCTTTAACAGCCGTGGTGTTTATACGTGATTTTGAAAGCCTTTGTGCTAATCCCCTTTTAGCGGATTTTTCTATCCCCAGTCTTGATACCCTTACCCCACGCTCTCTGTCAGGCTCAATACGAAGGCCGGATTTTATAAGTATTAACGCAGCGCCCCGCATTGTTTTTTTTGATTTTAGAACTTTTAGTCCATTGGTGATAGCTGTCTTTGAAATACCAACGCCTGACAGATTTCGAAATATAATCTCATCTGACTCACATGTAGAATTACATCTTAGTGTGGTTACCGGTAATAAAGGAATTTTTTCAGGTTTTTGTTTTATTTTTTCAATTGTAATCACAATCCTGTCAGGCTTGCCCCTCGAATGATTTAAAGCCCTTTTTATATATCCGTTGCTGATCTTCGATATCTCTGATTCTTTGTATATCCCCTCAGCACCCGAGATGTGAATATCTGGAACTCCTATGGCTTTGCTTCTGACTTCTGAGTTCTGAGTTCTGACCCTTTTCGATGCCCTCATCCGTATGTTCCACATAAATGAAATTATACTTTTAATATAAACAGATTAACAAGGGAAGTGATGTCCGAAAGAATTTATTTTTACAAAAGTTTGCGCTACCTTATAGAAGCAGTGTTAATATAAATCAAATATATTATGTTAAAATAAAATAATTAAAAATCTTTTTCAAAGTCTATATTAATTAGTTATGGCGCCGAGAATATATCTAAGGGTTGGTGACAGGGTGAAACACCTGAGATACCATATATGGGGACATGGTGAAGTTGTAGAAGAAAAACATTCGACACTTGCTGGCGGATTCTGTCTTGTCAGGATTCTGTTTGATGATGGAATAGAGAGAGCATTCATTAATGACCTCGATAACGAATGCTGCTGCTATTATGCAGGCATAAGACTTATCTAAATCGCATTTTTACTATGACAAAAAAATATCTCGGCCAGAATTTTCTTTACGACCCGTCAATACTCAATAGAATTGTGCAGGCTGCAAATATTTCGTCTGAGGATACGGTTGTTGAGATAGGCCCCGGCCCTGGCAGGCTTACAAGGATACTCGCTGAAAGGGCAAAAAGGGTTATAGGCATAGAGGTGGACAGGGAACTATATGAGAAGCTTAAAGTTGAGCTTGGTCATTATAAAAATGTCGAGCTTGTATGTGGAAATGCCCTCGAATATCCTTATGAAGAACTTTCTGAATTCAAGGTGGTTGCGAATATCCCATATTACATTACAACCCCGATAATCTTCAGGCTGCTCGAAAGCAGAAAAAATCTGAAATCTATGACACTTACTGTGCAGAAAGAGGTGGCTGAGAGGATTGTTGCCAGGCCTGGAGGTAAGGATTATGGTGTGCTCTCAATAATGGTTCAATATTATGCAATCCCGAGTCTTAAATTTATAATACCCCGGGGCGCATTCAGGCCTGTTCCAAAAGTTGATTCTGCTGTTGTGTATTTCGAGATGAGAGAATCTCCCGCAGTATCAGTGAAAGATGAAAAGCTTTTTTTCAGGATAGTAAAGACAGCATTTACACAGAGGAGAAAGACACTTGCGAATTCACTTAAGCCGCTGTATGGAGATATTAAGGATAAGATTATTGCTGCAGGCATAGACCCGATGAGAAGACCGGGGACGCTTAGTATTGAAGAATTTGCAAGATTGTCTGATGTGCTCTATACTTCATAAATAAGCAGGCATGTCACTCTCAAAAGTTTTAAATGCGACAGATTTTTTCGAGCTCGATTTCAAGTCTTTATGCGTAAAACGAGGGTTGGTTGGCAATAAAGGAGGGATAAGGGGGGATGTAAAGGGGGTGTCGGAATATTGGCAAAAGAATCCGCTCAAAGACAATTCCCTCCCGCTTTTGGAACCGCTTTTGGAAAGGTGCTATGAAAAAATTTGAAGTACTCGACATATCAGGTGATGCGGGCATTAAGGCCTATGGCAAAAGCATTGAAGAGGCTTTTGTAAATGCAGCTATTGGAATGTATAGCCTCATCACTGACCTTAATGACATTAAAGGAAAAAATACTATTGAAGTTTCCATAGAGAGTCATTCACTCGAAGGACTATTGGTTTCGTGGCTGAACGAGCTTATATTTCAGTTTGATACGTATGGATTTATCGGGAAGAAAATTGTAATTCAGGGCATAGAGGATAAAAAAGTAGTGGCAAATATCTCAGGAGAGGAATTTGACCCTGAACGGCATGAGAGAAAACTTCTGATAAAGGCGGCAACATATCATAGATTAAGGGTGGAAAAAGTCAGGGATGTCTGGGAGATAGATGTTATTTTTGATATATGATAGGATGTGGTTATGACACTGGAAAAACTCAGAAGAATTGATGAGACAAAGATAGAGATTCCCAGGGACTACAAGCCAGGGATGAGAGTCGCAGGGATTATTTATGTAGATGAGGTTCTTGAGAAAGAACTTGAAACCCAATCGATTGATCAGGTCGCAAATGTTGCAACTCTGCCGGGTATTGTCAAAACATCCATGGCAATGCCTGATATTCATACTGGCTATGGATTTGCAATTGGTGGCGTAGCAGCATTTGATCTAAAAGAAGGGATTGTTTCACCAGGTGGTGTTGGCTACGATATTAATTGCGGAGTCCGCCTCTTAAGAAGTAACCTCATGAGGGAAGCTCTCCTGCCAAGACTAAAAGACCTTGTCGGTATTTTATATAATGAAATCCCATCAGGAGTCGGCTCAAAAGGTAAGATACGGCTCATGCCAGACAGCGAAAAGCAATTATTGCTCAAAGGCGCTCGTTGGGCAGTAGAGCAAGGATATGGAGATGCATCAGACCTCGAAAGGATTGAATCAGGGGGCTGTATTGATGGCGCTGACCCTGACCTTATTAGCAAGAAGGCTTATGAAAGGGGAAGGGCGCAGCAGGGGACTCTCGGTTCTGGAAATCACTTCCTTGAAATCCAGTATGTGGACGAGATATACGATGAAAAAGTTGCCAATGCCTTAGGTCTGTTTAAAGACCAGATTACTGTAATGATACATACAGGCTCGCGTGGGTTTGGACATCAGGTATGCACGGATTTTCTTGAAGTGATGGAGAGGGCTGTAAGCAAATACAATATAGAGTTGCCGGACAAGGAACTTGCCTGTGCGCCATATAACAGTTCTGAGGCTCAGGATTATCTCTCTGCAATGAGGGCTGCTGCAAATTATGCATGGGCCAACAGGCAATGCATAATGCACTGGACCAGGGAGGCATTTCTGAAGTTTTTGGGTACTACACCGGGGGAACTCGGTATGAGCCTGATATACGACGTTGCACATAATGTTGCAAAGATAGAAGATCATATCGTCAATGGCAAAAAGAAAAAACTTGTAGTTCACAGAAAAGGCGCCACGCGTGCATTCCCGCCAGGACATCCTGAACTTCCGGATGTTTATAAAAACATAGGCCAGCCTGTTTTAATACCAGGTGATATGGGAAGGGCATCTTTTGTTCTTATAGGCACTGAAAAGGCAATGCAGGAGACATTCGGCTCAACATGCCATGGTGCCGGGAGAGTCATGTCGAGGCATCAGGCAATAAAGAGGGCAAAAGGACGCGCTATCTGGCGGGAGATGGAAGACAAGGGAATTATAGTCCGTTCTGCAGGCAGAGGGACACTCGCTGAGGAGATGTCAGAGGCGTATAAGGACATCTCAGATGTCGTTGATGTTGTGCACAATGCAGGTATTTCAAAAAAGATTGTTAAGCTTAGACCAATCGGTGTGATAAAAGGATAACACGAGTCATACCATATGTCTGTAGTCCCGGAATAGACAACCTGATCAGGCTTTCTGCATTATAATACACAGAGCTAATATGTCTGCTTTATATTTTCTTTTTACCCGCAGGCAATCTTAATGCTGCCGGAACAAGGATTAAGTGTGCATCCGCAACAAGCACGCAGAACTCCGGGTTGTTTGATTATCTTTTGCCTCTATTTCAGAAAAAGACCGGTATAAAGGTTGACGTCTTCTCCGGAATTTAAATTATAACTTCTTTCCCTCTCTCAGATGCACGGTCCTTTGCGGGAATGGAATCTCAATGCCTTCTTCTTTAAATCTCTTGAATATCCTCTTTCTTATTTCGTGCTGAACAGGGAACTGATCTGTAAATTCTCTTACATGACATACTAAGGTAAAATCAAGCGAGCTTTCGCCAAATCCGGGTATAAGTCTGACAGCAGGCTCAGGATCCCCAAGCAGTCCCGGCACTTCTTCAACGGCCTTCCTTGTTTCCTCTATCAGTATCTTCTCAATTCTATCTATATCAGAACTGTAACTGACAGGGATGGGGATGGGCAAAGACATCTTTTTTTCCGGCAGATTATAGTTTGTAACAACACTCTGTGCAAGCTTATTATTTGGAATCACAACTATGTTGTTAGGGAGCATCCTTATCCTTGTTGTCCTCCATGTGATGTCTTCGACATAACCTTCCTGACCTGTCTCAAGCTTTATGAAATCGCCTATTCTGATGGATTTCTCCATGAGGATATGGATGCCGGCAAACAGATTTGCGAGGGTATCCTGAAGCGCCAGGGCAACTGCAAGGCCTCCTACACCCAGCGCCGTAATTAATGGTGTTATTGAGACTCCAAGAACAGTAAGAATTATTAACAGACCTATAATGAGTATTGTCCCCTTCAATATCCCGTATGCAAGGCCTGTTGTTGGGATGGGCAACTCAGATTTCTGTATATAATTTTTGAATATTTTCCCTGATAAGTTTGCTGTGGCAATCGTGATGGAGAGTATCACAATTATGTGAATGGTTTTGCTCAGATAAAAAACATATCTCTCCGGAAGCTCTGAGATAGCAATCCCGATATAAAGTCCGATGGCAATGCACCAGTAAATAGATGGTGTTTTAAGCGCAGCAATTATCAGGTCGTCAAGCTTTGTCTCTGTCCTTTTCGCCCATCTATGAAGAAGACCAAAACTTATTCCCCTGATTATGAATAATACAGATACAGACACAATGGCTATGACTGCAGGAATAAACATCCTCTTAAAATTAATGTCCATTCAGACCTCCAATATGAAGTTAAGGGTGCAGAGTTAAAAATTGAAAATTTTAAATCCCTTCTTTATTAACTTTACACTTTTCACCTTAAACTCATAACTTTTTAATGGCGGAGAGGGAGGGATTTGAACCCCCGGTGGAGTTACCCCCACAACGGTTTTCGAGACCGCCCCATTCAACCACTCTGGCACCTCTCCATAAAAACAGTTGTCAGTGAATAGTGATTAGTTTACAACAAGATAATAAATTAATGAATAGAGATAAAGGTATGGCATAGTGTTTGAGCGGATTTTTTTGCCGATATTCCGATATTATCTTCTCTCCTGAAAAAACCTTCTCAATATCTCTGCGCATTCATCTTCAAGGATTCCCGAGACAACCTCAACCTGATGGTTAAGCCTTTTATCTGAAAGCAATTTATAAAGGCTGTCAACTGCACCGCCTTTTTCGTCTTTACATCCGTAAACAAGCCTTTTGATTCTTGCATTCACCATAGCGCCTGAGCACATAATGCATGGTTCTTTTGTAACATAGAGTGAAGCCTCACTCAAACGCCAGCTGTCACCTTTTTCTGCGGCATTCCTTATTGCAATTACCTCTGCATGGGCAGTCGGGTCTTTTGATGTCTCGCGTGCGTTGTGGGCTTTTGCGAGGATTTCGCTGTCACTCACAAGAACAGCTCCGACAGGGACTTCTTTCTCAGAAAAAGCGAGGCTGGCCTCTTCGAGTGCCAGCCTCATGAAATAGATGTCTTTCTCGTTTATGTCCACTGCCCGATAGCGTCCTGTCTTAATACTTCTTTATAATGTCATTGCGGAGTCGTTTCGACAGAAGCAATCCCGAATCAAGTTCTGGATTCCTCGCTCCGCCCTGGATGACAATATAGCAGCTGTTTAGAAAGCAGGACTATACGCGCCCAGGAGGATTCGAACCCCCGACCTACGGATTCGTAGTCCGACGCTCTATCCAGCTGAGCTATGGGCGCGCTATCCTTTCTTTATTCCTTCTTTAAGAGCTAAACCGACCTTAGGGTGTTCGAATGGATGAATAGCTGGAAACTTTGCGTATAGCCATCCTTTAAATATCTCTTTCCCACCCTCGAATACTTTAATATTCACTGCCGGGTTATTAGGATCATTCGATGCTGAGGTTATTGTGCCGACATCCATTCTGAAATCGGGGAGAAATTCTCCTACAGCCACCTTCAGATTAGAATTTGGTATCTGAAAATCGCTATTAAGTTTAACTGTGTATTCCTGAGCTTTTCTTGTTGCTTTGTCCTCAACAACAATTTTCACAGCGCTCCATTTGCCTTTCACATTAGCAGGGACCACAATCTGAAGCTCTCCTTTGGGCATTGTTATCCCCCCGGGTGCCGGCGGCATCCCAGGTGCTCCCATTCCCGGTCCAGGCATAGGGGCCTGTGGAACAGGCTGTTGCTCTTTCTTTTTGCAGGCAAAAAACCCCACAAGTATGACACTAAGTGCCACTGCAATAATCTTTTTGTTCATATAGAACCTCCTTTAAAAATAGTTATTAGTTATAAAGTTATAAGTTAAAAGTTTAAAATTTAGAATCCCTTAACTTTTCACTCTTAACTTTTTCGCCTCAGGCGAACCCGCCGAGGCGGGCAACTTTTCACTTCAATTCTACTGGCGGAGAGGCAGGGATTCGAACCCTGGGTGAAGTTTTACCCCCACAACCGCTTAGCAGGCGGCTGCCTTCGACCAGCTCGGCCACCTCTCCTAAAACTCTGATATATTAACAGTCTAAAATTAAATTTGTAAACCCCGTTAGAAAGCCCGGCTGGAACTTTCTAAGGGTATAGGTTCACCAATTCTCAAAACCTTTTTTCCGGGACCAGACTTTACCAGTCAAAGAGTTGTAAGCAAATGGCATATCAAAGGGGTCGAGTATATTCATATCCTTATCAACAGAATAAGGTTCAAGATATTTAGCCCTGACTAAGGTATCTTTGTATGGCACAGCAAGATGCTCTGAAATCAGTTCTTTAAGGCTTTCAGGGTATCTGCCTTTTGTCATCTTAAAAAGCAGGATAGATTGTCTCAGATTACTTAATTCCGTCTGTAATGCAGACTTTCTTGCTTCCCATACCATACTTTCATAGCGATCCATCACCACAACCACCAGAATACTGATAATTATGATGACTATAAGGGTCTCAACAATCCCAGCGCCTTTTCTGTTAAAAAATTTATTTTTGTCATCCTGAACTTGTTTCTCCGCCTCGGCGGACTCGCTGAGGCGAGAGGATCTTATAATATATTGCCTTATTAGATGCTGAATCAAGTTCAGCATGACACATTGTATTGTTTCATGAATTCTATAGTTCTATTTATTTTTGCTCTTATAGTCTTCAATGGCTTTTTTAAGTGCATCTGCGCCAAGATTAGAGCAGTGCATCTTCTGAGCAGGCAGCCCACCCAATTCATTCGCAACAGCCTCTTTTGATATGGCTAATGCCTCTTCAAGCGTCTTGCCCTTGATCATCTCAGTAACCATACTGCTCACGGCAATAGCAGCGCCGCACCCGAAAGTCTTAAACTTGGCGTCAATTATAATCCCATCCTTAACCTTTATAAATATCTGCATCACGTCGCCGCATGTAGGGTTACCCTCTGTTCCGACACCGTCGGCATCTGGTATCTCACCTACATTTCTCGGATTTGTAAAATGGTCCATTACCTTTGCACTGTACATTCTCCACCTTCTCCTTTTATCCCCCAGCCCTTTGCATAGGGGGAGATTTCTCTTAATCTTTTTATTACCTGCGGGAACTCGGTGAGCATGTATTCTATGTCTTCGTCAGTGTTATCTTTGCCGAGTGTAAAGACTATTGAGCCCTGCGCAAGGCTTGCAGATATCCCCATTGACAGTAAGACAGGCGATGCCTTCAAAGCCTTTGAAGAGCATGCAGAACCACTTGCAGCATATATGCCTTTTGCTGCGAGCAATAGCAGCATTGCTTCACCTTCTATAAACTCAACGCAGAAACTTGCATGAGCAGGAAGCCTGTTATCTGGATGGCCTGTAAGATAAACATTTTCAACATTTGATACACCCTTAAAAAGCTTATCCCTTAATTTTTTTACATGCTCTGTCCTTGCTTTCATCTCATCCCTTGCAAGTTCAGCTGCTTTCCCCATCCCTGCAATTGCTGGCACATTCTCTGTCCCAGCCCTTCTTCCATTTTCCTGTATTCCGCCATATATGAGAGGAACTATTCTCAACCCTTCTCTTACATAAAGAGCACCAGCGCCCTTTGGTCCATAAAACTGATGTGCTGCCATGCTCAGGAGGTCAACCCCGAGTTCTTTAACATTTACAGGTATATTCCCTGTTGTTGCCACCGCATCTGTATGAAGGATTATGCCTTTCTCTTTAGCAACCGCTGCTATCTCTTTTAAAGGCTCTATCGTTCCAACCTCACTGCTCGCATGGATTACAGATATCAGTGTTGTCTCTTTTGTTATGGATTTTTTTACAGTCTCAGGGTCAACAAACCCGTGTTTGTCAACAGGAAGGTATGTTACCGCAAATCCCATTTTTTCGAGAAACCTTGCGGAATTCAAGATTGAGTGGTGTTCCATCCTGGATACTATTATGTGCTTCCCTTCGTTCTGTCTTGACAGGGCAATCCCCCGCAGTGCAAAGTTATTTGCCTCTGCCCCGCTCGATGTAAAGATTATCTCGGACGCCTTTGAATTGACGAGTGATGCAACCTGTGCCCTTGCATTTTCTATTGCTTCCTTTGCCCTAGCACCTGGTTCATAGATACTGAGAGGATTACCAAATTCTTCTTTGAAAAAAGGCATCATTGCATCAAAAACACGTGTGTCCAGCGGATTTGTTGCAACATGGTCAAAATAGCATTTTCTCATTGCTGCCTCACCTTCTTTCTGATATAAAATTTATAATAATCTCCAGAGTCTTTAATCCCCAGAAACTCATTGCCTGTTTTTTCGCACCAGCCTGGAATATCTTCCAGTGCCCCGTCATAGTCTGTCATAATCTCCAATATCTGTCCATTGTCAAGCTCCTTGATTTTTTCTTCAAGCTTAAGCAGATGCATAGGGCACATCATATAAACAATATCTGTCGTTACATCTGGCTTTACATTTTCTACGAATTTCATATTTCAAATTAAATATATGCAAGGGCATAGTATTTGAGCGGCTTATTTTGCCGATAGTCAGACATACCCCTATCTGTTTTCACTTTTTTTAACTCCCTTGCTTACCTTTTTTAAAAGCGTCCCATCAACCAAATCTTTTAAGGTAACTGTGCCCAGAAATGCCTCTATCTTTTCACCGAGGGATTTCCAGAGCAGATACGTAACACACCCGTCTACTCTTACACATCCCTCCTCAGGGTCAAGGCACGATGTGATGGCAACAGGCCCTTCAAGTTCTTTTAGGATTGAGCTGATGCTAATATCCTCTGGTTTTTTACTCAGCAAATAGCCGCCACCTGGTCCTTTGATACTCTTTATCAGTCCTCCATTCCTGAGTCTATTAAGGATCTGCTCAAGATAGGCACCAGAGACAGCCTGCTTATCCGATATCTCCTTTATAGGGACAGGCTTCTCGGGATAGCCTCTTGCTATCTCAAACATCGCCCTTACTCCATACTGCCCTTTTGTTGATAACTTGAGCATAACGTAAGTGTAAAATACTTTACTAAACTTGTCAAGTATTTAGTTGAGTGAATTGGTAAGGTTTATTTGGGTTGTGAGAGCTGCTGATTACACCTACAAGGTCACACAATTAAGAAGGGACGAATGCTGAAGATTTACGATAGAAATGCATATAACAATTAATATACGAAGTTTGCTTTTCCCGAAATTTTAATACAATATAGCACAAAACAAAACATTAAGGAAGTTGAGAAAATCAATAAAATCAACGGGCCGGGGTTTACCCCGCTATTCCCTTAATATCCCCCTCACTCACAGGGCCTAAGACCGTTAGGGCAAAGGTGTTTTGTCTTAGCAGCTTTTCTGAGAGTTCTTTAACCTGTTTGAGAGTTATCGCATTTATCTCCTTTATGAGCTCGTTCGGTGAATAATATCTTCCGTAATATATCTCCTGGCGCGCTATGTTCTGCATCCTGCTGCTTGTTGATTCAAGGCCGAGGATAAGATTTCCCTTAAGCTGATCTTTTGCCCTCTGGAGTTCAGCATCTGTAAGTGTATCTGCTAAACCATTTACTTCTTTGAGGATAAGCTCTATCACCTCTGTTATTTTTTTCTTCCCTGTACCTGCATAGATAGCCCACACGCCGGTATCAAGGTACGATGTTATATAAGAATAAATAGAGTATGCCAGGCCTCTTTTCTCCCTTATTTCCTGAAATAGTCTCGAACTAACACCCGCGCCGAGGATTGTATTCAGAAGAAATAATATATACCTGTCGTTGCTTGACTGCGGGATGCCTTTAACCCCGATGCACAGATGAACCTCGGAGAGATCTTTACTATGGATTGAGATTTTCCCGTTAAATACGGGTTGCGGGCCTTTTTCGGGCTCAGAACCTCTCCTCAGAGAGCCAAAGCTATGGTTAAGCTTATCAAGAAGTTTATCTACTTCAAAATTTCCTGCACATGATATAACCGTGTCTTTTGTTCCATAGTATTTCTTTATGTGGCTTGTGAGGTCTTCTCTTTTAAATGATTTAATTGTCTCTCTTCTGCCCAGGACGGGTTGTCCTATGCCTTCATTGCCCCAAATTGTCTGGTTAAAAAGGTCATGTATATAATCATCAGGTGTATCCTCGACCAGCTTTATCTCTTCTTTTATAATCCCCTTTTCCTTCTCTATATCGTTTTCCGGAAATGTAGAATGCAGAAAGATATCTGAGAGAAGTTCTGTCCCTCTATCCAGATACTCATCAAGAACCTTTATATAGAACGTTGTACTCTCTCGAGATGTAAATGCATTGAGGTCACCCCCAAGAGAATCTGTATCAACTGCAATGTCTCTTGCAGAGCGTTTTTGTGTCCCTTTGAAGAACATGTGTTCGAGGAAATGTGATATACCGTTCTTTTCAGGTAGTTCATTCCTTGAGCCAACCTTGACCCATATACCCAGAGCAACTGAATGAACATTCTTTATCTGTTCCATAACTACAGGTATGCCGTTTTCAAGATGTGCCTTTTTGAACATATCAGCAACTCAAAATAAAACTACATAAGATAAATACAGATGTTGTGATCCGCCTCGGCGGACGATACCTTTGCTGCCTTTCACTGATGGTTATCGAAAAATCTATCAGGATTTAACAAATCAAGATAATCTCAATATCTCTCGAGTTAAATAAATTTTTAAGCAATATCTGTATTTACTGGCTTGGATAGAAATGTTTTAAAATCCGAAAATCAACCCTTAAGCCTTTGCTGCCTTCTCTCTCATTGCATCTTTTCTGCTTAAACGAATCCTGCCCATCTTATCTATCTCTATTACCTTCACCAATACCTCGTCTCCTTCTTTCAGTTCATCGGTAACCTTGGCGATTCTTCTATCAGCTATCTGAGAGATATGAAGAAGACCTTCAACACCGGGAATTATCTCTACAAAGGCTCCGAAGTCAACAATCCGTTTAACTTTTCCGAGATATATCCTGCCGAGTTCTGCCTCTGCGATAATACCATTGATTATCTCTATTGCTTTCTGGGCTGATGTCTCGTCAGAAGATGCAATATTTATCACACCTGCATCATTGATATCTATCTTAACACCTGTCTGCTCTATTATCCCCCTTATTACCTTTCCCCCTGTGCCTATAACATCTCTTATCTTTTCCTGTTTTATCTGCATCGTATAAATCCTGGGCGCATGGGGAGCAAGTTTTTCCCTTGGGGACGATATAACTTCTTTTATCTTATCGAGGATAAAAAGCCTCCCCTGCCTCGCCTGCTCAAGCGCCTTATCCATAATAGAGATGTTTATTCCTCCTGTCTTCACATCGAGCTGGAATGCTGTTACACCATTCTCTGTTCCGGTCACCTTAAAATCCATATCACCAAGGTGATCCTCTAACCCTAAGATATCTGTAAGGACAATATTTTTCTCACCTTCCTGTATTAGCCCCATTGCAATACCTGCTACAGGCGCCTTAATCGGAACACCTGCATCCATCAATGCAAGAGTGCCACCGCATACTGTTGCCATTGAAGACGAGCCGTTCGATTCAAGGATATCCGAAACAACCCTTATGGTGTACGGGAATGACTCTTTTGATGGAATTACATACTTTAGCGCCTTTTCGGCGAGTGCACCATGTCCTATCTCGCGCCTGCCCGGAGAGCGCAATGGTTTGACTTCTCCAACGCTGAACGGAGGAAAATTATAATGAAGCATAAATGTTTTGTAACTCTCTCCCTCCAATGAATCAATTTTCTGTTCGTCATCAGCAGTGCCGAGAGTTGTTGCAACAAGTGCCTGTGTTTCACCTCTAACAAAAAGAGCTGAACCATGGGCCCTTGGAAGCAACCCTACCTTTGCATATATATGTCTTATCTCTTCTGGTCTTCTTCCGTCAGTCCTGATTCCCTCTTCTATAATCATCCTCCTTACGAGGTCTTTTTCAAGTTTAAAGAACGCATCTGCTATGTCTTTGGTCATGTCCTTTTCAGGTGTATTAAAATGCCTAATCGTTTCGTCCAGGATCAGGTCAAGTGTCTCCTGCCTTCTCTGTTTGCCTGGTATTTTGACTGCGTCTTTCATCCTTTCAAGCACATGAGCCTTCACTTTTTCCCTGAGCTCTTCATCAACAACAACAGGGGTCAGCAGACGTTTTTCTCTTCCAGCAGTTTTTCTGAGATCTTTCTGTATGGCAGTAATGCGCTTTATCTCTGTGTGAGCATAATCTATTGCCTTGAGAAGTATTTCCTCTGGGACTTCGAGCGCCTCGCCTTCAACCATCAGAACCGAATCCTCAGTCCCTGCAACAACAAGGTTCATGTCAAGTTTCTCTGATTCTGACAAATCAGGATTGATAATAAAATCTCCATTAGCTCTTCCTACCTTAACAGCGGCAACAGGTCCGGCAAAAGGGATATCGGAGAGCATAAGCGCTGCAGATATGCCAATTATTCCAAGGGTATCAGATATATTCTCATCGCCGTATGATAAAACAGATACTATCCCCTGGGTTTCACAATAAAATCCTTTTGGAAACAATGGACGAATCGGACGGTCTATAAGACGGGATGTAAGAACTTCCTTTTCGCTGGGCTTCCCTTCTCTCTTAAAAAAACCCCCTGGAATTTTTCCTGCAGCATATGCCTTCTCCTGATAATCGATAGTCAGGGGGAAAAAATCAAGTCCTTCTTTTACATTTTTCGCTGCAACAGCAGTAGCAAGAACAACAGTATCGCCATACCTGACAACAACTGCTCCATCTGACTGTTTTGCTATCTCGCCTGTCTCAATAAACAGCCTCTTGCCTTTAATATCAACTTCTACTTTAGTCATTTAATAGTCTCTACTTTCTAAGTCCTAACCGCTCAATCACCTTTGAGTAGCGTTCCTTGCTTGAGGCCTTGAGATAGTCAAGTAATTTTCTTCTCTGTCCAACAAGTTTCAGTAGCCCACGGCGTGAGTGGTGGTCATTTTTATGGGTTCTAAAATGCTCTGTAAGATAATTTATCCTCTCACTCAGAATAGCCAGCTGAACCTCTGGGGAGCCGGTATCCTTTTCGTGAACTTTATAGTCATCTATAATGGTATGTTTTTTTTCCTTACTGAGAGGCATTAAATCACCACCTTCCATCTTTAGAATTTAAATGCTTTTATCCCGGGTTGTTGCTAAAGAGGGCTCAAGGATTCGAGGATTCAGGGGTTCATATTTGTGTCAGTTTTTAGTGTCAGTTTATCCTTACTGACACTGGCACTCTGACCTCTTAAATCCTTGACCCCTTGAACCCTTCTTTTCAAACACAACCTTTTAAAGATAACTAAATATGTTAAAGGATAACATACTGACTTGTATTCTGTAAAGAATCTAATAGCTGCCCTGTAAAATCAGATGTTAATTTGCTACATTTTTGCTGCACTGAATTTAATATTCGCTTGCTGCTGTCTTAATACCCATTTCCTTTAAAAATGTCTTCGGTGTGATGTATTTTAGATAAAGACATTTGTATCGAGAAAGACCCTAAGTCTCATTCTCAATGGCCTCAATATCTTTCTTCAACTGCTCCGGTGTAACCTTTCTTCTTTTATACCCTGTAATCTTGCTCCATAACATTTGAGGGCTGAAGATTCCCATGTCTGAGGCATACTTGATGATTGCTGCCCTTGCAGCCTCATCCTTGCTCGGGGAAAGGCCGACCTTTACCATTTTTTCTAAAGCAGCTTCCTCAGCTTTATCTAACTTAATTGCCGTGCCTGTTTTCATCTCAATCACCTCCTGCCTAAAGTTTACCTGATTGCCCTCGATAATCTCAATCGCTGATTAAAATCGGATGCCTTCTGCTACAATTGTGCTATGGATATTTTGTATTGGATATTTTGTATTTAAATTGACTTTTATGCTCTTATCGGCTTATGATTTTTGTGAAAATGCAGAAGCGGTATAAAAAATAATGTTGTATTTAAGAATATGAAAAATGAAAATATAATGTCAGTCATAGGTGTTATTTGGCTTCTATTATGGTCATCCTACATTCCTCATCTCGTCTACTATTATCCTTTCAAGGAGCTTAAAGGAGTTAAGTCATTAAGCGAAGAAGTTGCCAAGACTCCTGATTTCATAAAAGAAGAAGCAGGGATAGGCAATAAGAATCAAAAGGAATTAGAAGAATCCGTAATGAGAGAACTCCGTATCATATGGGTTAAATCTGTATCAATTGTTATAGTGGGGTTACTTGCGGCTTTTTTGATGCTGAAAAAGAAAAAGGGTGGTCGCATAATTGCTCTGTATTTTGCCAGTGGCATGTTGCTCCTGAAAATTATTTCTTTTCTTAAATATTGGCGTTATCAGACCTCACCTAAATTTTGGGCAGTGTCTTTCAAGCAGTTTCCTGTGCAGACAATTCAAGGCATAATATCCGTAATCATCCTAACAATGACTATAATTTTGCTTATCCGTCCCTCGGCAGATGCGCATTTAAGACAGAAAAAAAATGAACATAACAACGCCTTCAACCCAGACGCGGATTAAACCTTGCTTGGTTTTTGCGCTACTGGTTGCCCCTACGGGTCAGCCGCACCATCTTCAAAATTCACAACATAAATCGGATAATAGTGCAGACTAAAAACCTACTACGTTTGACCAATTAGAATAAAATCATTTAAAATTTAGGGCATGCCGGAGTGGCGGAATTGGTAGACGCAAGGGACTTAAAATCCCTCGTCCCCAAAGGGCGTGCCGGTTCGAGTCCGGCCTCCGGCACTTATCCACCTATAAAACTGTTGACGAGTTTTATGAGCTCCTGCGTCTGGATAGGTTTTGGAAGATATGCATTGGCTCCGATGGCAATGGCCTTTTTTTTGTCCTCTTCTGCTCCCTCTGTCGTTATTATTATTATCGGTATATTTTTATAAGCGGGATTCCCTCTTACAAGACTGACAAGTTTCAAGCCATCCATAACAGGCATATTTATATCTGCGAGTATGAGATCTATTTTTTCCGAGGATAGTTTTTTTAAGGCATCAACTCCATCCGTTGCCTCAACCACCTTTGAGTTGGATATCCTCTTCATTGCGAAACTGATAAGTTGTCTCATCGTCGGCGAATCTTCTACTACAAGGATATTTGGCATCTTATCTCCTACCTCCTCGGCTTTTCTTTCAGCAGATCAAGGAAACTCTGTATCGTAGTCAATTTCCTCTCTGATTGGGTATATAGTCTTGAGGAAAAAATAGCAGTGGCAGCATGTCCAGCGAGAAGATTAAAAAGCTCATAGTCAACATTTGAAAATTTTTCTTTCTGTATCAGCAATGAATATATAGAGATAACACCTATTACGTGCTCCTTGATCTTTAGAGGTATGCAGACTATAGGCCGGTCATCAGGGGCACTGCCTTCTCTGTGTGTATTCTCTGAAAAATAACTCTCGCCTTCTTTTGCAACAGTTCCTATGATGCCTTCACCAAATCTGACTTTCGGGACATCTGCTATAGACATGCCTTCTGTTGCAACAGGCACGAGCTCGTTCGTCTTATCTTCCATGAGGAGTACTGCAAATTTTTCGGCGCCTATGAGATTTATAATTATCTCGAGAACTATCTTCAGGACCTCATTGAAATCCAGGGTTGAATGTAGCTGGTAGCTCGCCACATATAGATTGGCAAGGTTGTTGTTTTCTTCCTCCACCTCTATATATTTTACTGCAAAATCCTTATTCTCCTCTTCAACCTGTTTATATCTCTCCTTGAGTGAATTCAGTTCGTCTTCTACCGTCTTTATTCTATCTTCATAAAGTTTTATTCTTGCTTCATCTCCGGAACGCTCTATGGTCTCCTCGAGCTGGGCAATTCTGAACCGCAATTTCTCATTCTCTTTGAGTAGTTCCTGTGTAAACTCTTCTCCCTTTTTAAATATCTGGAGAAATTCATCAGCCTTTTTTGTAATGTTTTTCTCTCTTTCCATTAATCCTGTCCTCTTTTAACAATTTTTATCAATTCCATAGGTATCTCAGGGAGTGGAAGCACCCTGTCCACTACCCCTGTATTTATAACCTCAGCAGGCATACCAAAAACCACAGCGGTCTCTTCCGACTCAGCTATAGTATAACCACCTCTTGATTTAATTTCCAGTATCCCCTTTTTGCCGTCATTGCCCATACCTGTAAGAACAACACCCATAGTTTTACTGCCATAATGCTCGGCAGCAGAAGTCATCATAGTATCAACCGAAGGCACATATTTATCTTCAATGGTTGCCTCTTTAAGCAGAACATGACATTTCTGCCCCTTTTTCCTGAGCGCTATGTGATAACCGCCTGGACATATCAATACCTTACCTTCCTCAACGATATCGCCATTCTCTGCCTCTTTTATCTTTACCTCTGAAAGCTTGTCAAGCCTTTCAGCCAGAGGGCCTGTAAAGCCTTTCGGCATGTGCTGACTTATAAGAACTGCAGCAGAAAAATCAGACGGGAGCCGTGTGAGGATTATCTGGAGCGCTGCAGGTCCCCCGGTTGATGCGCCTATGGCCACGACATCTATATCGCCTATCGACGGTTCCATTGCAGGTGTGCCCTCATGGCCGGCGCTTAGGAGCTGAAGGTTCTTACTTAATCTGTCCATCCTGAGGTTCTTTGTCCCTCTTACCTTCCTGAGCAGGTCTTTTTCTATGCCCTGAAGCTCAGCAGATGCCCTTTTTGTCGGCTTTGCAATAAAATCAACAGCACCTAATTCGAGGGCTTTAAATACTGTTTTTGTGTCGGAGTAAGAGCTGACCATTATTACCGGCGTAGGCCTCTCTTTCATGAGCCATCTCAAGAAACTAAACCCGTCCATCTGGGGCATCTCAAAGTCAAGCGTAATCAGGTCAGGTTTAAGTCTCAATGTCTTTGCCATTGCATCTATGCCGTCAGATGCTATGCCTATAACTATAATATTCGGATCTGTCTCGAGCATCTTCTTTATTGTCTGTCTGCTATAGGCAGAATCATCAACGACAAGGACTTTTATCTTTGAATCAGTCATCATAATTATGTTTTATTTCCCCATACCATCTTAACGAGACTGTCAGACGACATTGACATCGTAAGCTTCGGAGGTTTCTGATAAACCATATCATTTTTAAAATGCTTCAGTGTAAAGTCGGTAGAGACATTCATGAGGGATTCCGCATGACCGAGCAGCAGGTACCCTCCATTTACAAGCCTCTCATAAAAATTCCTGATTACTTTTTTCCTTGCCTCCTGGTTAAAATAGATTAATACATTTCTGCATAATACTACATCCATATTCCCGACAAATTTAATCTTGAAGGGATCGAGAAGATTGAGGCAGCTGAAATTTACAAGCTGTTTCACATTGTCGTTTATCCTGTATAAATTGTTTTCGTGTGAGAAATATTTCTCGATAAAATGTTCCTCCGTAGTCCTGAACGAATTCTTTCTGTATATGCCCCGTCTGGCATGCTGCAGCACTCTCTGATTTATATCGCTTCCGAGTATCTCGATATCCCAGCCGAAAAAATAGCCCTGCTCCAGGATTAACATTGCGATCGTATAAGGTTCTTCTCCTGTGGAACATCCTGCAGACCATATCCTTATTTTTCTCGTGTCTCTATTTGTATTTTTAAGCTCGGGCAGTATCTCTTCGCTTAATGTCTTTAGCTGACTCATTTCCCTGAAAAAATAAGTCTCATTGACGGTGAGAACATCTATAATAAATGAGAGTTCTTCGTCTTTTCGCTTATCATATAACAAGAGCCTGTAGTAATCTCTGAAATCGTTCAAATGATGACTCTTTACTCTTTTGGACAGTCTTCTCTCTATAAGGTATTTTGAGTTATCATCAAAATAGAGGCCGCAGTAATCTTTTATGAGGTCTCTCAGGAGTCTGAATACATCATCTGATAACGGGACTGTTTCTTCTCTCTCAATCATTGAGACTCTCCTCAATAGCCTTTCTTACGATAGGGTCGTCCTCTTTATCGAGCAGCCTTTCAAGCTCCACCTTCACGTTGCCCGCTGCCCTTGTACCGAGAACTTCAACAGCTGCAATCCTTGTAGCCCAGTCATCATCGTTCAGATACGGCAGAAGTTTATCCTCTATACCCTCAAATGGCGCAAGGGCTTTTATGGAAGTTCTTTTTATCTCTTTATCTTCTGAGAAAAGCATATTTATCAATGCATCCCTTGCACTTTCACCGCCTATCTTGCTCAGGGACTCTATAGCAGCAGTCACAACAAACCCGTTCGGGTCTGAAAGCACCCTGATAAGATTCCCTGCTGTATTTTTTTCGCCTAATTCACCGAGTGCCTTTACCGCAGCGACTCTGACCGCATCATCGGGATCGGTAAGCAGAAGGACCAGCGATTCTGATACCCCTTTCCCTTTAATCGAACCGAGGCTTAATGCTGCGGAAGCCCTTATATCAGGGTTCTCATCTGTGAGTGCAAGCGTGAGATATTTTATAGAATCGTCTGTCTTTATCATGGACAGTGCTCTAACAACTGCATGTCTTACATTGATATCATCATCTTTTAGTGCAAACCCGATTGCGTGCACAGCCTCAACAGCGCCTATCTCACCAAGCAGTAACACGAAGTTTTTTCTGAGAACAGGGTTTCTATCGCTGAGTGTTCTGACAAACTCATCAACCGCAAGACCTGCCTTAAGATTAGATAGTGCAATAACTGCAGCCTCCTGCACATCTTCGTATATATCGGACAGGAGGTTTTTTATTGGAGTTATTGCCCTCATATCTCCTATCCTGGAGAGGCTGAGAGCCGCGAGTCTTCTCACATGGCCGTCATCATCTGTTAGCTGCTTTTCGAACATGTCGTAAAAAGCAGGTGATGCTAATTCGCCGGCAACGCTGCATATGAACCGTTTCTGGTAAGGGCTTACTGTATCAAAGAGAGGCAGAATAACCTCGGGTTTGTCCTTTCCTATGAAAACAAGCGCCCTCTTCACATCTTCTGCAAGATCCTCCTCGAGCGAGAGTTCAAGCAAGGGGGCAAGTGCCCGTTCATCTTTCATAAGACCGAGTAAGAGTATAGCGGAAATCCTTACATCGGGTTTATTGCTCCACGCATGTGATACAAGTATATCAATGATGCGGTTACCAAAGAATTTTCTCATTTCCTCTGCAATAAGTTCTTCTCTCACACCGCTGTGATAAAAACTTTTTATTGTCTTTACTGCCTCTTCCTGTATTGTCTTTGACGAATCTTCGAGAAGGGGAACTATATGCTTAAGTGTTTCAGGCGCGGAAAATCTGCCGAGTGCTTTAAGCACAGGTTCTCTGAGGGTCTTTATAGAAAGTGTTTTGATGAGTGAAGGGATGGCCCTTCTGTCACCAATTCTTCCGAGTGCGTCAGCAGCAGGGTATGCTGTCCACAAATCGCCGCTCTCGAGTATCTCTATAAGTGCATTTACTACTGCCGGCTCGCCTATCTTTCCAAGGTGTTCAACAGCAGATGCCCTGACATTATCGTCCTCGTCCTTGAGGGCATCGAGCATTAATGGCAGAGACCTTTTATCCTTGAACTCTCCAAGCACATCTATTATGAATTTCCTTACGTCGCGGTTTTGTGTATTAAATGCCTCGATTAAAAAAGATGTGGCCTTTTTGTCTAATTTTATAAGTGTTTCTATAGCTGAGTTCCTTGCACCTGCATTGTCATCGAGATAAAGGAGAGCGATTAATCCTCCGATATATGCCTCAACCGGATATTCTCCGAGCAGGATGTCAACTGCAGTTTTTCTAACCCTCCAGCTAACATCTTTCATTGCCTTAAGAAGTAATCCAATAGATGTATCTGAAGGGTTGCCCCTTAATCTCTCAACTGCCTCTCTTCTGACTTCTACATCTTCATTATCAAGTAGTTTTTCCAGTTCCTGCATCTTTCTCCTCTATAAGTCCAGCGGATTCCTTGAGTATTATCTTTTCTTCTGATGTAAGAAGCCTGTCAATGTCCAGGAGTATTATTATCCTGTCCTCTTTCTTACCGAGACCTGTGAGATACTCTGTTTTTAAGCCTTTGAATATGGACGGCGGGGCGATCATCTCTTCAGGGGCAAAGGAGATTATCTCATCTATCTCATCTGCAAAAAGACCGATCTTCTCTTTTTCAAGGCGTACTACTATTATACGTCCCTTTTTTGAAGAAGACTGGATACCAAAGCGCAATCTGAGATCAAGCAGCGGTATCACATCGCCCCTGACATTTATGACACCTGATATGAAATCAGGGAGTTCAGGAAGGGAATGAATCTTCTGTGATTTGAGTATCTCAACAACCCTGTTAATGCTAACGCCAAAATCTTCGTTCCCTATCCTGAAGACTGCAAATTTTTCCATCTCTAATCCCCTGCCTTCGAAGTCAAGATTTAAAATCCAAAGATAAACCTCTTTCTGGAATTTTAATCTTTTAACTTTTTGTTTTAAATGTCTTTATCTCTTTTTTCAGCAGCTCAATTTCATCACGAAGTGTTGTTAATGAGAGAGAGACTGCTTCGACATCTCTTATAGAAGCTGCGCCTATAATCTTTATCTGCTCCATGGCAGTCACGATGCTTTCATTAACCTTCTGTTGATTTGATGATGACTGTCCTATTTGTTTTATCCGGTCATCTGCAAGTTCAAGATTCTTAGATATCATCTTAATGCTCGTAGCTTCTTCTTCTGTGCCCTGTTTAACTATGTCAGAAGCATCTTTGACATCGCTGACGCTTTCAAGAAGATAAGATGTTCCCTTCCCATGTTCTTGTGTTGCTTTTGCAATCTGACCCATCATTTTGCGAATACTCTCTATTGAAAGAGAAATCTGTTTAAGTCCCTTTACCTGCTCCTCTGTTGCCCTCTCAATTGACCGCGCCATATCAGCAGACTGCTCCGATGCGTGGAGGGTTTCTCGCAATGCACTCCCGACGTTGTAGACCATTGTACTGCCTTCATTGACCCTGTTCATGCCAGAGTCAATAGCCCTTACTGCCTCTGCTATCTCTGTCTGTATTGTCTTGACAATAGTGGAGATGTCCCTTGTGGATGACGCTGTCCTGTCACTGAGGGCTCTTATCTCGTCAGCAACAACAGAGAAGCTTTTCCCGTATTCTCCTGCCTGTGCAGCGAGTATGGCGGCATTCAGACTAAGCAGATTTGTCTGCTCAGTAACATCTTTTATAACAGAAAGGATTTTTTCGATATCCGCTGACCTTGCACCAAGACGGGTTATTATCTCCGATGAGTGCTTTACCTCATCTGAGATCTTCTCCATACCCTCAACTGCGTCCATAACAGCCATCATGCCTACCTCAGATGCAATCTCGGTGACCTTTGAGGCAAGCGATGCTGACTCTTTTGCACTATGCTCAACTTCCTTCACCGATGCATTTATCTCTTCGATAGAAGCTGAGGTATCATCTATTGCAGCAGATGTCTCTTCTGTATTCCCTGCAATTGTTTTAGCAGTCTGGGACATCTCGGCAACTATAGAATAGGCATCCTCTGCGGCCTTGAATAGCTTGCCTGTGCTTGAAACAATCTCATCTGCTGTTGCCTTCATCTCAAGCAAAGATGTAACATTCTCATTAGAAAAATCTATAAGTTTTCCTGTGTCCTCGGTTATCTGTTTCTGTGATGCATTTGCCTGTTTGGTGGAGGCTATTGCAGCATGGGTCGACTCAGCCTGTTTCTGAGTCCCCTCTATTACATTCTTAAAGGTAAGGTTTAACTGGTCAATAGCCATTGAGACATTTTCTGATGTGGACCTCAGTTTACTGAGAGTGGAAACTAATCCGTCAATAAGAAATCTGAACCCCCTTGCAATACTCCCGATCTCATTATCCCCGAATTCCTGGATCTCTACAGTCAGGTCCCCTGCTGTTGCCTTTTTTATCTCTTCATTAAGCATTTCAATGGGCTTTCCAACCTTTTTCTGGAAAAAGAAATATATGGCATATATAACAAAAATGAAAACAAGGATCTGCCCCAGAGGAGAAATGGTAAGAAGCTTTTTTATGTCCTTGTTAGCCTTCTGACCGCAGTAAACAATCTCGATAATGCCGATGGTCTCTCCGGAAGATTTTATAGGCACGGAGTAAACATTGATCAAAGGGATATAAAATGGATTAATGCTCTTATGCCTTGTCTCAATCTTAAGTACCCTCTCCCTTAAGACGTTTCCATTCTTATCCGTCACCTTAATGGAGAGTATATCTTCATCCTTTGAGAGCACATCAATATATTGGTCAAGATAACTATAGTTATAGCTCAGGATGGCAGTGGTGGTGACATTTGTAAGCAGGTTGGCGGTTGTTCTTATTTTATCTTTGAGCGACTCTGCGTAATACGCGCTCTGACCATTGACAAACCAAAACCAGAGAGCGCTCTGCCCGAGCACAAGGATGAGAAGCACCACAAGTATGAATCTGACTGCAATAGATTTCTTTTTCACTTTACAGTCACCGCCTTGTCCTGAATCATCTTGTAACTCCTTTCATGGATGGTGTGTATAAATCTCATATCATCCCCAATTTTGACATCATTAATTTTATGTTATCATAATCTTCATCTCTTGCCTCAGCGAAACCAGTATAACTTTTAGTTATAGATTTAAGTGCCAGGCTGCCATCTGTTGTTAAATCAGTCAGGGCGGTTAACGCAGACTTTAAGAGAGATACGTCTTCTTTACTCAAAAATTTGTTAACACATATATTGAATTCGGGTATGTTCTCCGAGACCTTTAAAAACTTTAACCCCTCGTCTTTGAATTTGTGAGCAGTAGCCTCCATTACAGCGCCTGCATCGAATTCTCCTTTAAGCACTGCCTTTGCAACGTCATCATGATGCCCGAGGTAGTTATAGTAATTGAGGTCTTTCAGGTCTATACCCGCATCTAAGAGCATAGCCCTTGGAACAATATGACTTGATGTTGAGTGGAAATCCCCGAATGCAAATGTCTTGCCCTTTAGGTCTCCTAATGAATTAATATTTTTGTCCTGCCTTGTGATTATCACAGAGTGTTGATAGGGTTTGCCATCCCTCAGCGCCTTTGCAATTACAGCAGTATCATACTTGTTGTGGGCCTCGATGTACGTGGATGGTGTCATGTAACATAATTGAGTGATGTTCTTCCCTATATCATTTATTGCCTCTTCAAAATCGATTGCCACTTTCAGTTCAACTTTCATTGCAAGCTTTTTGCTAAGATAATCTGCAAGTGGTGTAAACTTTCTGAACATCTCTGCAGGGGATTCCAGAGGCACAACCCCGAATCTTAATACGCCTTTGGCTTTCTCTTCGGAAAATTTAAATCTCCCTATCTCTGTATCGATCAACTCTGCATCTTTAAAAAGACCCCTCAATGCATTATTTACATTAAAAGCGAGGTCGCGATTTCCTTTTGGAATCTCCTTAATTTTTTCTATGGAATTCCATATCTGGTTTGAACCTATCTTCTGTTCGTAAATTGCCCTTGAAATCTGCTGGCTCTTGTCAGAGACTACCTCGATTGCCTGTGATATATGTTTGCTGTTAACTGCCTGTTCTCCTGTCGCTGTCTTGACCTGCTGGGATATGTCCCTCATCTTTTCTGTTGCACTCATGATCAAGGTTATGCCTTTTGATTGCTCTGACGTTGCTTTGGCAATCAGTCCCGTCATATTTTTGATGCGTTCCATTGCCTCTGAGACAAGCCTTATTGCCTTTGCCTGTTCTCCTGTAGAGCGTTCTATAGAGAATGCCATCTCGGAGGATTTTTTAGAACTGTCCAGAATCTTTTTTAACGCATCAGATGCCTCTTTTGAAAGTTTTAATCCTTCCTCGACAGACCTCAGCCCGTCCCCCATCGCATGAACAGCTCCTTTTACCTCCTGTTGAACGGACTGTATAAGAGAGCCTATCTCCTGAGTTGAGAATGCTGTTCTCTCTGCAAGGTCCTTAATTTCATCGGCGACAACCGAAAATCCTTTGCCATGCTCTCCTGCCTGTGCTGCAAGTATGGCTGCATTCAGGGCAAGAAGGGTTGTCTGATCTGTAATCTCATCTATTACATTAAGTATCTTCCCTATCTCCTCTGACCTGCCGCCGAGTTTCTTTATAAAGTCATTTGTCTTCTCAACGGAAGACTTTATATTCTTCATCCCATCCATGGTTTTTTCTATGGAGGTCATGCCAAATGTTGATGCATCATTCATAACCTTTTCAGATAGCTTTGCTGATTCCTTTGCATTCAGTTCAACCTCTTTTACAGAGGATGTTATCTCCTCTACAGCAGACAACGTTTCTTCCGTAGCTATTGAAAGGTTATCAGCATTTTTTGCAACCTCTTTTATCGTAGCAGAAAGCTCTTCAATAGAGGATGATGTTGCCTCAACAGATGAGGAGAGGTCATGGGTGCTGTTTGTTACCTGTCCTATGCTTGTAGCAATCTGATCCATCGAGGCTGCTGTCTCCTCTGCCGATGCAGCGAGTCCCTCTGTGCTTTCAGTAATCTCTGAAATGGCAGCATTCAGTTCCTCAACCGAACTCGAGATATCCGCTACAGCCTCTGCCTCAAGCTGGGTGCCGTCCACCACCTTTTTTGAGTCCTTCTCGACATTTCCAACAACACGTGAGATTCTTATCGAGACATCTTTAATCCTCTGGAGTATTCTTCCTAAGGAACCGATAGAATCTTTTATAGACTGGCTGAGCCGGGCGATCTCATCCCTGCTTTTTACAGTTATGTCAAATGACAGGTCACCCTCTGCCAGTTTCGATGCCGCTGATTCTATTGTCTTGATAGGCAATATAACCATCTTCCTGAGCATGAACCACAGCACAAAACTGAAACCGAAAGAACCGATAATAGTCACCATGATTACAGTTATTATTGATTTCTGAGCCTTATTGTATTCCTTCTCAATGGATAGGGAGACTTTAACAGCGCCGAGAATGGCTCCCTCCTGGACATGACAGCCCTTGCATAAAGAGGCATTTTCAAGGGGTTTGTAAAGAACGAACCTCTTTGCATCCTTTATTGTAATAGGCATGTTTGTGCTTATTATCTTTTTTATCGAAGCAGCTTCATCTTTTGGTGCATCCTTTTTGAACGCCTCCCTGCCCTCAAAGTTTATTACACGAACATCCTCTATCCCGCCAGTTCCCCGCATGCCTTCTATAAGTGTTTTTGTGAGGTCGGGTCTATTTTCGATCATCGTACGCTCAATATTCTTTGTGACAATTGTCGCTGTGGTACTTGAATTTTCTTCAGTGATGCCATATAGAGTCGATTTTTCTATAAGCATAGTCATAACGCCTGCTAAAACAACGCCGATAAGGAGCATGGTTAAAACAGTAATAATTATCTTAAACTCAAGCTTTTCTCTCATAGAGCCTCCCTCCAATAAATTCAAACTGCAAAATTAAAGATTCAAAATAAAGGAATTCCATATTTTTATTCTTTTAATTTTAGATTTATATTTGATACCTCCTCTATTCGAATGACGGAGATAAATCTGCTGTTATGAAGAACAACTCCTTCAATAAATATTAACTCAGCTTCTGAAAGGTGGGCAGGTGGCTCAACAATCTCTGATGGCGAGATGCGGATAACGCTATTTACCTTATCTATTACAGCTCCGAAAGGTCCTTTTGAACCTTTTAGAATCAGTATCTTTTTGCGAGATTCGTCTATCTCCTCCCTGCTTTTAATCGATAATCTCTTTTTCAGGTCTGTCACAGGTATTATCTTACCTCTCAAGGAGGTGATTCCGAGGATATAATCAGGCACCTTTGGAACCACCGTGATTCGCTGGAATCTCAGTATCTCTTCAATATCATTAACCCTGAAGGCAAACTCTTCGGTAGACAGGCGGAATGTTAAAAGTTCAATTATATCAGTGAATATCTCTTCGGGTTTTGCAGCCTTTGCAGCGGTATCCGGAATACTCTCTTTTTTGACAGTCGGAGCACCGAAAGTTTCCTGAGAAACTATCTCAGGTCTGTCTTCTGATTTCTCGCCTGTGATTTCTGCACTCTGTGTTCTGACACCTGTCTCTTCTACGGGTTTCTCTTCGCCTTTACGAGACTCTGATTCTTGAGGAGTTGTAGCTTCAGGCGTTCCTTCCGCAGTCTTCTCCTTCTCCTCCTTAATCTTTTTCCTAATTTTCGCTATATCCATTCAGTCCAAGCTCCTGGGCAGCTTCGCCAATCAACTGCCTTTCAATAATTCTGTACTCATGACCAAGCCCGCTTAAAAGGGCTGACGTTGCAAGGCTGTTTATCAATCTCGGGATGCCTCCGGAATACATATGAAGCGCCTTCAGTGCCTCATCTGTAAAAAGCATATCCTCACGGCCACCTACCTTCAGTCTGTGTTCCACATAGCCCCTGATTTCATCTTCCTTAATCGGACTGAGATGATAGAAGAGCCCGATCCTTTGTTTCAGGGGCAGGTATGCCTTATGGTTTAACCTGCGTCTGAGGTCAGACTGTCCTACAAGTATCAGACATAAAAGATTTGTGTCATCAAGCTGGAAATTAGTAAGCAGTCTTATCTCTTCGAATGTCTCCTTGTTCGGGATAAGCTGCGCCTCATCTATTATTATGACGGGTGTTATCCCTGTTTGATAATCTTCGTAGACCTTTGAATAGATTGCTTCAAGAATGTCATCTTTGAAATTAGACGGGATATCTATATCGAAGCGTTTAGCGACTGTTCTGAGGAATTGGGCTGGTGTAAGCCTGGGATTGATAATAAGTATAATCCTGTATTTTTCTCCAAGCAGATCTATCAAAGCTCGTGTAAGTGTGGTCTTCCCGCAGCCGATATCTCCTGTCAGGAGAATCAGTTCTTTTTCCTCGACGGCATATTGCAGCCTCGCGAGCGCCTCTTCGTGTGCCCTGCTCATGAAAAGAAATTTCGGGTCAGGTGTTTTGTTGAATGGTCGGAGTTTTAGTCCATAAAATTCCTCATACATTTATAACACCCCCTTTGTTTTTTGTTTGATGACAGACTCTTCTATAAGGGCATCAATATCTATGACGAGTATAACCTCATGTTTACCTATCTCCGCGGCCCCGGCGAAACCGCGAAACCCTGCAAAATATTCTCCGAGTGATTTGATAACTATCTCATGCTGCCCGAAGAGTTCATCAACTATTAAACCATGTTTCCTGTTTCCGCTCCCCACAACGACTGCAAAAGACTTTTCGGATTCACTCTCTGCCAGAGCGAAAACCCTTCCGATATTTGTCATCGGGAGCATCTCTCCTCTCAGGTTATAGACCTCTTTCCCCTCTACTGTCTGGAGTTCGTTTCGTGAGATGACAACTGTTTCAGAGATAGAGGTCAGAGGTATTGCAAACTTCATAGCGCCTACTCTGATGAGCAGGGCTTTGACAATGGCAAGGGTAATAGGGATGGTCAGGGTAGCTGTGGTCCCTCTGTCTTTCTCTGTATCAATCTCGGCAAAACCTCCAATAGTTGAGAGTTTTTCCTTCACAACATCCATGCCAACGCCCCGACCTGAAACCTCGCTTACTACTTCTTTTGTACTGAATCCAGGGGTAAAAATAAAATCTATAATCTCTTTTTCATCAAATTCTGCATCCTTCTCTAAAAGACCCTTTTCGATTGCTTTCTCTTTCACCCTTTGGATATCAATTCCTCTGCCGTCATCCTTTGCCTCAATGATAACGTGGTTGCCGCGTTGAGATGCCTTCAGGATAATGGTTCCTGCCTCCCTTTTCCCCTTTCTTTTCCTTTCTTCTGCAGGCTCTATTCCGTGGTCAATCGCATTTCTTACAAGATGCATGAGGGGGTCAATGACCTCTTCCGCGATATATTTATCAATCTCTGTATCTTCACCATACATGATGAGTTCTATCTGTTTCCCAACCTCCCTCGAATATTTTCTGATGACCTGTGCAAGCCTTGAGAATATCTGTCCTATGGGAACCATTCTTATTTCAAGAACCTGGTTTTGAAGTTCTGCCAGCCGTTTCTCAAGGGTCTGAGAAATTTTATGGACATCAATAACGAGTGGAGAATGGCCATAAGTCTCGATCAGTTCTTCGCCTATCCTTCTTACAGCACCCTTTGCGAGTGTGAGTTCACCTATGGTATTAAGAATCCTGTCTAACTTCTCTATATCAACCCTTACCGTTGTGGTTGTACTCTTAAGTGTAGCATCCTGAGTTTTTTGTGGTTGAGGGACAACCCCGACATCCTTTGTCTTGATTAGATTCTCGATGTCAAACTTTATTACCTCTTTAAGTGTTTCTACTGGTTGATTACTTCCAAACATGAGGTTGAAACCTATGGAATCAGGGGGAACATTCGCTGAGATTGGCAGCGTTGATATAAGCTCACCTTTTGATTTTATTATCTTTGTAATATCTTCAAGTGATTTGTCAAAGTCTGCAAGCTGGAAGATAGCCTTTGCAAGATAAATCCCTTTGCCTTCCTGAATATTCGCCCTTAATCTGTGTTCCTCGTACTCTGATAGAACCATAAGCAGAGATTCATCAATAATGCCTTTGAGTTCAGGACCTTTTGCCTTTCCCGCGAGTGAATTTCTGAATATCTCTATATTCTTCAGATGTCCTGATACGTCTTGTTCTTTATCTTTGCCGAGACCCTCGACAAGCGATCTCAATATATCAATATTATTGAACAGGAATCTTATGACCTCATCGGATATGTCAACCTTGCCGAGTCTTATCTCATCAAGCAAGGATTCAAGCGCGTGGCTGAGGTCTGCAATGCCCTGATGGCCAAAGAGCCCCGAAAGTCCCTTTAGCGTATGTATGGAGCGGAATAGGGCATTGATGGTATCGGGATTAAGCCCTGTCTGGAATGTATCCTGTATCTCGAGAATTAGTCGGCCCGACTCTTCGAGTAGGTCTTCTGCTTCAGCTATAAACTCTTTTTTAGATGAACTCATAGGTTCAGGATCTTTCTTATAATATCCTGGAGTTCGGGTGCCTTAAAGGGTTTTGTGACATAAGCAGTTGCACCAAGCGCCATACCTCTTTTTTTATCCTCTTCGCTTCTTTCAGTAGTGACTATTATGAGGGGGATATTACTGTATCTCGGGTTATTTTTGATAAAATTTATCAGTTCAAGGCCGTTTATGTCAGGCATGTTGATATCAGTTGCTATTAGATCAAAATCCTGTGAAGGGAGTAGTTTTAAGGCATCAAAGCCTGTGGGTGCCTCAACAATGTTAAAATCTCCGATTTCTTCGATAACGGCCCTCATCAGAGAGCGTGTAGTTGCTGAATCCTCAACAATAAGAATGGATTTCACATAACCCCCTCAGGAAATTTAAATCTAAAAAGGGCATAGACACCATGAATTTTAACAAATACCAATAAAAAAAGCATCACGTCTTGTGTTTATCCCCCATCTTTTTTTCCATTTCCTGAAGTCTGCGCTGGAGCAATGATTTTTCGAGAGCAAGACCTGCCTGGCTGACAAATATCTCAAGTCCTTCTGTCTCTTCAATAGCCTCGTCTGTTGGGAGATTATCGCAATAAAGCATTGCAGCAACCTTCCCTTCCGCAATTATGGGGAATATCGCAACATCTGTCGGCCAACCTCCGCCGAGTTCGTTCATCATGGATTCAGTGACTTTATCTCTTTCCATTGCCCCTCTGTATGACTGCGCCTCACCCGCAATCTTTGTCAGGAAAGGGCTGTTTTTTAAAAAGAGCTTTGTCTCTCTTATTTTTTCATCGGCCCTCTCTATCTCGAGCCCGAACTGACCTAGGCCTACAATCTCATTTTCTCCAACCATAAACAGAACACCCCTCTGGAAGATATCGCTTGCAAATCTGAGTATAAGCAGCGTTATTTCTGAGGTTGAGTTGGGAAATCTCAGTTCCTGCGTAAGTGACTTCAGGGCAGAAATATCTTTCCTTTCAGCGGCTGGTTGGCCTGTCCAATCCTCTTCCCATCCGCTCTCTTCGGCCTCTTCTGTCAGTTCTGTATTTGGAACAAACTCTTGCTGGACAGATTCATCATATGCCCTTGCGCCCTCCATGAGAAGGTATTCAGGGCTGATTCCTTTCGAGACCTCCCACCCAAAATCTTCAACTTCTATCTTATTTTTTATATCAAGGTCATCAAGCTCAAACTGAAAATCACCATCCTGCCAGAGCAGGAGTTGATAGACGACCTTTTCTATCCTCTTTTTTGAGGCCTTCTCCATGACGTCTTTATTTACAGCGCCAAAATC
Organism: Nitrospirota bacterium; assembly: GCA_021824065.1. Taxonomy (GTDB): domain Bacteria; phylum Nitrospirota; class Thermodesulfovibrionia; order Thermodesulfovibrionales; family UBA1546; genus JAKALU01. The sequence continues at coordinate 59,128 of JAKALU010000004.1, forward strand.
AAAAAGTATTTCTGCAATTGATTTGGTGGGCAGCTTTTTTTTTACTTCCAGAGCCATCTTCAAAGCAGATTCTTTTATCACTCCGCTGTGCAGAAGGTCATGGCCGAGGGTCCCGTCAAGTGCGCTGGTCGCTGCTCTGACAACGAGACCATTTTTAAACACGATTAGGGCAGAACCTGCTCCTCCCTTGATTACGAGAGTCCCTGTTTTCTTACCGATGCTCAGTATCTGGAATATATCAGCGAGGGCAAGGTCTTCGAGCCTTCCAACCAGACTCATTTTATCTCAACACCCTTTGGAATCACTACTATGCCATTAGGGCTGACATGAAATCTTTTACTATCTTCTTCAAGATTATATCCGATTACAGTCCCTTCAGGCACATAGACATCCTTGTCTATTATTGCCTTTTTTATTCTGCAGTGCCTCCCTATCTCAACATTTTCCATAAGCACAGAGTCCCTCACATCTGCCCAGCTATTAATCCTTACATTAGGAGAGAGCACAGAGTTCTGCACCCTTCCGCCGCTTATAATACATCCGTCAGATACGGTCGAGTCCAATGCAATACCAAGTCTTCCACCTTTGTACTCCTGAGCAAAAACAAATTTTGCAGGCGGGGACTGACACTGGTATGTCCTTATCGGCCATTCACTATCAGATCGGA
>JAKALU010000194.1 GCA_021824065.1 Nitrospirota bacterium
CTTATGTGTATATCTTGTTGATGGGTCTGGGTATATTGCTGGTGTCGTTTATTGCGGGAGCATTAGAGATACTTGAAAAAAGGCAATTGATAATTTTCGGATGGAGTTTGAGTCTTGAAGGTACTTCCAGGGTTGCGCTGTATATACTGGGGATACTTGGCGAGGTGCTTATGCTCACTTCCATATATCTGGTTATGCCCGTGGTGCGTATCACGTTTCGTCACGCACTGATCGGAGGGATAACCGCAACGATTTTATGGGAGATCACCCGCCGTGTGCTGGTATGGTATTATTCGGTCATATCTATGGTAAATTTAATTTATGGTTCTATCGCCACGGTAGTGGTTGCCCTTCTCAGTGTAGAAGCTGTAGCATTAATCCTTTTGTTAGGTGCTCAGGTTATTGCGGAACTTGAGCGCAAGACCAGCGAGTTGACCGAGGAGAAACTATCAGGTTTTGAGACATGATGCATTTCTTATCAACTAAGAGATATTTTTTAGAGGGAGGATGGAATGGATAAGAAAAAGGGTATATATGATGAGATTGCAAGGGTTGCGTATGAACTTTATGAAAAAAGAGGAAGGGCTCATGGGTATGAATTAGGAGATTGGTTAGAGGCAGAAAGGATAGTGATGGAGAAACATGAGAGACATGCAAAGGAAATAGAGCACGAAGTTGATGTTATCAAGAAAGTAAAGAAGGGGTTTCGGAAGACTGATAAAAAAGGAGGCCGTGTGTATAAAGATTAAAAAAGCGTTGAGAGAAGCCGATTAGCAGGTCAACCAACTGGTTTATCTATGACTATGGTGCAAAAAAACACTATTCACTTATAATAAGTTAACCACCATATAAAGGGCTATGCTGGAGGTGAGGATAAAATGACCATAAGGCAGCAAGAGACTGTTCTTTGCCATGTTTGTAAAAAGCAAAAGAAAATGAGCGAGGTAATGTCAGCGGAAATGGTCCGGGACCCTATCGCCGAGAGAATCAAGGCGACACATCCCGATTGGTCATCAAAAGGTTTCATTTGTATTTCTGACCTGAATCGCTTTAGGGCAGAGTATGTCAAGGATGTTATCAAAACTGATAAGGGTGAGCTTTCGGTTTTAGAAGAACAAGTCGTAAGAAGCCTCAGGGAGCAAGAACTCTTGTCTAAGAACATTAATGTTGAGTACGACCGGCAACGCACATTAGGGGAACGAATGGCAGACAAGCTTGCTGACTTTGGCGGAAGCTGGCGTTTTATCGGCATCTTCTGCGGAGTACTATTTCTGTGGATTGCCGTAAATTCCGCCTTAATAATCTGGAAGCCGTTTGACCCATACCCTTTCATTTTTCTAAACTTGATCCTTTCATGTCTTGCTGCCATTCAAGCTCCCGTCATTTTAATGAGTCAAAATCGCCAGGAGGCGAGGGATCGCTTGCAATCAGAACATGATTATCGTATAAATCTCAAAGCAGAACTGGAGATTCGTCATTTACATGAGAAAATAGACCATCTTCTCATGAATCAGTGGCAAAGGCTTATGAAAATCCAGCAAATCCAGATGGAATTAATGGAAGAACTTACACATAAAATACCGCGAGAACACTCTAAATAAAACTGTTTACGATTTTATCTTCTGGTATTCTTATGCGAAATGTTAAATGGATTCTATTTAGATTATTTTTTGTACTGAATACTTATTTCGTATAGAACAAATGCATGACCGGAGGCAGCAACACCAACTTCCCCTTTGCAGTTTATCTCTCCTTTTGCTGACTTCGTATGTTTTTTAACCATATCGGCAATTATTGAGGTCAGGTCAAACCCGCCGTTAGAACAACTTTTTGTCATACATTCCATATTAAAATACGCATAACTGTCAGGGCAGATATTAATAGTGCGCTCCATAAGAATAGGATTTAATACTTTTTGGGAATAGGTCATATGAATTACCATTCCTGAAACTTCAGGAAAGCGCCCTGAAATCAAACCGGCATCAAGCCTGTTTTGTTTTTTCAGTTCTCTCTTTGCTGCATAATCCTGTCTATTTACGGTTTTCTCCTTTAAGAGATAAAAAGCCCCCTTGCAAAACAAAGGGGCTTTTGCATCAATTAGAGCTTAACTACATTGATTGCCTTGGGACCTTTTGGGCCTTTTTCAGTATCAAAGCTGACTGAATCACCCTCGGCGAGGGACTTAAAGCCATTGCCCTGTATGGAAGAATGGTGAACAAAAACTTCACTGCCGTCTTCACATGTGATAAAGCCAAAACCCTTGGTGTCATTAAACCACTTTACTGTTCCATTAGCCATATTATTACCTCCTTACTTATGAATTAAAGCATCAGAACTACTCAATAAAAAAGACCACAAAGCTAAAAGTCTTTGTGGTCTTTAATGCTCAAATGCAAAAACTTCTGAAACTTCGTTTGTATGATGGCATTTTGCACGATTAAAGTCAATATTTTATTTCAAGCCTTTTAAATAATTGCTCCGGTAATGCAGCTAAATAAAAATATTTTGTGGTTAACATGCTCTCAATCATGTTATATTTTAAGCATTAAAGAAAGGAGACTATTTTGGCAAGACACGGTGGAGCATATAAAAGCGACAAGCGGAGAAAAGAACTTTTACGACAGAAAAAACAGGAAGAGAAAAGGCAGAGGCGTCTTAAAAAAGATGATACAAATCCTCAAGAGCATGCTGAAATAACCGGCCCAGAGAACAAGCCCGAAGAAAATAAGGAATAGCTTGCTTAAAAGGCTAATTGCTTTCTGAAAATCAGGGACACCTTATATTTTCAAATATAAAAAAGGATGAGTGTTGTTTTGCTACTATAAAGGATAAAAGGGCTGGAGGTTTTTGTATCCAGCCCTTTCTATTTCCCTACCGTTCAATATACCCAGGTGGATAAGGTGCATATTCGCCCTCGTCCCAAAGTCTGTTTTTCCCTTCCCGCCAGCATTTGAGAATCCTTTTCTTGCACAGGACATCGCGCCATTCATACTTTACAAGTATCTTTTTAGATGGAATATTTTCGGGTTCAAACTCGACCTTTACAACTGGAGAGTATGTTTCATCGCCAAAACCTGTGCCTGCTGAATCGCTTTTATACTCTCTTGATAGATCGGAA
>JAKALU010000063.1 GCA_021824065.1 Nitrospirota bacterium
TTTCCACGTTGCTAAACAGATCCTCGTATTCGGCTATTGCCGTTTTCATCATATCATGGTTGTTTCTCCCGATCTCTTTTATTATCTCGATCTTAATATCGTCGATATCCTTCTTTAATATGCCGAGATAGTTATTTAGCTCCTTCCTGCTTTCCTCATCCTTTAAAAGGAGAAAAACCTTTTCGTATCTCCTTACCTCAAGTATGGTATTGGTTATATCATCTGCTACCTCAACGAGTGCTAATCTGGTAGTGATGGTGCGAAGTTCTTTGTATGCAAAAAATCCAAGGACAGCGGCAAGGAATATATAAAGACCAAAGCCAAGGAAAAGTTTATCTCTTATTTTCATACGTGATAATTGTAGTCCATAATTACGAAAAAGTTAAGTGTTTTGCCATGAACTGACAGGAGCCGGTGACACCGATATTATTCTATTTATTAAGTAGGCGTAATCTTTTAAAATATATCTATGAAATTATTTAAGAGATCCGAGGAAACACAGCACGCTGCGGTACTGGAGGAATTGCGGGAGAAAATTACGAACGCTCAAATGCCTCCTCATACAAAAGAAATAGCTGATAAAGAATTGGAGATATTAAGCAAGATAAGCCCTGCAACAGCCGAGTATACTATAGGGCTCACATACGTTGATTATCTCGTCTCTCTGCCGTGGAACAAGAAAACCGAGGACAATCTCGATCTCAACAGAGCAGAACAGGTTCTCAATGAAGACCACTACGGGTTACATAAAATTAAGGAGAGAGTCTTAGAACATCTGGCTGTTAAAAAGTTGAGGATGAACAGGAGACCTCGAATATTAGTGGTTGACGATGAGGAAGTAGCCAGAAAAAATTTGGCACATATCCTTGCAAAGGAAGACTATAAAGTTCTCACTGCATCCAACGGCGCAGAGGCACTCAAGAAATTAGAATCATCTGAATTTGATGTTGTCCTGACAGACCTTAAAATGGAGAAAATTGACGGGATGGAGATTCTCAAAAGGTCAAAAATGAGATATCCTGACACGGAGATCATCATGATGACGGGCTATGCCACGATAGACACCGCAGTTGAAGCCATAAAAAGAGGTGCCTTTCATTATATTGCCAAACCCTTTAAGCTGGATGAGGTCAGGACAACAGTCGAGCAGGCTATAGAGAAAAGGAGTTTAAGAAAGGAAACAAAGGGCTCAATACTGTGTTTTTCGGGACCACCTGGAACAGGGAAAACATCTTTAGGCAGGTCTATTGCGCGAGCACTCGGAAGAAAATTTGCAAGGATCTCATTGGGCGGGATAAAGGACGAGGCCGAGATCAGAGGGCATAGGAGGACATATGCTGGTGCAATGCCAGGGAGGATAATTGAGGAAATCCGCCGTGCAGAGTCGGCTAATCCTGTTATCATTCTTGACGAGGTGGATAAAATCGGACACGATGTCAAAGGTGATCCCGCATCAGCGTTGCTCGAGGTCCTGGACCCCGAACAGAATTCTAATTTTATAGACCATTATCTTGACGTGCCTTTTGATCTTTCGAGCGTCATGTTCATCATCACAGCAAATATTGCTGACAATATTATTGATGCCCTCAGGGATCGGATGGAAGTTATCCAATTCTCGGGATATACAGAGGAAGATAAGGTAAACATAGCATCTCACTTCCTGATTCCAAGACAGATAAAGGGGGCAGGCTTATCCGACTATCCCCCTGAGTTTACTGAAGAGGCTATTTACAGAATCATTCAGGAATATACACACGAGGCTGGCATAAGAAATCTTGAGAGGGAGATTGGCTCCGTATGCAGGAAGATTGCAAAAGATTTTGTCCAGCATACTGAACATGCAGGGACTGTAGTAGTAGCTCCTGAGATGATAGAGAGATTACTGGGACCAAGAAAATATTATTTTGAAGTGGCGGAGGGAAGGGACCGAATCGGCGTTACAACAGGCCTTGTCTGGACAGAAGTTGGAGGAGATATCATTTTTGTTGAGGCAGCAATCATGAAAGGTAAACAACATCTCATACTTACAGGATCCCTCGGAGATGTTATGCGCGAATCAGCCCAGGCAGCGTTAAGCTATATCAGGAGCAATTCATCAGCATTCGGGATTCCGGAAGATTTCTTCTTAAACCATGATATCCATATCCACGTTCCCGCAGGAGCGATTCCTAAAGACGGCCCATCCGCAGGAACCACCATTACCCTTGCGTTAATCTCCCTTCTTACAGGCAGACCTGCAAAAAGGGATGTTGCAGTAACAGGTGAACTCACCTTGAGTGGCCGCATCCTTCCTGTTGGAGGCATTAAGGAAAAGATCCTTGCGGCAAGAAGATCAATGATAAAAACGGTGATTTTACCATCCAGGAATAAGGTCGAAACGGAAGACGTCCCTGCAGATATTCAGAAGGATCTGAAGATCCTTTTTGCAGATAAGATTGAGGATGTTGTTGATCTGGTTTTGGTAAAGTGAAGAGCCCCTGCGTTGCAGGGGCCCCTATCATTAGATCAAAATTTTTTTACTCTGCTCTGAGTCTGTTTGACGGCCTTTGAGTGGGTCTTATGATATCCCTTTTCTCAAGCATCTTCTTTCCCTTCATTATCTCTCTTGCAGTCTCATGCTCTCCGGCCTCTGCAAATGTCACCGCCATCATCAGATTTTCTATTTTTTTAATCAGTCTTTTCATTTCTTCCTCCTTTTAAAAACAAGACATTTACCCCTTAACAACGAGCACTGGACACAGGGCATAACCTATAACCTTTTCAGTAACACTTCCCATGAGGAGTCTCTTCATCCCTGTTCGTCCATGGCTTCCCATGACTATGACGTCAGAATTATATTCTTTTGAGAGGTCTGTGATAACCTTGAAAGTCTCGCCTTCTCTTACAAGGGTCTCTGTTTTTATCCCCTCTGTCTCCGCCTTTTTCTTGACGTAATCCACAAACCCTTTTGCTTTTCTTACAAGCTCTTCAACGGCTCCAGGCGCCTCTGTATGGAATTCCTCTGTCACATCCACAACAGATACTGCTTCTAATTGCCCACCGTAGGACTTTGCGAGGTCTATAGCCTTTTCTGTAGCAGCCTTGCTGTATTTCGAACCATCTGTGGAAAGAAGTATTTTCTCCCACCCTACAGCAGCGCCTTTTGGAACAACAAGTACATCTCTCTGGCTGTGGCCTATGACGCGGGCTGTAACGCTTCCTACTAAAGCCCTTTCGAGTTGGGTTTTACCGTGTCTGCCCACAACTATCAGATCAAAGTTACCCTCTTCAGCGGTATCTATTATTGTATTAACCGGGCTCCCTTCTTCGAGAATGGGCCTTATAAATGCATCCTCTTCAGATGCAACTTCTTTGATCTCAGAGAGTATCTTTTCTCCATCTTCTCTCAGTGTTTTGCTTACCTTTTCCTTTATGCTGAGCACCTCAAACTGATCCTGATAAAGTGGGATTGTTGTAATAACTGTTATCCAGCTCGCATCCTGGCGGGCAATTTTGCATGCCTGTCTGAAGGCATTATTGCTTGAATCAGAACCGTCAACTGCTACAAGTATTTTTCTGTATCTTCCCATATCAATTCTTATTAATCGAAACAGCAGGACATAGCGTTTGAGCGGCTTTTTTTGCCGATATTCCAACAGTGAATATTAAAATGGAAGGAGGCAAAAACCTCGGAGTCCCGATGAAGTCGGGACGAGAATGAGTGAAAATGCTATGTCCTGTCTGTTTCATTACGCCTCTTTTTTAACCTTTGCCTTTTTCATGCTGAGTCCCACTCCTTCAAACATATAAAATATGGCGTATCCCCACCACATTGTATATGCCACGTAGAACACAAGGAGACCCGACATCATGCCTGCATGTTCGCTTACATTATTAGCATCAATCTTATAGAAGTTATACCCGGGTTCAACAGCCTTCTTATTTACATCAGAGACTATTTTTGCATCATCTACATTTTTATCCTTCTTCAGTCCCTTTTCTATCTTGCTCAGTGCCGTCCACCAGTTCTTCATTGCCTTCTTTTCGTCATATCCATAACGCTCTGATACTGTTTTCCCGTCATTTTTGTACATGGAGTCTGCATCTTTCAGAACGCTCTGAAGAATAACACCGAGGTCGCCTTCTATCTTAAGCTCTGTATCTTTTATATCTACCTTTGCGCCGGCTGTTGTAAACAGTTTTGCAGTTGCTATGACATCCTCTGCCTTATCGAGTTTTATTCTGGCAGATAATGGTTTCCCAGCAACTTTTTCAGCTGATTTTGAGATCTTAGGGATAAAATATGATGAGCCCTTTGCAAGCTTATTGAAGCTGTCGTCTGAGAACTGAAGGCCGTTTTTATTCCCAAACAAAGGAGAAAATATCAGCAGCAGCACGGCAAGAAATGATATTGCAAAAACAACCCCGATGCTGAATGGTTTTTTGTTTCTTACTATCATGTTATGCCTCCTCCTTTACGAGGACAGGACTCACATGTTCTTCCTCGCCTCTTAATACATTGATATTTACTACAAACTTGCTTATAACCCATACTGCAAATACGCTGACTACAACCCAGAATATCACGTTTCCGGCAGACTCGATGGTCTTAACAACATCTTTTGACATGTCTATAACTTCAAGTTCTACAAGTTTCTTTGGTAACGTTGCTGCCCTGTTAATAAAACCCGCGAGGATAGACACAGCATAAAATCCCCTGATATGAATTCCCTTGACAACTTTTGTTGTGAGTGCGCCGACCTGAATACCTATCAATGAGCCAAGGAGCATTCCCATTGCGAGTGTGTAAAAGACATAACCGTAAATTGCGTACTGTGAGATTGCTGCAAGCCCTGCGGTGAAGATAATCTGGAGTATGTCCGTACCGACTGTTGTCATTGAGGAGACACCGAATACATAAACGAACATCGGGAAGGTTACAAATCCTCCCCCCACACCCATTATGGCCGCCAGAAGACCTACAACGACACCACCGATGGCGACGATAACGCCTGAGATTTTTCTGCCGCCAGGAACATAGTCCTCGTCAAATCTTATAGCAGGCGGGAGATTTAGTTTCTGTACCTTAAGGGCGAGGTCAGTCATGCCTTTTGAGCCGCCGCCGTGGGCATCGCCTGTGTCTATAGATTTTCTTGCCTTAATAAAGTCGATAAGGGCATAAAAACCGAGAAAACCGAGCAATACAGCATATACTGTGCTAATGAACGCCTCACTTAACAACGGGTCTTTGTTATACAATGCCTTGTTTATGGCTCCGCCTATAAAAGTGCCGCCAGCTGAACCCACAAGAAAGGCCGCAGCAAGTTTCACTGAGACATTGCCAAGTTTTTTATGTACTGCTGTTCCCATAATCGCCTTTGCGAATATATGGAAAAGATCCGTTCCAACTGCAAGGATACCCTTAACGCCTGCTGCCATCAGAGCAGGGGTGATGATAAATCCCCCCCCTGCGCCAATACATCCTGTAATCAGTCCTGCACATAAGCCTATAGCTATAGACACAAGAAATATATTGGTTGAATAGAATGCCGGGGCATATGCGGTTTTTCCCCCCAGCATATCTCCTGCCTCTAATAAAGACACTGCGAGTATCGGTACAAGCAGAGCCAGAAGAATTAACATCTTCTTACGATTTTTTAAAATACTCATCGAGACCTCAAAGTCCCATCTGGCATGCTGAATAGATGCCATCTTCAAAAACTCAAATACACTTCTTCCAATTCCCATTTCCTTTTTCCTCCTTTTTAATTGTCATGCTGAATTTATTTCAGCATCTTTCTCATCATCTTTTGAGACCCTGAAATAAATTCAGGGTGACATTTTCACTATGCCACTGAAGGCATCTCGCCCTTTGAAACCACCACTAACGGGCATTTCATTTTTTTCCATGCATCCGAAAGTGCTTTTTCGCCTGTCTTGCATTCAATATCAAGCTCTGGTGTTGAGCCAACTATTACAAACAATATCTCCCTCCTTTTCTCTGTATAATCAAGAATTGCTTTTTTCATGCATCCATCTCTTGTGACCACACTGCATCTGATACCTTCTTTTTCAATTTCTGATACGAACTCTTTTAAATCTTTGTTTTTAGCCTCCGACTTTGTCAGATAGAGGATATCCATGCCTGCTTCGATCCTTTTACTTATGTTCAAGGCATACTTAAGAACACTCTTATCAAACACCATGTCAGAAACGGCAAGTAGTATTGTTTTCTTGCCTTTCAGAATTTCCTTTGCTGTTTCATGCTCCCCTGCCTCGGCGAAAGCAACCGATGCAAAGATATCCTCTAATTCTTTTCTGAGGCTTTTCATTATTTAACACCTCCTTAATCTTCGGTATTTACAAGTCCTGTGTGCTTGTTTTGCCGGGATATCAATTCCAATATCTATGCCAGAATCCGGGATCCAGATAACTATGTGGAATAATTGAATTTTTTGAGAAGTCATTATATTCCGGGCAAGACAACTATGTTGCAATATGCATCATAATCTCGGACATTTCTCAGAAACCTAATAAACCAGCCTTTTTAAGCAATGTTGCATCTTAATTGCCGATATTGCATTTTGCAATAAGTTGGTGTTAGAATCACCCGTGATTAAATTTCAGCCCAGCATACAGAATAAGGTCAAATATGGTTATTACATTTGCCTTGCCCTTATAGTCGTTGTTTCTCTCCTGAATTATCTTAATCTGAAGCGAATCGAAAGAAAGATTGCTTTCGGTTTTATCATCTCTGAGTTTTTTGATACGACCCTTGAGATGAGGAGATTTGAAAAGAACTACTTCCTTTATGAAGACAAAGAAGACTACTCTGAGAACTTACGATTTACAGAGAAGGCAGAAGATATCCTGCAGAGGAATAAGGAGGCTATAAAAAAACTTTCGATCAAGACAGATGTGTATTCCTTAGAAGGCGATATCCAGGAATATAAATATCTTGTGCAAAGGTATTATAAACTGGACAAGATACTCAATCCTGTTGACGCCTCTGCTTTGAAAGGCAAAATAAGAGAGAAGGGCAAGAAGGTCGTCACCGCCACGGAGGCCATATCCATAGCAGAGCGGAAGTATATCCAGTCATTGATATTCTCTTCTAAAATGGTTCTTCTTGCATCGATTGTTTTTCTTATTGTTGCCGGTTGTCTCATCGGTCAGTATCTGTCACGAATGGTTGTGAGGCCGTTAAAACAATTAGAGAACAGCATGCAGAGTATTGCGGACGGAAAGTTTGATACCTGCGGCACGCTTTCTACCGATTCATCGGACAGGGAAATATTATCTCTCAGCAGTGCATGCAGCAGGATGATTAAGGAGTTGGAATTGAGGCAGATGAAGTTTATAATCCAGTCAGAAAAGCTTATCTCTCTGGGTACAATGGTCTCTGGCATTGCCCATCAGCTGAACAATCCATTGTCCAACATATCTACTTCCTGTCAGATATTACATGAGGAGATAGAGGATCCTGATATCAAATATAAAGGAGAACTTTTAGAGCAGATAGATGGGCAGGTGGAGAGGGCAAAGGCTATGGTTCATTCACTTCTGGAATTTGCAAGGAAGAAAGAATTCAAAAAAACACCGCTGCCATTGAAGGACTTAATGGAAGACACGGTTAGACTTCTAAAGGGAGATATCCCTACAAGTGTCGAGATAGGCACAGATATCCCGGAGGACGTCTGGATTATTGCTGATAAGCAGAGGATACAGCAGGCATTTTTAAATATTATTAAAAACGGCATTGATGCAATACCCGATGAAGGGGAGATTTCCATTTCTGCAAAGGAAGATAATAAAACTAAAACGGTAGAGATAAGAATTCAGGATACGGGTTCCGGCATAGAGCCCGGAAACATTTCAAAGATATTTGAGCCGTTCTTTACAACAAAAGATGATGAAAAAGGCTCAGGGCTTGGTTTGTTTGTCGCCCGTGAAATCATAGAAGAGCATGAAGGTATAATAGAGGTAAACAGCACGCCTTGGAAAGGAACAGTCTTCTCAATAAAACTACCGATAAAGGAGTCTTGATTTATGTACCGCAATGTAAAGATATTGATTGTTGATGATGAACAGATAGCCTTAAGGAATCTTGAGCATGTTATGGAAAAAGAAGGGTATGTGGTTACAGGGACTCAGAGGGGCCCGCAAGCTCTGAAACTGCTTGAGGAGCAGTGTTTTGATGTTGTGCTTACCGACTTAAAAATGGAAAAAGTTGATGGTATGCAGATATTGAAAAAATGCAAGGATCTCTACCCTGATACAGAAGTGATAATGATAACAGGATATGCAACTATTCAGTCGGCCATCCAGGCAATGAAGAAGGGGGCTTACGATTATATAGCAAAGCCTTTCAAGCTGGATGAGGTAAGAAAGGTTGTCAGGGAGGCGGTAGAAAAAGTAGGTCTCAAAAATGAAAATGCCCAGTTGAGAGCGGAGATAGAAAAATTTGAGGGGAAAGTAAAAATTATAACCCAGGATTCCCTGATGCAGAAACTCCTTGACACAGCAAGGCAGATAGCCCCTACAGACTGCAATGTCTTAATAGGTGGTGAAAGTGGAACCGGAAAGGAATTATTTGCGAGGCATATACACTTTAACAGTAACCGCGCGGAGGGACCGTTTTTTGCTATTAACTGCGGTGCATTCACAGAGGAACTTCTGTCAAACGAACTTTTCGGCCATGAAAAAGGTGCTTTCACAGGTGCAACCACGCTGAAAAAGGGATTGATAGAGATGGCATCAAGAGGAACGCTTTTTCTGGATGAGATAACAGAGATGCCTTCCTCCATGCAGGTAAAGCTGTTAAGGGTAATTCAGGAAAAAGAGGTCTTAAGGCTTGGGGCAACAGAGCCTGTAAAAGTAGATGTAAGGTTTATAGCAGCATCAAATCGGGATATCCATGACGCAATAAAAAATAACAGTTTCAGACAGGATCTATATTTCAGATTGAATGTTGTTTCTCTGCACATTCCTCCACTTTCAGAAAGAAAAGATGACATACCACTTTTAAGCTACTATTTTTTAAAAAAATATGCTGCCCTTATGAAAAAAGATGTTACAGAGATATCTCAGGATGTAATCAGCCTGTTAATGAATTATGACTTCCCGGGTAATGTCAGAGAGCTTGAGAATATCATAGAGAGAGGCGTTGCCCTCTCAAATAACAATAAAATAGAGATAGCTCATCTGCCAGAAGATTTGAAAGAACTGAGCATAAGAACTTTCAGGAAAAAGGAAGGAAGAATTCCTTCCCTTGAGGAGCAGGAAACTGCTTATATACAGTGGGTCTTAAAAGAGGTAGGCGGCAATAAGACCATTGCTTCTCAGATACTCGGAATAGACAGGGTTTCGCTCTGGCGAAAGCTTAAGAAGTATGGGCTGGAAATCGAGTAACCGCACAATTTATAACGATGTCTTATCCCGTCTCACCTTAAAGTACCTAAGAGACAGATAGATTGCTATCAGGATTATAATTAGTAAAATCGCTACATGCTCGACCCTTGAGATATCTTTTTTTATTATCTGAAGGCTATTCCCTCCCAAATACCCTGCCCCCACCATTACAGCGATAGTAAATATTGAAGAAACAGCATCAGCCATTATAAATTTCAATGCCGACATTCTCATAACACCAGCTACAAGAAATATCTGTGCCCTCAGACCGACAAGATGCCTTCCCAGAAGGACGACAAGAATCCCCTTTTTGTTGAATTTGTCTTCAAGCCTTGAAAGTCTCTCAGGCGATATAATTCTATGGAATCTCCTGTGGGTGACAATCATGCGTCCATATTTCTTTCCAACAAAATATAGAAAAAGATCTGCTATCAGCAATCCTGAATAAATAACAAGCAGAGCAGAAACAGGCTTTACCACATGGGTGGAGATAAGGAATCCGCAGAGAATAAGGGTGGTGTCTTCAGGGAAAGGGAATCCGATGCCGCCGAGGATAAGCAGGATGAAAAGTCCTGCATAGGGGAAATGTTCCATGAGTCCTGAAAGGTTATGCATAGTACCTTGGAAGAGTAAAGCTGAAAGTGCTGCCTTTTCCAAGAATGCTCTCCGCCCATATCTTCCCGCCGTTTGCTTCTACTATACTTCTGGCAATGGATAATCCAAGGCCGGATCCGCCTGCATCCCTGCTTGCACGGTAAAATGTGTCGAATATATGAGGAATGTGTTTCTCCATGATACCAATCCCTGTGTCCACCACCTGAACGAGCACATCTTTATCCCTCTCAATGAGATTAACAATTATAGTGCCGCTTGAACCTGTATACTTTATTGCATTATTCAGCAAGTTGGCAATGACCCTGTCTATTTGGATAGCATCTGCATTGACCATAATTGCTGTATCTTCTGGAATTCTGAATTCTATATTGATGTCCTTTTTTTCAGCCTCGATCCGCTCCATCTCGATGCGCATCTTCAAGGCTGCAGACATATTGAAAGGGGCAGGGACAGGTTTATATTCGCTTGACTCAAGCCTTGATAGTTCAAGGAAGTCTTTTATATACCTTTCTAATCTTCCCAGTTCATCCTTCATCAATTTCAGATATTCCATCTGTTTTTCCGTAAACGGACCTGCCTTGCCTGAAATCAGCCTTGATAAAAATCCTCCTGCCACTATGAGTGGATTTTTCATATCATGGGCAAACATGGAAAGCATATCCTTTCTTTCCCGTTCCAACCTGCGTGATTCCTCTTCTGCTTTTGAAATACGCAACAGGATATAGACAACAATAAAAAACATGCCGAGCTTCTCGGCAAGATTCCAGATAGGGATGATGATATGAGGATAAGCGGGTCCTGATATCATATCTGCTAAAACCCAGGTGAGAGCACTTGAAACTGCTATTAGAATGCCTGCTGATCTCCCGACAAACCGGGTAGCAAGAATAATAGGAACAAGATAAAGCATCAGAGAAGAAAAGAGAGGGTCTGTCAGGTAATCAATAACCCCTATTAACAGGACAAGTACAAATCCTAATGCTGTTAATAATGGTTTTGATTGTTTTCCAAGGATTTCAGTAATGCTCATAATCCGAATCTCCTGAACAGGTAATATTTGGGGAAATCTATGCCAAGTGTGAATATGGCCGAGAATGCCAGAACAACGAGAACCTGATGCAATGTGAGTGGTGTGACAAAGATGCCGGATACGCCCAGCAATGCAAATCCGATTATGGTTGCCGCGCTCAGAAGAAGTAATTCCCTGCCAGGAAGCGATGACCAGAAATGTCTCCTTTCCCTTACGATTAATACCCTGAACTGACTGTTAAATATAAGATTCAGCATTACCATAGTGCGCAGCTTCTCCCACTCAAGATGAAAGTATCTCAGGCCGATCAGTATTACGAGGATTCCCTCAATCACCAGCAGCATGCCCGGAACGAGGGAAGCGATTGTGATGTTTTTTACATTCCACTTATTTGGATTGCTCGTATGCTTTACATTGTCCGTTGAAAGAGACATTGTTACGAAATCATTTGCAAATACGAGCAGTGACATTCCCAGGAGAGAAAGGACAATATCATGGAGCCATAAAAAGCTTATAGTCAGCAGACCGACAAATTCTATGACCTTCGTAACCTTATTTATGACCCATGTCAGCATTCGCTGATATGTCTGCCTGCTTATTGTTACCGCATCGATTATTACACTTATACCCGGTTCGGTTAAGACCACGCTTGCGGATGCCTTTGCCACATCAGTTGAATTGCTCACAGCTATTCCCATCTCTGCCTGCTTCAGCGCCGGTGCATCATTAACTCCGTCCCCGGTCATCCCTACCATGTGCCCTCTGGACTGTAAGAGTTTCACAACCCTGTATTTGTCCTCGGGATATATCTCGGCAAACCCATCGCTCTCTCCGACAGCCTTCACCCGCTCATCGTCGCTCAAACCCTCAATATCCGCCATCCGGATAATGTTACCGCCGATCCCTGCCTGAAGGGCTATCTCTTGAGCTATGGCCATATTATCGCCGGTAAGCATTATGGGCTTTATTCCCAGCTTTCGTGCCTGTTCTATCATGCTTTTTGAGTCCGGCCTGGGGGGGTCAGATAGCAGTAGCAATCCTGCAAGTTTAAGATTATCTAAATCATCACCTTCTGATCGAGCGACTGCTATGGTTCTGTAACCTTTCCGGGAAAACTCCTCTATTATCCTGCCTGCATTCTCCATGTTTTCTTTGTCGATTCCCCGGCACATGGATATGACTACCTGGGCTGCGCCTTTAACAGCTTTAAAACGCTTTGCGTCGACCCCGATTATCGCCTCTGTCCTCTTAATCGATGGATTAAAGGGTGTATATGAAATCTGTCTATATACATTAGAAGCGATTCCCATACTTTTAGCATATGCAATAACCGCAAGGTCTATTATGTCCATTCCCTCCTCTTGAGACGATAGGGCTGCAATGGTGATAACATCCTCCTTTTTATATCCGGACAGGGGTATGCTGTCTGTGACCGACAATCTGTTCTGGGTTATAGTGCCTGTTTTGTCAAGGCAGAGCACATCTATGGAAGCAGCGTCTTCTATTGAGTCAAGCCTCGTTACCAGCGCCCCCTTTTTGGTAAGCTCCATCGCACCAACTGCCTGAACTATGGTAAGCACTGCAGGAAGGGCAACAGGCACCGCTCCCATGAGAAAGATTACAGCAAGCGTCAGTACTGTTACGACATGTTCCTCTAAATTCATTAGTACACCGTATATCAAAACTAAAATTAATGCGGCTATACCAAGGTACATCATATATTTGACTATAGCCATCATTACTTCCTCTTGATGGGATTTTGGTTTGGCTATTTTTACCAATTCTGCTGTCTTGCCGAAGTATGTATTTATGCCTGTGTTTACAACCACACATCTGGCCTCCCCCTGCCTTACTACAGAGCCTGAATAGACAATATCCGATTGGTTTGCATTTACTGGAAGGGATTCCCCTGTGAGAGCTGATTGGTCAACAGAGAGTTCACCGCTTAAGATCTTCGCATCCGCGGGGATTATATCGCCGAGCTTTACAGCAATAACATCTCCCGGCACAATTTCCCTTGCCTCCTTCATTGTCCATTTCCCATCACACAGCGCCTTTGCCTGAACGGCCAACTTTTTCTTTAAAAGCTCCACAGCCCTTTGTGAACCCAGCGAGTGCATATGGCCTATGACGGCATTTACCGTAAGCAGCACAGAGATTATTATTCCTTCAAGGTAATGTCTCAAGATAAATGAAAGCGCCATTGCCAGCTCAAGCAACCACGGCATGGGACCCCAGTAACGCAGCAGGAATTCAAGCAGGGAATTTTTCTTTTTTTCTATTATTTCGTTATACCCGAAAATCCCGAGGCGATTCCTGATTTCAGACTCAGAAAGACCATCTGCTGTCGTTTCTAAGAATTTAAGAGTCTCTTCTGAAGAGATTTTTTTATATTCAGATGTGCTTCTGACTTTTAAATCCATAAAAATACCATTCTTTCATTGCTGTCCCCGTCTCTCGATTTCCGGGGTAGACGTCTATCAAGTTTTAAGGAATGCCGGACTATGTTCAATTTTCAAGCCGGCCGCTGCTGGTGCTCCTTTTTTAACCATTAAAGGTGAAGGCATATCCGAATAATATTTTTGTTGCTGAAGGGCTTTCATCGTCACTTTCTTACTACGAGAACAGGGATTTTTGTATCTTTATGGATAACTCCAAATGTTACGCTCCCGAGGACAGCTGCCTTTAAAGCACTTCTGCCGTGAGATCCCATGACGATAAGGTCAACCTTTGATTTTTCCGCCTCTTTTATAATTTCCTCGGCAGGATGTCCTGATTTGATGATTGTTTT
>JAKALU010000195.1 GCA_021824065.1 Nitrospirota bacterium
TTTTGACGTTATAACTTTTTTTGAAGTGCTTGAACATCAGGATGAACCCGGAAAGTTTATAGAAACAGTGAAAAAGCTTTTGGCAGAGGGAGGATTTATCGCAGGGAGCGTGCCAAACAGAAACAGGCTTTTTGCAGATTCGGACAGAAAACTGTTTATGGCTGACTATCCGCCCCATCATTTTTTGTGGTTTTCCGGAGATTCTTTGAAAATTTTTCTGAGAAAAAACGGATTTGATTCGATAGAGGTTTTTCCTATCAAAATGAAGCTGTTCAAGCTGTCAGAATGGATTGAGTCAGTCATGTTCGGAAGGGCATCAAAAAGGATCAAGAATAAACTAAATATTTTTTTCCTGAAAAGAGATGCATCTGGGCATGATCTGACCAAAGATACTGCTTCAACTGAAAAAGCCCGCAGAGAAAGCATGGGAATTTCTTTTCTTAAGTTTTTGAGAATACTGAGAAACATCGTCTTTCTCCCATCTGCGCTTCTGATATATCCAGAATTCAACAGGAGAGGTGTCCAGCTGTATTTTCAAGCCGTTTACAGATCAGGCAGTACAGTAAGCAAATGAAAAAGAGGCTGATTGAAATCATTGTCTGCCCTGAATGCAGAGGCGAACTGTCGCTTAACGTGACTTTGCTTGAAGGAGAAGAGGTTAAGGATGGGTTGCTTGCATGTAAGGGTTGCGGTAAGAGTTATCCTGTAAGGGATTACATCCCGCGTTTTGTTTCCATGGATAAGTATGTTGATACCTTCAGCTTCGAATGGAATAAGTTCTATGACGTCCAGATGGATATTATTAACAATACAGATGAGTCTGAGAAGACACTTAGATGGAAGGCCGGATGGAGGCCGGAGGATCTGAAGGGCAAATTAGTTCTCGATATCGGGGTCGGCTCCGGAAGGTTTGCAGATATTGTTTCAATGTGGGGAGGAGAGGTTGTCGGCATTGATCTGAGCTTTGCTGTTGACGCTGCATATAAAAATATCGGTAATCGGCATAACGTACACATCATACAGGCTGACATATTTAATCTGCCTTTCAGAAAAGAAACTTTTGACAACATGTATTCGATAGGTGTGCTTCATCATACTCATGACACAAGACAGGCATTCAGCAAAGTTGTTCCTTTATTGAAAAAGGGGGGAGAGTTTGCAGTTTTCCTGTACGCCCTGGGGCATTATCATTATTTCAGCGATATCTGGAGGAAGATAACGACAAGGCTGCCGATTAAACTCATGTATTATCTTTCAGCTGTTGCTGTGCCTCTCTATTACATTCATAAGATCCCTTTTTTGGGAAAGGCTGCCCAGTTCCTTCTGCCGACGGCAAACTGGTCTAAGTGGAAGTGGAGGTGGCTGGACACCTTTGACTGGTATACTCCGAAATACCAATGGAAACACACATGGTCAGAGGTATACAGATGGTTTAAGGATGCAGGTTTCAGAGATATGGAACTTTATGACGACGGCAAGGACAGTGCACTTACGCAGATATGCATGAAGGGGAAAAAGATTTGAAAAGGGTTTTTTTTATTATTCCAGCCCTTCACGGCGGCGGTGCTGAAAGGGTACTGTTGAGTATACTCAGGTATATTGATAGAAGTAAATTTAAACCCAACCTTGTTTTGTTTGTGAAGAAAGGCGAGCTTTTATCTGAAATTCCACCTGATATTGAACTGGTAGTGCTCAATTCAAGATGGCTCATTCTAATCAAGCTCGCAAAGCTTCTAAGGGAAGAGAAACCTGATGCAGTTGTAAGTTTCATGTGGTATGCAAATCTTATGTCATTGCTGGCAGGGCTTTTGGGCAGGATTAAAAAAGGTTTTATAGTATGTGAGAGATACGGACTGGAGAATTCGGAAGAAGGACAGCTGGCAGAGTTTATGCGGAGGCTTGCAATTCGTTTTTTCTATCCCGGCGCTTCCTTGGTTCTGATTAATTCAAAAGCCATGGGGCAGCAGATGGAAAGTATTTCAAGAATTCCATCAGACAAATTAAGTGTTATATACAATCCTATTGACATAGAAAGGGTCAAAGAACTGAGCGAAGAACATGCAGATATAGAGGAAGAAAATGTTCCACTAATAATAGCGATAGGGAGACTGACGTCTCAAAAAGGGTTCGACATTCTTCTTAAGGCTTTTAAAATAGTTCATTCGGATGGGATAAAAAGCCGCCTGATTATTCTCGGGAAAGGCGAAGAGGAGGGGAGGCTCAAGAAACTGGCATCTGAACTTGGCATTGTTGACAGTGTCTCTCTCTCGGGCTTTGTTCAGAATCCATACAAATATTTAGTCCGTTCGGATCTGTTTGTGCTTTCATCTTTATATGAAGGTTTCCCAAATGTCCTTCTAGAGGCGTTAGCATTGGGGGTTCCCTCTATTGCAACAAGATGTCCCACAGGACCTGAAGAGATAATTACAGATGGCATTAACGGTATTCTGGTTCCGCCCGCTGATGAAAAGGCATTGGCAGAAGCCATTAAAAGGCTTTTGACGGATGAAGATTTAAGAAAGAGACTGGGTGAGGCCGGGAAAAAACGGGCAGAAGATTTCAGGGTTGAAAAGATTATAAAGGAGTATGAGGTTGTTATAGAAAATGTATGTGCGCAGTCCGGTGAGGGGGCATAAAAACAACAGTTTGTTTTTGAGGCGAAGAGTATGGTTACTGTCAAAGATGCAAAAGAAATAACCTTTTCTATTGTAAAGGCATTACACCCTGTCTCTGTTGTTTTGTTCGGTTCCGTTGCCAGAGAGGGGGCAGGGACGGATCTTGATTTATTGATCATTACTGATGATAAAGAAGGATCTCCCGACGATCTTCACCGCCGGGCGCAAAGATGTTTGAAAAACTTTTACCGAAAATTTGCTATTGACCCCTTCGTTGTCCCTGCATCATTATTGAGAGAACATTATGCAAAGGGAAGTCCTTTTTTAAGGTCAATATTAAAAGAAGGGAGGTTATTGTATATGAGGGATATAGTGGCAGGGGGGCTAAAACAGGCAGAGGAGGATTTAAAGGCGGCTGAATATCTTTCAAAAGGCGGTTTTTTCAGGAGCGCGTGCTTCCACTCGCAGCAAGCT
>JAKALU010000064.1 GCA_021824065.1 Nitrospirota bacterium
AAAACCTCCATTCCCGATCTTCCTTGAGGTGTTGATGCTTATATCCCTTGTTACAAACCTGCCGTACGATGCACTTATCTTTGTTACCGGCTTGTCAGGAATTAGCGTGATTATGTTTATGACGCCACCCATCGCATCCGCACCATAAAGCGCTGAAGAAGCACCTCTTAATATCTCGATCCTCTCTATATTTTCTATCGGGATAGAGATTGAGTTGAGATCAACCTGTCCAGCTCCGGGTTTATTAAGGCGTTTGCCGTCAACTAAGACCAATACCTGTTCTGATGTCGAACCTCTTAAACTTACAAAAGCAGAGGAGCCACGATTGCCATATGCACGAAGATCACTGCCCACAACACTTCTTACAACCTCTGTAACGTTTTTATAGCTTCCTGCTTCTATCTGTTTTTTCGTTATTACGCTCACATCCTGTGCAATATCCTCTATCGACTCTTCTATTTTTGTTGCAGTAACTACAACCTCTTCCAACTTTATTTTGTCCTCTGCCCACAACAGTGATCCGCCTAAGGCGGAGTGAATGGTGAACAGCGAACAGGTTAAGAACAGAACCATCATCCATAATCTTTTCATAAAATATTTTTCTCCTTTTCAAAATTTTTCATTTACAACTATCGGTGTTCCTAAAATAGACAGGGCATAGTATTTGAGCGGTTTCTTATGCCGATAGTCCGAGAATGTCCGCCCCAGCGGATTCGCCGAGGCGAAAGCGAAAATGCTATTTCCTGTCGTTTCTATACCTATCCACTGTCCTGTCTCATAAAACCTCCTCTTCCCTCGAAGGGTAATTAGTTTTTGAGGTATTCAGGGTCTCCTGACTCAGGGCTATCTACTCACCGGCCTTCCCCGGCCTTTAAAGCCGAGTGGCGTTTAAAAGCAGTATTTAGTTGTTAGTGGATAGTATTTAGTAAAAACTACTATTTGCTATTCACTGTTCACTATTCACTGCCTTTGTGGCTTTCGCTCCCTTTACAGTTGCGGGGCAGTTCCCGAATTGCACGGGATTCCCCTTAAACACCTCCTTATGCTGCCAAAGGCAGTTATCTACAACTTATATTCGTATTCAAGCTGTTTTATAGCGTCTTCTCTGAGAATATATTTAACCTTGTCTTCGGCTATTAATTTAAAGGCATGTCTTATTATTTCTTTGTAGAACTCACAAAACTTGGCCTTTCCGTACAGATTACCCCTTGCATACATTTCTGCAGGACAGGGAGAGCCGCATATATGCCTGAAGTCGCATGTATTACATTCATCAATCTTTTCCACAATTCTGTTTCTTATTTTTTTAAAGGGCATTGAATTCATTGCCTTCTCAATCGAGGTCTTAAAGATATTCCCACCTGAAAACTCCTTAAAGCCGATAAACTCTCCGCATGGAACCATATCACCATTGGCCGTAATCGTAAGAAATGTACGTCCTCCGCCGCAGGGAGAGATATCGCACATCATCCGCCTTGCTGTCGGTGATATTATCGCAAGCACTACATTTGCCATATTCCCGATGACTATCTGCCTTTTTGTCTTTTTTGAAAGTTCTATAGCAGTATCAACAGCCGCGATCAGATTCCGCGAATAGGCCATATCATCAGGTTTGAGTCTTACTGCTCTTTCCTGCGTCAGGCGAACAGGATTAAGTAACACCAAAGGGACCTTTTTCTTATGGAGGAATTTCACAAGCATTGAAAGTCTGTCAACATTATATTTTGTGACGGTACAGATTACGTTCAACCCTTCGTAGCCCTTAAACCAGTTTAATGCCTTGACTGCCTTTTCATAATTCCCTTTACCGAGAGTCGTTATTCTTGAGCGATTATTTATCTCCTTCATGTCTGCATCGAGAGAAATTCCAATGCCTATCCTATATTTTCTTATAAAGTCCGTATCTTCTTTTTCGAGCAGAAGGGCATTTGTCTGGATACCGAAAAGAAATTTTTTGTGATATTTCTTGATTGCTCCAAAGATTATATCTTTTACGAGAAGGGGCTCTGCTGCATGAAATACTATTACGGGTTTCTTCTTAACTCTTTTAAAATATTCTTCTATCTTTTTCAAGGTTGTATCCAGTTCTTCGGTTGTCATCTGTGTTCCATGTTTTCTAATTCTTGAAGGGATGTAACAATAAAGGCAATTTGCATTACATCTGTCGGTGGGATCAATGTAAACGCAGTTCAGGGGTTCATGGAACCTGAAATTAAAAAGTTCGCTATCGAGATGTTTACGCTCTTTTTTATAAAAGTCTATTAAATTATCAGGTAAAACGAATCTACCATTGTCTTTAGGGATAACTCCCCAGAATACGTTTTCGGGGTCGAGTGCGAGTTTCCAGTCGGAATCAACATCAGAGAATGAAAGCCCGCGTGTGTTATTTGCCATTTATTCCTCCTTTTAAACATAGTTTTTTGAGTCATTCCTGTGGAAGCAGGAATCCAGGCATTTGTTTTCTGGATTCCCGTTTTCACGGGAATGACAGTATCCAACTTTTACGCAAGCGGCCAGCCACAAGAACCGGCCGCTCCGCATGATCTTTAAATCTCACAACGGCATCTTCTTCTTTGGTACATCGCCGTACATTACAAAATGGGTCAGGCCATTGGATGTCTTTGCACATTTAAGATGATAAGAAACAGCAGTCCCTTTTGCCTTTGTCCTTTTGTGTGACAGATTTTCCTTTACTTTTTTGGTCTTCATATCTTTTCACCTCCTTTCATATCCCCTCGGGGTAATCATCCATCCATTCCATACGAATGTCTGAGAATTGCCTATTATCACTGTTGTCTGCATATCGATATCATAGTCAAGCACATTTTTGAGATTTGTAGTAATTACCCGTTCATCACCCCTCATTGCTGCCTTTACTATCCCCACCGGTGTCTCAGGCGATCTATGCTTCAAGATAATATCTCGTGCCTTATTGATATGTTCGGCTCTCCCTTTGCTTTTTGGATTGTAAAGAACAATAACAAAGTCAGCGATGGACGCAGCCTCAAGTCTTTTCTCTATTAATTCCCATGGCGTCAACCTGTCTGACAAACTTATCACTACAAAATCATGCATGAGTGGTGCACCGAGCCTTGAGGCACAGGCATTTAGAGCGGATACGCCGGGAATGACCTCAATGCTAAAGTGAGAAGTGGGAAGTAAGAACTGAGAAGTTAAAGTTTTGCTCTGATTATTCTCTATTTTCCACTTCTTATTTCCTACTTCCCAGTTCCTACTTTTCAATATCTCAAACACCAGTCCTGCCATGGCATATATTCCGGGGTCTCCGCCGCTTATGACAGAAACGGTCTTTCCTTGAATTGCGAGTTCCACCGCCTTTTTGCATCTATCTATTTCCTGCGTCATCCCGGTGGAGAAAATTTCTTTATCTTTAATGAGCTCCTGTATCAAATCAAGATAGGTACTGTATCCCACTATCACATCGGATTTTCTTATAGCATTTTGTGCATAAGGTGTAATGTGGGCAATGCCTCCCGGCCCAGTGCCAACGATATAAAGCTTAGGAGAAATTTCGGATTTCGGATTTCGGATTTCGGATTTCGGATTTAAATTCCGCATTCCGCATTCCGCATTCCGCATTCCGCATTCTGCAATTGCGATGGTTACATTTCCCATTTTCTGTTTTTTGACAAGCAGCTTCCCGCTCTCTGAAGCAAGAATCGCTGCGGGTTCCGCAACAGCATTAGCACCTGTTGCCTTAAATACAGCCTCTGAAAAGCTGATGGCTGACCGCTGATGGCTGATGGCTGAATTCAGTTCATCGGCAGTGAATGTCTTAATTTTTAGATTATATTTTTTAGCAAAAGCAATTAAGCCGGGTTCACTGCCTTTAATGTCTATGGTTGCTATTGAATGAACAGAGAAAAGGGATAGGTTGTTTTCATTCAGCACGGTCTTGACACTATCTTCTATCTCATCCGCTGAAGTGCTGCTGTTACAGCCAATGCCAATGATAAGATTTTTAGGACGGAGATAAAGCTGGGCTGATGTAATAACAGCTTGTCCGCCGAGGAAATTAGCTATATCGCTTGCCAATTGGTTCGCTCCGCCGACATGGCCGCTTAAGAGGCTGATTGCAAATTCCCCTTTCTCATCCAGCACAACAACAGCAGGGTCTGTTTTTTTGTCTTTTATCAAAGGCGCAATAGTCCTTACTACAATGCCTGCAGCCATTATAAATATAAGGTTTCTGCATTCATTCCATATTCGAGGAATAACCTCTGATTTGAATTTTGAAATTTTGGCATCAGGATAAATGCCATTAAGCCTTTCTGCGAGCTTCAGAGCATTATCCGTTATATAAAATATTGTCGTTTTAGCTTCTGGCTTCTGAGTTCTGAGTTCTGAATTCTGAGTTTTATTTTCTGTATCCATGTTTGAAGTCCTTATGATAAAGCCTTGATTCCTTTTCTAATGATTTTTCTGATGCCTTTAATGTCTCTCCGACATATATCAATGCGGTCTTTTTAATATCAGCAGCTTTAACCTGTTCAACTATATTCTTCAATGTGCCTCTTATAATCCTCTGCCTGGGACATGATACATTTTCAATAATTACAACAGGGGTATCTTCTGAATAGCCCTGTAAGAGTTCATCCCTCACCTTTTCTATCATCCCCACGCTCAAAAAGATAACCATTGTTGCCCTGTGCTTTGCCATCTCGTTAAGCCTTTCTGTATCTGGCACAGGCGTTCTTCCTTCAATGCGGGTAAATATGACTGTCTGGCTTATCTCAGGGATGGTAAGCTCCTGCCCGAGTACTGCAGCACCAGCCATCGCAGATGATACTCCGGGAATAACTTCATATTCTATGTTCAATTCACGCAGTCTTTCTATCTGCTCTGAAATCGCACTGTAAAAGGATGTATCTCCTGTATGCAATCTTATGACCTTCTTATTTTTATCAATGGCATTTTTAATAATCTCTATAATTTCCTCAAGGGTAAGTTTTGATGAGTCATATATCTCTGCCTTTATGCCCTTTAATAATTCAGGATTCACAAGGCTTCCGGCATAAATCACAACATCGGCATTGTCAAGCAGGTTTCTGCCTTTGATTGTTATTAACTCAGGGTCTCCGGGCCCCGCACCTATGAAATAGACCTTGCTCATTTTTTTATTATCATTGTTGTAAAGTAATGCAGATTCTCATCTTTGATTGACCGCAAATCTTTTATAATTCTTTGCTTATCTGTGCTTGCCAACTCTACGACTATTGCAGAATCTACAAGCCCGAGTTCCTCAAGGAGGCCAAGAATTTTATCAAATACCTTATTAACTTTCATTAGGATAACCGTATCGAAACTAAGGAGGGTTTCTTTTAGTTTCTCTTCATATGTGGCGGGTAGAATCGCCATCCTTTCACTCCCCAGGCATAAGGGAATCCCTGCTGATGCTGAAGATGCACTCATTGAGGAAACTCCAGGGACAATGGTTACCTGAAGTGAAGGCAATAGGCTTAAAAGTTTGTCATGGATATAAAAAAAAGTACTGTAAAAAACAGGGTCTCCGAGGGTTGGGAATGCGATGTCCTTGCCTTTTAAGACATGGCCTAAGATTATTTCTACTGTCTCTTCCCATTTGGATGACACATCACATGATGCTTCGTCTTTAACAGGTATTTTTTTCATCGGAAAATGTATCTCTATAATTTCTTTTGCATCGAGGGAAATCGTCCCCGCAACAATGGACATAGCGACGCTGCTTCCTTCCTCTTTGCCTTTTGGAAAACAAAGCACAGGCACTTCCGTAAGTATTTTTACTGCCTTTACTGTCATCAGTTCAGGGTCGCCAGGACCTATACCAATAACATAGACCCTTCCTAATTTACCCATTGGTTTTTTCTCCCACTCTGTTCTGGAGTATCACTACATTTGGGGTCAAAAATTCCATTTTTAAAATAACCTCCGGAGAATCTTCAATAATCTTCTCATCATCATACCCAATTCTTTCACATACATACATTATTACCGGTAGTCCTTTTACCTTTTGTGCTATTTGGGTTGGATTGTTCTGCTCATTAGTAAGGATAACAATTTTATTATGTCTTGTGAGCAACAAGGGAATATCCTCTATCTCATACTTATTTTTTTCAAGGTTTCCACTTCTATGCAGGCTTATAAGAAATGCATCATCCCATGGCTCTTTTATCCTTGAAAATGCAATCTGAATGCATGATAGATCAGGTAAGATTTCCACTATATCTTTTCCAAATTCTTTGACTGCCCTTCTGCCAATACCATGGAACATTGGGTCTCCGGAAGCAAGAAGGGTAATACCAGAGCTAAGAGCACAGAGCTCAGAACCCAGACTGTTTTTTTGTCTGTTCTCTGTGTTCTGTGTTCTGTATTCTGTCATGTGTGCTCTGATAAAATTGATTGTCTCATCTACATTGTTAATTACCCTGACTTTATCTTTAACCTCCTCAAATCCCTCATATTCCTTAAATCGCTCGTAAAGTCTATTAGATGTAGTGAGAATAAGGTTGGAATTATAAATAATCTCGCTTGCATTTTTATCAAAAGGTCGAAAACCAATCCCTATAATATAGAGTTTATTCATTAGTCTCCTCTGGCTGCCTCAAAAGATATGTGTCCATAATCCAGCCTTTTTTCTTTTTAGCTTCATTCTTTAATTTTTTAATATCGTCAATTACATCTTTTAACTTTCCTGAAATTAAGATTTCATCCTCGTCCCCTAAATAGCTTCCCCAGTAGATATCAATATTCGTATCCTGAAAGCGTTTAAAAACAGAACAAGAATCCAACAGTACAATTGCATTTGTAACTTCGCCAGTTGAATATTCTTTTAGTTTTCTACCTGTAGTAATCATGATTGACTCCCCTATTCGATTCAAAGGGATTTTATGCTTTGCGGTTAATATCTGAATGCTTGTGATTCCCGGTATTACCTCATACTCAAAATTTACTACTCCTTCTTTAGCGATATGCTCTAAAATTTCTAAATGCCCGTCGTATAATGCAGGGTCACCCCAGACAAGAAAAGCTCCAGTTTCTCTATCTTTCATCTCAGTTTTAATCAATTCGGTAATAATTTCTGCCTTTTTCTGTCGCCATGTCTCGACCCTCTCCTTATATGCCTCATAAGTTTTACCTCCTTTCTTTCTTTCGGGAATCTTTGCAGTTACAACCCTATATGTCCCTTCACTCAGATATCTCATTAAGATTTCCTCTCTTATCTTAATAAGATCTTCATTCTTTCCTCTTTCTTTTTCGAGGAAAAAAAACACATCTACTTCTTTCATTGTGTTTATCGCCCGGACAGTCAGGTAATCAGGGCTACCAGGACCAATTCCGATAAGATATATTTTCTTCACCCTTCACCGCCTTTCATGTTCGCCACTCCAATTAGCCCGAGATGTTTCTCGACCTCAGTTTTCTATTTCTCGATTCCAAGTCTTGCCTTTACTCCCTTTTCTCTGTAATGTTTAATTGCTTTCATCTCGGTGACAAGATCAGCCCTTTGAATAATCTTTTTATCAGCATATCTGCCCGTAAGCACAATCTCTATATTTGAAGGCTTTGAATTTAACAAATCAACAATGTCTTCGACATTCAGGAGTTTGTGGTGAACTGCAACATTTATCTCATCCAGCACCACCATGTCATAGGTTTTAGATGAAATTATGTTTTTCACCTCTTCAAATCCTTTTTGGGCTGCTTCGATCTCTGATTTCGCAGGCCTTTCTCTCTTTAGAAATCCTGTTCCGTACTGTTTGATGGTAATCAGGTCTTTAAACCTATCCAGTGCCTTGTGCTCGCTGCATCGCCTTTTCTTAATAAATTGGGCAATGAATACCTTAAGTCCTGCGCCTGCTGCCCTCAATGCGAGACCAAGGGCTGCTGTAGTTTTTCCTTTGCTGTTGCCGGTGTAAACCTGTACGTACCCTTTACGCATACAACCTCGCTATCTCTCTTCTTGCCTCGCCGATGGTGAGAGGGATTCTCTCAAAGGGCATATTATCCTCATGCTTTAGCTTGTAAATTAGTTCCGCAATCTGCGGGAGCCTCAGCTTTACATTAGACATTTCCTCCGGCGCAGTAAATACATCCTCGGGAATGCCTCCCCTTGCAACACGACCCCTGCTTAAAATATAAAGCCTGTCGAGGAATAATGGGACAAGGTCAACGCTGTGAGTAGCCATGACAATGGTTACCCCATTCCCCTTGTTCAGCTTTGTGAGGAGATTCATCATTTTATACTCTCCCATGGGATCCAATCCTGCAGTGGGTTCATCGAGGAGCAGTATCTCATGCCCCATGGCAAGGAGCCCCGCAATACATGCCCTCTTCCTTTGTCCAAAACTCAGGTTATGGACAGATTTCTTTTCAAGGCCTGTTAGTTCAACCTCATTTAGGGCACTTAATACCTTTCTTTCGACATCTCCAGTGTCAAATCCCATATTTATAGGCCCAAATGCAACATCCTCAAAGAGCGTTGGCGCAAATAGCTGATCATCAGGATTTTGAAAGACAAGGCCAATCTTTTTATAAATCTCTCTTGGAGAAAGTTTTCTTATGTCATTACCGTCAAGAAATACCTCACCATCAAAATTCTTCATCAATCCGTCCATTATCTTGAGGAGTGTTGTCTTCCCTGAGCCATTTGAGCCGAGTATGCCGATGAACTCGCCCTTTCGCACCGTTATATCTATATCCGACATCGCCTGTGTTCCATCAGGATATTTGAATGAACGGACATGCACCGATAGTCTTGTCAGACTGCCGACTGCTGACTGCTGACTGCTTTTTATATTTTCCATAAGACCCCCATTGCCGATATCAATAAAACGGATACAAATACCTCCGATAGGCTGAACGGTTTATGTTTTAACATGGGGATATTTCCATCATAGCCCCTCTGAATCATTGATACTGTAATGTTATGACTGTGTTCAAATGCCTTGAGAACCAGAGAGCCTGCGAGAGTGCCAAATGAGACCAATCCACGCCTTATGTTTGAATAGCCGAGCCTGTTTTTCTGTGCATTATAGATGACCATCGCATCCTCAAAGAGCACAAAAATATACCTGTATGCAAACATTAATACCTCGATAAACCCCCTGGGAACTCTCAGCCATGAAAGCCCTGCAATAAATTCTGTAAGGGGTGTAGAAAATCCCAATACTGCAATAACAGAGGTAGCACCAAGGATTCTGGATGCAATTTTTAATCCCTCAATGAGGCCATCTTTATGGCCTGAAAGCTTGATACCTACAATATGGAGAGAGAACAGTGCATCATTTCCTGAAAATAAGAATTTGAGGATGACAATCATGGATGCAATAAAGAGAGGCTGTGAAACTCTTAATAAAAAGACCCTTAAAGGTATCTTCATCCCAAGGGTAAGAAGAGTGCAGAGTCCTAAAACAAGCAAGGGGAATACAAATGCCTTGTAGCTTAAGACCATTACAAGGATAGTCAGGCTAACAAGGAGCTTTACCCTTGCATCAATTTTTGAGAGGATGTGGCCTTTTTTAAAGTATTCTGAAAATAGTTCCATATATCCTTTTTTAGATGTGATGCAGGCTGAACAGCCTGCATCACATCAATAATTTTAGCCTGTAATTTTTTGTTCTTGCCTATTACCTTTTGGAGCCTTCTCTACTATAAGTATCCTCCAGTAATATCCGCCGATAAACCCTCCAACTGCACCTGCAAGCAAAAAAACAAACAGCAGCAGGTCTCCCTGGTCTGTATTTATCAGGGGTTCTCTCGCCTCCCTACCATGCTCCTCTGCATATTTTTCAACAACAGATTCATCTACACCGCCCCATTTGGATTCCTTTGTTTCTTCTGCAAAGATGGCAGACGGTAAGTAACAGCCAATTAGCACTAAAACAATTAAAAGAATTTGAAATTTGCTCCGAAAATAACCTTTTTTGTCATTGCCCGAACCCCGATTAAGACCTTCGAGGGCATGCTTGATCGGGCAATCTATGTCTTCCTGGATTCCCCGATTTAATCGGGGAATGACATTTTCATTACCCTTTGTGTCCCTTAGACATGAATGTTTCATATTGCTACCTCCTCTTGTTTTAAGACCTTCATTTTTACAAGAAGATCTGGGCGCTTCTTATAGAGCAGCATAACCATGCCTGCTGTCATTGCACCTTCAAGGATTCCAAGTGGTAGTTGTGTCGGTATGAATGCAATGAGGATTTTCCAGAAAAGTGGCATGAAGGGTGAGTCACCTCTTATGCCTGATGCAAGCTCAACAGATGTTGTGAAATATGTTGCCCAATCTGCAAAGAGACCTGCCATGAAACCTGCAATTGCCATGTTTATTTTCATAGAGCGTAATAGCTTGAATGTCAGAAAACCAGCGAATGAGCCCATCACGCCCATGGATACTATATCTGCTCCCCATGTGCTTAACCCACCATGGGCAAGAAAAAGTGCCTGAATAAGCAGAGCCACTGCTGTAACCAATATGCTGATGGCTGGCCCAACGAGAATGCCCGATATCCCTGTTCCGCATGGATGTGAGCATGTGCCTGCTGTAGGCACTGGTATGGGCATGCATGAAATGATAAAGACAACTGCTGCCATCAGTCCCACGAGTGGTTTGAACGAAAGGTCAACGGAGGAGAGCTTCTTAAGCCTGTACAATCCCCATGCCACAAAGGGGACAGCCATAACAGACCAGAACAATGCCCAGTTAAATGGCAATATCCCCTCTGAGATATGCATGGCATGAGCGTTATTGGCCGACAGCAGATAACCAAACAAAACAAAAATAAAAAACTGAAATTTTGTTTTTAGATTTTTAATTTTCATAATCGTTCCCTCCTCTTAAAATCTCATTGCTATTCCAGCGAGGATTGTTAGATCCGTCTCTGACTTATTAAGTCCACCCTTAACACCTAAATCCACATCAAAGTTCTCTGTGATTGAGTAAATGATACCTCCAAGAATAAAGGCCGGATGTGTATTTGAGGTCTTGTCAGGATTTCGCTCCATGCCAATATTTGCCACTACTTTCAGGTCTTTTACGACCTCCACCTCAGATGCCACCTTTCCTGTTTGCTTCCTTGTCTTCTTGGAGTTTGTACCCATTGTGTGTATAACCTAAATTCAGGTGAAATGCCCACGGCTCTATTTCCTTTGTTGTAATAAGTACAAGGCCATATGATGCCCTACCATTGCCGAGGCCTTTTTTCTCATCGCCCGTCGGAAGTGTAACGCCAGGCTTAAGGGCAAAACTCAGGCCATCCTGTTCAAAAAACCTCCACTTGGCCTCCAGCGAAATGTCCGATATACCATCCACATCCGATTCAACTGTCCCGTCTTTCTTGGCTTTGTTCCATTGATATGGAAAACCGAGAACTATGTCCAGATTGTCCTTGACACCGTATGACAGTATTGCTGCAAGCTCTCCACCTATAGTCTTCTCTGTTACATGTTCTCCAGCGTCTTCATCAAAAACCCTCTCTTTGTCATAAGTAAACTCGCTGTTGACCTCAAGCTGAAACTTTCCCTTTCCCTGTGTGCCCTTGTCATCTGTTATGAGCGGATGGGCTGCAAAGGCCAATCCCGACCACAACAATACAGCCACCATTACAATAGTTTTCTTAAACATATTCTTTCTCCTTTCATCGAGGTTTTGGGAATAAGAGGTCTCCTGGCTTAGGGCTGCCTACTTGCTAACCTTCCCATGCCGGGGCTTCGGCACAGTGGTTTTATTAGCTTTCGTTCCCATCACAGTTGCGAGACAGTAGAGGATTTTCACCCCTTTCCGCTTCTTCATTCCCTGAATTAATAATTTATTCCTTTATCTCCGTTTCTTACTTCTCACTTCTTACTTTTAATCATCACCTCCTTCCGCCACCTTATATTTGCTCACTATGTATGTCATTCTGAACTTGTTTCAGAATCTTTGAACTTATAGATGCCGAATCAAGTTCGGCATGACATTAAAAAGTTAAGCCATTTTTAATAATGCATTTACAATTGCCGCTGCCACCGTACTTCCACCCTTTCTTCCCAGCGATGTGATAAATGGATACTTCATATGTAAGAGAACCTCTTTCGACTCAACAGCCCTGACAAATCCGACAGGCACACCGATTACGAGTTCAGGCTGGAAAATGCCATTCCTTATAAGCTTCATTGCTCTATAAAGTGCAGTAGGCGCATTTCCAATCGCTATGATACCAATATTGTTATTTTCTTTTAATCCAATTTCTATCCCCATTTCTGCCCTTGTCATGTTTAGTTCGGAGTTCGGAGTTCGGAGTTCAGGAGGTGTATTTTGAATATTACATATAACCCTGCCACCGCATCTTTCAAGTGCCATTTTATTTATCCCTGCCTCCACCATGTGGACATCAGCGAGGATGTTCATTCCATTTTTTATTGCTCTTATTCCTGCCTCCACGGCCTCTGGATGGAAACGCATATTTTTGGCAAAATCAAAATCTCCTGTAGCATGTATAACCCTCTTTACGATAGGCAGTTCAATATCACTGAAGCCTGTCTCTCCAAGCTCCTCTGTGATTATCTCAAAGCTTTTCTCCTCTATCTCGTGAGGTTTGAGTATCTTAACTTCTTTGATGTCCTTCCTTGACCTTTCAAGGACAACCTTTGCAATGTTTTCATGCACTCCAAGTGGTTCGGTAAGGACAAACTCAATGTCGCTATATTTCTTCTGTGCTTCATTAATCATTTCTGTAATGTCTTCCTCAAAGTGTCTTCCTCTATAGAGAAAATAAGGGTGTATGATTACCTTTTTAGCACCTTTTGAAACGCAGGCAGAAACACCCTCAAAAAAATCAGGTCTCCCAAACTGCAAAAACGCTACCTCTACAAAAGGTATATCCCCCATCTCCTTTACCATATAAGCCATATGTTTAAGTGTTTTGTTTGCTTCTGTCAGCCTGCTTCCATGTCCTAAAAGCAAAATTGCATCCATTATGTCTCCATAGAAAAATTTATAAAATTATTAGCAATATCAGGGTTTGAACCAAAATGAACATGTACATAACTTGCGAGGGTATTTTTGATTCTGTAGCCCTCATCATAAATATATTGCCCTGTTCCATCCTTTACAGAATAATCAGAACCCAGACTTTCATTAATCTGTGTTCCGTGTTCTGTGTTCTGTGTTCTGTCTATAATCTCAGAATAGTGAAATTCATGGCCTCTCAGGACAGTTCCCGGCTTGCCTATGATAGAGTCCCTGAGCAGTCTCACTTCTCTATAACCAAGATTCACCCTCCCCTTTTTCATAGCTGTCTTAAAAGGAAATACCTGTGCCATCTTGTAGAAGTTCCCATCAAAGTCATATATCCCTTTTGAGAGATACATCAGACCGCCACACTCAGCATAAAGTGGTTTCCCTGACATAGCCCATGTATGTATAGCATTTAGCATTGATTTATTATTGCTAAGGGCAGAGGCGTAAAGCTCGGGATAACCTCCTCCAATATAGATGATATCTACTTCGTCTGGAATCTCTGTATCTGAAAGTGGACTGAATATTACTATCTCTGCCCCTTCGTCCTTCAATAAATCTAAATTGTCTTCATAATAAAAATTAAACCGATAAGCGAAAGTATCACAACATGGCCTGCGGTCATGTTAGCAAAAAGACGAATACATACTGCAAAAGGTTTTGTGAAAAGTCCGAATATTTCAACAAGAATAATTAAAGGTAAGAGTGCAGCCGGCATTCCC
>JAKALU010000196.1 GCA_021824065.1 Nitrospirota bacterium
AGCAGAGTTATGTTCAGGTCTTTTATGGATAATACGCCTTTAAGATTACCAGTAGTAATATCCCCTTCGGAACGGATGGAAACTTTACCTGAAGAAGGAAGTTGGGCCGAGGCATTAATAGAGACTCTACCTGATTGGATAAAGGGGAATTTGCTCTTAATATCAATAACCACTTCACTTAAATCCAGACTGAAGCCTTTGACATCATCAATGAGTAATATGGTTCCATTATTCACTTTGAATGTCTTTATTATAAGTTTCACAGAGCTTTTCGCGCCCTTTTTCTTTTCAGCCTCAGCAGATTTTCGGAATCCGGGTAAAAGCCATTTGCCGTTTTTAGCCCTTTTGATAACAAGACTTGGAGAATCAAGCGCTATTTCTTTTATCTCAAGTTTTTTCCTTAGAAGCCCCCAGATGGATGGATTAAGTTTCAACTGTTTTATTTTGAGGAAGTCGGATCCCGCAGGTGTTTTTAATAAAACATCATCTGCCACTATAGCACTCCATCGAATCTTCAGGGCTTTAAATGAAATATCAGGGCCAAGGGCATCGTCAATTTTTTTCTTTACAAAGGAATCGAGGGGAAAGAATATAATCAGCCCTAATAGGGATAAAAAGACAATTACTATAAATCCAGGTATAACCTTCTTTAACATACAATAATGAAACCAGAAACTTCAGATATTATCAAGGGTGGAATGCAGGATTTTATGATATAATTCTATTATGATTAAAAAAAGCTCATTGAGATACCTTCCCATTGGCCTGTTAATCCTCCCGCTCTTTTTCTTTTCATGTAAAAAGGCCAATGAAAAAACAGCGGCTGTTGACTTTAAAGACAGAATACAGACACAAAGAGACAATAATCTCAGTAGGATGCAACCTCTAAGGATAGCAGTTGCTGCAGTCGTATCCCCAAAAGAAACCGCTGTTTATTATGACGCGATGATGAAATATGCCAGCAAAAAACTCGGCAGGCCCATAGAACTTATACAGAAAAAGACCTATCAGGAGATAAATGACATGCTCGAAAGAAAGGAGCTTGACCTTGCCTTTGTATGCTCAGGCCCCTATGTTAACGGACATAAAAAATTTGGCATGGAGCTTTTAGTTGCGCCGATGCTCTATGGAAAGCCTTTTTATCAGGCGTATTTCATTGTTCATAAGGATAGTCCTAATAATAATATTCAGGGATTGAGGGGAAAGCGCTTTGCCTTTACAGACCCAAACTCAAACACCGGTAAACTCGTGCCAACCTATGTGCTTTCAAAGATGGGCGAAACACCCGAAAAATTTTTTAAAGATATTATCTTTACATACAGCCATGACAATTCCATCAAGGCAGTTTCAAAGGGGCTTGTGGACGGCGCTTCTGTTGATGGCCTGATATGGGATTATTGCAATGACAGAACCCCTGAATGTGTCATGGATACAAGAATTATTTATAAATCTCCATTGTTCGGAATACCCCCTGTTGTTGTCCATCCTAAAACGCCCATTGCTGTGAAAGAGAACCTGAAAAAGATATTTCTCGAAATGCATGAGGACCCCGAAGGCAAGAAGATCCTTTCTGAGATTAGGATAGAGAAGTTTATCGTGCCGAAAGATTCCTCTTATGCCTCTGTAAGAGAAATGCAGGAATGGCTTAAAA
Organism: Nitrospirota bacterium; assembly: GCA_021824065.1. Classification (GTDB taxonomy): domain Bacteria; phylum Nitrospirota; class Thermodesulfovibrionia; order Thermodesulfovibrionales; family UBA1546; genus JAKALU01. Next base: position 1,652 of record JAKALU010000196.1, read on the forward strand.
AGAGAAAGTGAAAAATCTGTCCCTCAGATATAAGTTGTCCCTTGTCCTGGCTATCGTCATCCTCTTTTACGCGGTATGTTCAGTTCTATTTGTTAATCTGTATTTAAAAGGCGTACTGAAGAAGCATTTTATAGAGATGGGAAAGTCGCTTGCTAACACCATGTCTTCGCATATAGTAGACGACATGCTGATAAAGGACTTTGTAGGTTTGGACGCATTCTTCGAAGATACAATGAGAAATAATCCAGGGGTGTCCTATATATTTGTTGAAAAAGATGGGCACGTTCTGCTTCACACCTTTAAGGAGGGTTTCCCGGAAAAACTGCTAAACATAGGGCATAAAAAAAGCGAGATAGACTATGTATTCGTTAAAGCAGGCACCGATACTTATTATGATTTTTCATCTCCGATATTCGGAGGGAGGGCAGGAATATTACGGATGGGCATGTCGGTGAAGATGATAGAAGAGATGCTGGGCAGTGTTACCAGATCCATGCTATATGTCGCTATAGCTGCTGTTGCAGTTGCCCTTGTATTTTCGATAATAATCGCTCGAAGACTGATTAACCCATTATCTATGCTTACAGCCTCTGCTATGAAGATAGCCGGAGGTGATTATTCAAAGACTGTTCAGATATATGGCAGCGATGAGGTGGGAAAACTCTCCAGCGCATTTAACAAAATGACAGACGCTGTAAAAATCAGGGAGAAAGAACTCAGGGAGATAAACGAAGAGCTCGAGACCATCAATATAAAACTCCATGAATATATCGAGGAATTAAACAGGACCAAGGATGAACTTGTAAAGTCAAAGCAGGATGCGGCTGTTATCGAGACGTCGAGGGCAATGATCCACCACATGAGACAGCCCCTGACGTATCTTATAATGGCAATAGAGTTGTTCACAGACGAGATACAGGAAGGCTCTTTCAATGCAGATGCAATTCAAAAAAGGCTTTATGCTATTGAGGAAGCCGGCAGAACAGTAGCAGAGATCCTTAAAAAGTTTGAAAACCTGAAAGAATATAGGGCTGCCGAGTATTCTGATAAAACAAAGATAATAGATATCGGGGAATAACTAATGAAGAAGAGTCCTAAATTCGAAATCCTAAATTCTAAACAAAAACAATTTAATTCGAAATTGTTTAGGATTTAGTGCTTAGGATTTAGGTATTTTTTGTGGTAAAACATGTGGGAATATACTGATAAGGTAAAAGAGCATTTTCTACATCCTAAAAATATCGGGGAGATAAAAAATCCTGATGCTGTGGGAGAGGTCGGAAGCATTGTCTGCGGAGATGCATTAAAACTCTATCTCAAGGTTGATAAGGAAACTGGTAAAATAATCGACGCAAAGTTTCAGACATTTGGCTGTGCAAGTGCGATTGCAAGCTCATCGGCACTCAC
>JAKALU010000065.1 GCA_021824065.1 Nitrospirota bacterium
AGTATTTTTTGAAGAAGTGGTTGAAAAAAATTTTTAGCCTGAAAAGTTGTACAGACTTTTTTGTGATAAAATTATTTTAGGGCATTGACCGCTTAACCGTGAGGCCCTGAAAGGAGGTATTTTCGATGGCAATGTGTAAGAAACTTAAGGAGTTTTTAGATCAGAATAAGGTGAATTACCAGATTACCGGGCATCCAGAGGTCTATACAGCACAGGAGATAGCTGCTGCCCTCCATGTACCGGGTAAAGAACTGGCCAAGGTAGTGATGGTCAAAGCAGGGGATAAGTTTGTTATGATTGTTCTACCTGCAAGCTGGAGGATAGAGATGGCCAAACTCAAAGATCTCCTCGGCGCAAAGGAGATCAGGCTTGCCACAGAGGAAGAGTTTAAAAACCTGTTTCCTGACTGCGAGGTCGGAGCAATGCCACCCTTCGGGAATCTTTACGACCTTGATGTCTATGTGGATAAGACTCTGTCCGAGGATGAGGAGATATTTTTCCAGGCAGGAAATCATATTGAATCTATCAAGATGAAATATAAGGATTACTCGGCTCTGGTGAAACCCGTGGTTGCAGAGTTTAGTGTTCACCTCCACTAAACAAATTACCTTCTCTACTTTACCCTTAAAGGACTTCATTAGATGGATCAAACGAAAACCTGTTTTCTCTGTCGAACAGGCAGAGAGAAAATTCTCAAGAGAAAATTCTCTATTGCCATAAAGATAGATAAATGGCAGAATAAAAGCGATGGGACTCATCGCAGTTGACATTGGTAACTCATCAATAAATATAGGTTTTTTTACTGAGACAGGTTTATCTGTCCAGAGAATAGCTACAATGCCTTTAAGGTCCCCTTCAGACTATGCTGTATTTATTAATGGGTTTGTAAAAGAAAAAAATATAGACAAATTACCTGAAGGAGTTATAATATCATCTGTAGTGCCTGACCATACAAATGCCATAACAGAGGCACTTAAAATCCTTAGTAAGAAAGAACCTTTAATATTGACCCATAAAATAGAAACAGGCATTGATTTTCAAATAAACGAAACCGAGAAGCTCGGCGCAGACAGGATTGCAGCGTCTGCCGGGGCATGTGATTTATTTGGCGCTCCTGTTGCAGTCGTAGATTTTGGAACTGCAACTACGCTCAATTTTATAGGAAGCGGGAATGCATATAAAGGCGGGGTAATAATGCCCGGTGTCAGCCTTATGAAAAATGCCCTTTTTAATGAGACCGCACTGCTTCCGGAGATAGAGATTTCTACGCCTTTATCGCCTCTGGGGAAAGATACAATGGAAAACATACTTTCTGGTATTATATACGGGACAGCGGGTGCGATAGAAAGGATTATATCAGAAGTAGAAGAAATGGAAGCAGAGAGTTTCAAGGTAGTTATAACAGGAGGTTATTCTGAACTTATCTCGCCATTTCTTAGAAGGGTTCATTATATAGAGCCGCATCTTGTTTTAAAAGGACTGAAAATTATATTTGAGAGGAATGCATAATGCATGAACTCAGGAAAGACCCCTTACAGAGCAGATGGGTTGCTGTTTTAGCAGACTCTAAGCCCCCGGGAGAGTACCGTCTGTTAGAAGAGGAAGTGAGAGAATCCGGCTGCATACTCTGTTCGGGCAGGGAAAAGGAAACCCCTCCTGAGATAGCTTCAATCAGGGAAAATGGCACACAGCCTAATGAGCCTGGCTGGTGGGCAAGGGTAATACCGAGTTCTAAGCCTATACTCCAGATAGAAGGCGATCTTGGCAGAAAAGGGATTGGAATGTATGACAAGATGAACAGTATAGGTGCGACCGAAATTATCATTGAGACGCCTGAGCATAATAAACGGCCCGAGGATATAGGTTTTGAACAGATGGTGAGGATAGTCACTCTTTACAGGGATAGAGTTGCTGATCTCGAAAGAGATTCAAGACTGAGATATACATTGATATATAAAAATTCAGGCAAGGAAGCAGGGGCTATATATTCTCATCCACATTCTCAGATTATTGCAACTCCGGTTATCCCGAAACGCGTTAAGGAAGAACTGGATGGTGCAAAGCAGTATTATGCTTATAAGGAACGGTGCATATTCTGTGACATGATGAGAGAGGAACTGCGGTTTGGGCAGAGGATAATCTTTGAGACAAAAAATTTTATTGCGTTCTGCCCCTATGCACAAAGGTTTTCATTCGAATTCTGGATAATGCCGAAAAGGCATTTCTGCGCATTTCAGGATATACACGCAGATGAGATAGAAGATTTTGGTTTGATATTATCTTCAGTAATGAAAAGGCTGGGGGCGGTACTGAAAAACCCCCCGTATAATTATATTATTCATACTGCGCCCAACAGGATCCCGCGGCGTAATCACTGGCATACCCTCGGAGAAGATTTTCACTGGCACATGGAGGTTATGCCGAGACTTTCGCGAGTGAGCGGGTTTGAATGGGGCTCTGGTTTTTATGTGGTAACAACATCCCCTGAGGATGCAGCAAAATATTTAAGGGAGGCTTGATATGGACATTAAGAGAATTCTTTTTCCGACAGATTTTTCAGAGGGCTCTGATAATGCCCTGCCGTATGCTGCTGATATGGCTAAACATTATGGTGCAAAGCTATATATACTTCATATTATGCATGATATAGCCAAGGCCACTGGCTGGTATGTGCCTCACGTATCAATGGATGAGATATACAAAGATATGGATGCGAATGCGAGAAAAGAGATTGACAGGTGCGGGGTTGAAGAACTCAGAGGATTTAAGGATGTTGAGCGGATTGTTGTAAAGGGTATTCCATACGATGAGATTATAAAATTTGCTAAGGAGAATAAGATAGACCTTATAGTAATAGGCACACATGGCAGAAGAGGGCTTGACAGGGTTATCTTTGGCAGTACAGCAGAGCGGGTAGTAAGAGACGCACCCTGCCCTGTGCTGAGTGTGAGGCTGCCGGTTTATCAGACAAAGGGATGAAAAAAGTCTATTTATCTGAAAATGCATTTATAGACATTTTATTAAGCTCGGCTGAGGTTTATAAAAGGGAGAGCCTTGGTTTCCTTCTCGGCTATAAGCCTGAAGGCAGGTTTATTGTTGAACATGCATTCAGCTTTCAGACAGCAAGCAGAAAGCATAAGGGGGTTATTCTCCATCACAAGAACCATAAAAAAATAGAGCCCATACTCGAAAAATTTGATAGACTTCAGATAATAGGCGATTTCCATTCTCACACACAGTTTGGCGCAACAAAGGGATTACCAATTCCGAGCGAGGAAGATATCAAAGAAATGAAAGAGGGGCAGGTATATCTGATTGTCGCTATAAACAATAATGAAAAGACCCTTAATTGGGGTGAGAACAGGGACGGCACTATATCAGGCTCTGTTGGAAACTTCTTTTTTAAGATATCCGCATATTTTCTTGATGGTTCTGCTGGCATGAAAAAGGCAAGAATCCACTGCCCGTTTCCTCCAGGGTTTTAAGGATACCACCTGTATGATTTTCTGATGCATTCTTCAATTAACAAAATAATGCAGACATTGCTTTCGCCTCTGCTCTCCTCAGCGAGTCGTCTGGGGCGGACAAAATTTATTTAACTCGATAATTTATTGAGATTATCATGGGGCGAATTTACTGGATAAGAATATGCATAGATGCCATCAGAGAGAGGTACACTAAGGTATAGAAAAATAAATTTTTTCCCAAAATCTGCATTATTCTAAATACATTATTTTAGGATTAAGCGATGCTCAGGACTAAGGTTCTTGTTATAGGTGGCGGACCCGCTGGCTCCGCAGCTGCCAGATTTCTTGCAAGAGAAGGGGTTGAAACAATCTTGGTTGAGAGAAACCTTTCTTTTTTCAAACCCTGCGGTGGGGGTATCCCATCCACTGTTTTTGATGAACTCGGAATACCTAAAAAGGCAATAAGAAAAGAGATTAAAAAGGTAAAAATTACATCGCCTAAGGGAGTTATTCTTGAGATAGGGCTTAAAGGCGGCTCTATCGCCATGGTTAAGAGAGGCGAATTTGATTCCATACTGAGAGACGAAGCAAAAAACCACGGGGCACAGATAATTGAGGCAGAGTTCAGACATCTTGAAGAGGCGGGCAGGCAGATAATTGCACAGGTTAATATTAATGGAAAAGAAGAACGTATAAGGACAGATTACCTTGTTGCTGCTGACGGCGTAAATTCAAGGGTCAGGTTTGCATTAGGGTTAAAGCCTGTGGCTTCTCTCTATACAATCTCGGAAAGGATTGGAGATATAGATACCGATTCATGCGAATTCTGGTTTGGTGCATCCCATGCACCGAGATTCTATTCGTGGGTTTTCCCTGAGGCTGAGAGTGTCTCGGTGGGCACCGGCAGCTTTGAGGCAGGGGCATTGAGAGGTTTATTACAGAGGTTTTATGAAAGAAGGAAATTGGATACCAAGCATGCCACAAGGATGTACAGGATTCCATTGTGGAAGGGAGAGGTATATAATAAAGATAATCTGCTTTTCGTAGGTGATGCAGCTGGACATGTAATGCCCCTTACCTATGAAGGCATATACCATGCAATGAAGGCAGGAGAATTTGCAGCAAGGGCTATAACAGCAGGAAGACCCTCTGATTATAAGAAACTGTGGAAGCAGAGGTTTTACAGCAGGTTTCTGATCATGAAAAAACTCTGTGATTATTTTCTAAAAGATGACAACTCTGTAGAGAAACTGGTTGCCATCTACAGGAGACACGAGATTCAGGATGTGACTATGAGGCTCTGGCTTGAAAAGTCTTCAGGTAAGGGGAACCTCATCTCTTTTATGAATTTTTTCAGAAGAATTTTAGGTTGACACTAAGTTGATTTTAAATAGATTTATCTCTTATTCGCTGATAATACATTTGCTTGCAATGTCCTTTCTTTTTATCGCACCTGTAAAGAAGGAACAAAAAGGCAGATTATTTTTTGCAAGGCTTATTGCCCCGGAGGATGCCGGTTTTCCACTGTCCGGGTCAGCGCCGTTGCTTCCTTCACTTACAAAGGAACCGCCGCGCGAATATTCTTCTGAACAATCTATTCCTCCTAAGCTACAGAGTAAGAGTCCACAAATTGGTAACTCTCAAATCCCACAAAGTATAAGAAATCAGGAATCAGGGATCAGCGGGCAGGAGCTAAAAAATTTAAAAGACTCCCCACCTGCTGTTACACAAGGAACGGGTTTCCCATCCGGGATTAAGAGGGAAAACCTGTTCGATAAAGATGTAATTAAAAAATTTGTAGAAAAAGAAAAGGTGCAAAAAGAGGAAAGCACTGTTACATTTGATGCCAAAGAATTTAAATACTATGGATATATGGAGAGGCTTAAAGAAAAGATCGAGGGTATATGGAGATATCCCTCAGATGCAGCCCTGAGAGGTATTTATGGAGACCTCTATATCAGTTTCACTATAAAAAAAGATGGAAGTCTTGGCAGTGTAGAACTGCTAAGGACATCCGGTCACAGAAGTCTTGATGAAGCGGCAATGAGAGCGCTTAAGGATGCAGCGCCATACTGGCCATTGCCCGAAGAGTGGGGCAGGGATGGATTTACTATTACAGGCCATTTTATATACAGTCTGTATGGAACGTACATAAGATGACCGCTAAAACTGCTCAACACACTCTTAGTCCATAATCCCTTATAAGCCTTAAGTCATCCTCATAACTTCTACCTGTGGTTGTGAGGTAATTCCCCGTAAGCAGAGAATCTGCACCGGCCATAAATACCATTGAATTGAATTCGCCGAGAACCTGCATCCTCCCGCCACAGACCCGGATCTCCTTTTCGGGGAGTATAAATCTGTAAAGGCTTATAATCTTGAGCGCTTCAAATGGGTGGAGCATTGTCCTTTCAGCGAGTGATGTGCCTTTAACCGGTATCAAGAAATTAACAGGGGCAGAATCAACATTTAATTCTTTTAGGGCAAGTGCCATGTCTATCCTGTCCTGCCATGCCTCACCTATGCCGAATATCCCTCCCGAGCAGATAGAAAGACCGGATGAATTAGCTGCCTCGATAGTCCTTAACTTGTCATAATATGTGTGGGTTCTGCATATCTCAGGGAAAAATCTCTCAGAGGTTTCAAGGTTGTGATGGTAACGCTCAAGGCCGTTATCTTTAAGGAATGATAATTCATCCTTGTTCAAAAGGCCCAGTGTTGCACATGGCAGGAGTCCGATATCCCTTATATCTTTTATCATTGAGGCTATCTCCATTAATTCACCCTTGCCAATCCTTCTGCCGCTTGTAACAACACAGAATCTCTTCACGCCAGAGACCTTAGCCTCTTTTGCCCTTTCAATAACAACGCCTTTCTTAACCAATGGATATACAGGTATATCAGTCCTGCTCTTTGATGATTGAGCACAGTAGGAGCAATCTTCCGGGCAAGCCCCTGATTTTGCATTGACTATTGAGCACAGGTTGACACCGTTACCTTTTAATGTTTCTCTTATCTTATTTGCTGATGAGAATAATTCAAAGAGCCCTGCACCCTCCATAGATGTAATCTTAAACGCTTCATCTTTAGAAATAGGGACGCCGTTAAGAATCTTATCTGTGAAATTTTTTAGCATGGTGCTATTTTGCTCAAGAGGCTATTGAATTGTCAACCAAGAATCTATGATGGGTTTACGACTGCTTTTCTTTCAGTTTTTTAATGAGTTCTTCTTTTGTTATTATGCCTTTTTCTGTAAGCACTGCTATAAGGGCCTCAATAACTGCCTTTTGTGCAATCTCTTTTTTTTGCTCGGCTTTTGGTTCTTCCTTTCTGATTGTCTCAGGCTGAATCATCTCGTGATGGATTATCTCGGGCTGAATCTCATGCTCTCTGATTTCCCCTGCAGCCGGCTGCATCATCTGGATTTTCTCGGTCAGCTTGTTGACATCAACCTTGTATGTCCGCCCTGATTGCGTGTTACCTTCATAATAGATACTGATTGCTCTTTTTATGTCGGATTCGAGTGCAAGGACAGGTTTGATCCTCATACCGAGCAGAAAACTCAGTTCATCGAGTGCCTTGAGGTCTGTAGGATCGGGTGTTGCTATCAATAGAGTTTTACCTTCAACGCTGAGGGGAAATACTCCGTATTTCTTTGCAATATCAACTTTCACTGTATGAAGTATATTAGGTGGAATGTCCATGCCTTCAATAGAAGTGCATACAACTCCAAGCTGTTTTTCGAGGGTAGAGGCGACTCCTTTTTCTGTAACAAAGCCCATTTCAACAAGTGCAGAACCAACCTTCCCTCCCCACTGTTTCTGGTACCCAAGCGCTGATTTTAACTGGAGCTCATCTATGAGCCCGGCCTCGATCAACATCTCGCCAATACGTTTTTTCTCCGGCATAATTCCTTCTCACTCAATAGTATTTTATACTAAAGTCTTTCAAATCTTCTCCATGTGTCTCCCACTTTACATCAATATTGTCGACCCTTGCACCTGGAGGACCTTTAAAGCATTCTTTTATTGCCTGTTCAACCAGCTCTTTCTTACCTTCAAATACTGCCTCAACCCTCCCATCGTAGAGATTTCTTACCCAGCCTTTCAGGTTGAAATTGTATGCAAGGTCTTTTGTAAATGCCCTGTAAAAGACCCCCTGGACTCTGCCTTCAATGAGTAAATGAGCCCTTGCCTCCTTCATATGTAAAAAATTATAACATACTTGTGGTGTTATCGGAAAATACTTATGTCGAGATTTTGGGTTCTTCAAATTATTTAATTGAGGTATACTATAAACTATAAAAAATCAAAAGGGAGATATAGATGCTATGGATATTTTACAGAAAATAAATGAAGACCTGATAGTTAGCATGAAGAGTAAAGCAGAAGGAAGCGACCTGAGGACATCTACGCTCAGGATGGTGAAATCAGCTATCAAAAACGCAGAGATAGCTAAGCGCGGCAAAGGTGATTTAACGGAAGAGGATATTATGGGAGTGCTTTCCACAATGGTCAAACAGCGCAAGGAGTCTGCTGAGCAGTATGAAAAAGCCAATAGATCTGACCTTGCAGAGAAAGAGAATAAAGAAATAAGCATCATTCAGGAATACCTGCCAAAGCAGTTGACTCCTGAGGAGCTGGATGAGATTATTGAATCCACTATTCAGGAGACCGGCGTTTCAGGCACGAAGGAAATGGGAAAACTTATGAAGGAACTCATGCCCAGGGTTAAGGGCAAGGCAGACGGCAAGCTTGTAAACCAGCGTGTAAAAGAAATGCTTGAGAAGATGGGATAAGCACAATTCTTATTAATCATATTAAGCAGGATATAGTATCTTCGCTCATTCTCGCCCCGACATTCGTCGGGACTCCGAGGCTTTTGCCTCTTGATTTTAATATTTTAACTGGCGGAATATCGGCAAAAGAATCCGCTCAAATACTATATCCTGCTTATTTCATTACCCGGAAAATGCATTATTTTGGATTACTAAAACCTATTCTCCCAGATATGCCTTTTTTACCCGTTCATTATTCAGAAGTTCTTCACCCATTCCATGTAGAGCTATCATTCCATTTTCAAGGACATAACCCCTGTTTGAGAGATTAAGCGCTGCATGTGCGTTCTGCTCCACGAGAAGGATTGTGACACCGTCCTGATTTATCCCTTTTATGGCTTTGAATATCTTACTGACTATTATTGGTGCAAGACCCAGAGACGGCTCATCAAGCAGGAGCAGTTTTGGCTCTGACATCAATGCCCTTGATATAGCGAGAATCTGCTGCTCACCTCCGCTCAATGTGCCTCCCATCTGCTTCTCACGCTCTTTAAGAACAGGAAATAATTCAAAGACCTTGTCCAATTGATCTTTAAACTTTAAACTTTTAACTTTTAACTTTGAGCTTCTTGTATACGCTCCCATCTCAAGATTTTCTTTTACAGTAAGCCTCGGGAATATCCTTCTTCCTTCAGGCACATGGCTTACTCCCATCTCAACAATCCTGTGCGGAGGGGTTTTGACAATGTCATCTCCCATGAAAGATATACTGCCTTTGCGAGGCTTTAAAATCCCTGATATTGTCATAAGTGTTGTGGACTTGCCTGCGCCATTACTGCCGATAAGACAGACTATCTCACCCTGATTTATCTTCAGAGAGACACCCTTCAGTGCCTCCACAGGGCCGTATGATGTATGGATATTATTGAGTTCGAGCATTTTATTCCTAACAAGACAATTGTAATTGCAGGTGGAGACTGTCTTTGAGCGGTTTTATTGCCCGCAATTCCACCTGCATACTATTCATAATAAAAGTTCTCAGTGTTCCTTTCCAAGATATGCCTCTATTACCAATGGATTTTTTCTTATATCTACAGGGGTTCCCTCTGCAATCTTAACCCCGTGGTCGAGCACAACTATGTTTTCTGAGATTCCCATGACAACCCTCATATCATGTTCTATGAGAATAATTGTCTTTCCGAGTTCCTGAAGTCTCTTTATCAGCTCCATCATCTCTGATGTCTCCTGGGGATTCATGCCTGCTGTTGGTTCGTCGAGTAGTATCAGTCGTGGCTCTGTAGCAATTGCCCTCGCTATCTCGAGTCTTTTCTGGCTGCCGTAAGGGAGATTAGATGCAAGTGTTTCTGCAAAATCTTCCAGACCGACGAACTCGATATATTCCATTGCCTTCTCTCTTATTGTCTGCTCTTCCCTTTTGAATGTCTTATTCCTCAGGATCGAGGGAAATAGGCCGGAGCGGGTTCTGCAATGCTGGGAGACCATAACATTCTCAAGAACACTCATCTCTTTAAAAAGCCTGATATTCTGAAATGTCCGTGCTATACCAATCTCGACAATATTGTTTGGCTGAAACCCTGTAATCTCAGTTTCAAGGAAATATATACCGCCCTTTGTAGGCCGTGTCAGCCCTGTAAGGCAGTTAAAAAGCGTGGTCTTGCCTGCGCCATTCGGTCCTATAATACTCATGATAGAACCTTCTCTGACTCTGAACCTAACTTCTTCGATCGCCCTTATACCACCGAAATGTTTTGTCAGGTCTCTAACTTCTAAAAGATACACCTTTCCCTCCCCGGAGAACCGCTCTCGTCAACGGACTGGAGCGGAAAAGACCCTGCGGTCTGAATATCATAAGCAAGACCAAGCCGCTGCCCAGTGCGAGCATCCTGTATAGTTGTATCTCTCTTAACATCTCGGGCAGCATTACCAGTATGATCGCCCCGAGTATAACCCCCGGGATGCTGCCGAGTCCGCCGAGTATTACCATGCAGAGTATCAGCACGGATTCCATAAATGTAAAGCTTTCAGGAGATACAAACCGCATCTTAGCCGCAAATAAAACTCCGGCAACTCCAGCCCAGAATGCACCGAAGGCAAACGCATATAGTTTGTATGCAGTTGTATTTATGCCTATCGAAGACGATGCAATCTCATCTTCTCTTATAGCAACCCACGCCCTTCCGATTCTCGACACATAAACCCTTCTGACTATAAACACAGAGAGCGCCACAAAGACCAGAATAAAATAATAGTAATGGCTTAATCCATTGAGCGATATACCGAACAGATAAGGCGGCTCTATTCCCCCTATACCATTCGGCCCTTTGGTTACAGAATCCCAATTGTTGAGCACAAGTCGAACTATCTCGCCAAACCCGAGTGTCACTATTGCAAGATAATCTCCCCTGAGCCTCAATGCAGGCACTGCAAGTATGAACCCGGAAAGAGTAACAAGCCCTACCGAGAGCGGCAGAGATGTCCAGAACCCTAATCCCAATTTTGTATTTAGTAATGCATAGGCATAAGCGCCTATAGCGTAAAAGGCAACAAATCCCAGATTCAACAATCCTGCAAAACCAACTACAACATTAAGTCCCTGAGCAAGTATTATATAAATGCCGGCAAGAATTGCTATGTCAATAAAATAATCTCTTGCAAAAAATGGGACAGAAATAATAAAAAGGAGCAGCAGATAACGGATGATAAGTGATGCTCCTTCGGTCTGAAAGGAAGTGATTCGCAATCTTTTTGTTAAATGTGCTCTTGCATCATGCAATTTTTCTTTTAAAGGTTTTATATAATCCAGAAGAAACCTTAAAAGAAAGATAAAAGTTGAGAGAACTGCAAACAGAATCGAAGCAGCCTTTATACCTTTAAACGGGAGAAAAAGCAAAGCAAGCCATAAAGCGATTATTACAGGTCTTGAGATAGAACTCAGAGCCCGGAACCCGGAACCCGGACTTTTTTTATCTGTATTCTGTGTTCTGTGCCCTGTCATTCTATTCTATACCTTTTCGTCATGTGACTTTCCAAAAAGACCGGAAGGTTTAATGAGCAGGATGATAATCAAAATAATAAATGCATATGCATCCTTATATTCACTCGAAATGTAGGCTGCACTCAGGCTCTCAACAAGTCCGAGAAAAATTCCTCCGAACATGGCGCCAGGGATGCTGCCTATGCCTCCAAGAACCGCTGCTGTGAATGCCTTAATGCCGGCAATGTAGCCTATGGAATAATTCACAAGTCCATAGTATATTGCAACCATAAGGCCTGCAACAGCAGCGAGACCCGAGCCGATTGCAAAGGTAACAGATATGACAGTGTCAATGTTTATGCCGACCAACGATGCCATTACCTTATCCTGTGCTACCGCCCTCATAGCCTTTCCCATTCTCGTTTTTGTGATAAATAGATGAAGAAATAGCATTAGAAATGCCGAGATCGCGATTATAAACAGCTGGATATATGTGACTCTTATACTGCTTGCTTCAAAACCTGCTTCTTCAAAGAGATGAGGAAATACCTTATCAGTTGCGCCCTGTGTGAGCATCACATAGTTCTGGAGGAAGATCGAGACGCCTATAGCGCTGATCAGCGGACTGAGCCGCGGCGCATTTCTCAGAGGCTTATAAGCTATTTTTTCTATTGTGAAACCATACGATGAACAAAAGATTATGGAGAGGACAAATGTAAGTATCAGAGCCAACGGCAGGCTGTACGACGTAAGTCCGATAGCTGTAAAGAACCCCAAAAATATAATACCGAGATACGCACCGAGCATGTATATCTCGCCGTGGGCAAAGTTGATAAGCTCGAGTATCCCGTAAACCATTGTGTAGCCGAGTGCTATGAGTGCATAAACACCGCCTACTGTAAGGCCGTTAATTAATTGCTGAACAAACACAGATGATTCTAACAGAAAAAAGAGTTGTTTTTAAATATGCAGAGGTGTTTACCCCCCTCAATTTGATATTTTTCTATCCAGCATTGCATTGGTTTAATATAAAATCTGTTATAATCATACACAATGTTAGAGGCAATAATTCTTGGAATAGTTCAGGGAATCACAGAGTTTTTGCCTGTAAGCAGTACAGCCCATCTGATATTATTCCCGTGGTTCTTTGGCTGGAAGGGTGACCTGAATACACTCACATTTGATGTCGCACTCCATGCAGGGACATTGTTAGCCCTGATAGCCTGTTTCTGGAGAGACTGGATCGAAATATTTCTGAATGACAGGAAGCTCCTTATGCTTCTTATTATTGCAACACTGCCTGCAGGAATTGCAGGAGTTCTATTAAATGACATTGTGGAAAGCACTCTGAGGAGTCCTTTGATCATTGTTATCACTCTTATAATAGTAGGGGTAGTGATGCTGATTTCAGAGAGGGCGAAAAAGGGAAGGGTGATTAAGGATATAACTCTTTCTGATGCGCTAATAATAGGAATTGCCCAGGCAATTGCGCTTATCCCGGGTGTTTCCCGCTCAGGGATTACAATATCAGCAGGACTTTTCAGGGGGCTCGAAAGGGATGCATCCGCACGTTTTTCATTCATCCTTTCCACACCTGTTATTTTAGGTGCGGCAATACTTGAAGGTAAAAAGTTGTTCTTCAATTCAGGCAGCTATGACCTCAATTTGTTTATGACAGGGATGATTGCATCTGCTGTCACAGGTTTTATTGCGATAAAATTCCTGCTGTATTTTTTCAAGAAGCATTCAATGAATATTTTTGTGTATTATAGATTCATGCTCGCAGTTATAATCATTGGAGGGATATGGCTGAGAGGATAAAGAGGATAAAAGAAGAAGTTTTAGGCGTTGTCTCGGTTTTAGGAAGTATTTACCTTGGCCTCAGTCTGATGACACATGCGAAGTGGGACCCTTCTCTTTTTACATTTACGACCTCTCCTGTAAAAAACTATGGCGGCATAATCGGAGCATATATCTCGGATATCATGCTGACGATGATCGGGGTATCATCTTTCGCAATACCAATCCTCATAATTATATATGGATTTAAAAGGCTTTTAGGAAAAGAAGGACACAGGATACATATAATTGGCGCATTACTTTTTATTCTGTCATCTTCAATCCTTTTGGCACTTATGTCAACAACATTTGACCTCAGGTTTGAGAGTAATCCCGGAGGTATAACAGGTCTGTTTATATCAGATTTTATAAGGAAGCTCCTGTCAATACCAGGTGCATATATCTTTTCTCTGTCAATATTTCTGTCCTCCGTAATACTCCTTAGCCCTGTGTCTCTGGTATCAATTGCGCTGAAGAAAAGAAGATCGG
>JAKALU010000197.1 GCA_021824065.1 Nitrospirota bacterium
ATTAAAAAAAGACCGAGAAAGAGAAAACGGGAACTTTTTATGGAGAAAAACTCAAAGGCAATAAATAACATGCTCGAATTGAAAATCATTTTGGGACAGCCTCCTTGTCGGTATAATGTTCGCCTTTGCGTGTGCCTCGACCGAGCATTTGTTCAAAGAGAATTCTTGATTTAACCGGCCTGAGAAATACAATAAATTCGAGGTCAGGAATATCAACTCCTGTAGACAGGAGGTCAACCGTAACAACAACACCGGGAAGTTTACGGTTTCGGAATTCTCGTATCCGCTGAAGGGGTCTATCAACCCGGCCTGTAATTTTCTGAACAAATGAATCGCCCTGTCCGAAAACATCACGGGCAATATCAACAAGCTGGTCTGCATGAGAAGTATGCGGCATGTCATTAACAGCAAATATCAACGTCTTTGGGAAACGGCCGCAGCGTTCTTCATGCTCAAGGGCAAATTTTTTTATCTCTTCAAGAATCTTTTTGTTTGAATCAGGAGATGTGACTTTGTCTTCAATATCCGTAGAGTCAAACTGGCGCTCTGCCTCCAGAAGGTCAAGCTGCTCGGAACCTGTTTCCGGGTTAACAATACCGACCTGTTCTCCTTCATTAAGGAAAACTCCTCGCAATCTGACATTTGATTTAATAGTTACCAAGTCATAATCCACAAGATATCCTTCCCGCACTGCGCGCTCATACTCATAGCGATAAACCACATCTCTGAAATATGTTGTCGTATGTGCTGCTGGGGTTGCAGTTAACCCAACCTTGATAGCGTCAAAATGGTCAAGTGTATCCCTCCAGATTGCAAGTTCTGAGGCGGTATATCCTCTGTGGCATTCATCCGCAATAATAAGATCAAAGGCATGAATTGGAATATCAGGAAACTTGTCGGCGTCCTCTTCTATTTCCTCATCTCCAATATTGAATATTGCATTCCGCCCAAAAAGATTAATCATCATCCTTTGTATTGTGCAGACATATACAAAGGCATGACTCGGCTGCGGGTCTTTTAAGTATGCTGCTGGCAGGACTTTGGGATCAAATGTCTCATTTTCATCAAAGTCTTCTCTTTGAAAACGTTGGCTGTATACTTCATAAATCTTGTCAAACTTTAATCCCGGCTCAGGCTCAAATGAGGCAAACGCACGGACAGCCTGTGCTGCCAATGCCCTGCGGTCAACCATAAAAAGAATCCGCTTTGCAACGCCTGACTTCATCAATCTGTATACCTGATTAACCAGAGTAAAGGTCTTGCCTGTTCCGGTTGCCATTGCAACAAGCATATGGCGTTTTCTATTAGCAATCGCCCGTTCTGTCCCTGTGTTTGCCTCTATCTGGTAGGGGCGAAGCCTCGGATGGTCGTTTGGTATTTGAAAAAGACGTTCACAGGCTGTTTCAAAATTCTGAGTAAGCTTTTCGGTTAACGCCTCTGGTGTATGAAAATTTGTTATGCGCCGTGAACGGCTTTGCTCATTGCGTATGTCATGATGCCAGATAATCTCGCCGTTGGTCGAATATAAAAATGGAACTCTGAGCCCATTAAAATTAAATGGGCTGCTCGTTACGCCGCGTGAGTAACGTTCAGCCTGTGTAAGGACATTCTGGGGCCCAAGCGTAAGCTTTTTTCCTTCAACAATAGCGAGAATCTTTCCATCACAGCAGAGGGCATAATCAGCAGGGCCGTTTTCCGTCGGATATTCTTCAATTGCACAGTTATTAAAAGCTGAGAGGTTTTTACCGGCATCAAAAGGCACAACTTTCCATCCGGCTGCTTCAAGCCGTGGGTCAATAAGCTTCTTTCTTGTCAGCCATTCAGAGTTGCTTGGTGAGCTTCCTGGCATTATGCTCCTGCATTGAGAATTTAGTTGAATACATGGCATCATTTTATATTCATAATGATAATGTGGTCAATAGGCGTAGTATTAAATCGCTGCCCTAAGTGTTACACTTAAACAAATGAAAAAGATTTACACACTCGGCACGAGCAGAAGAAGCGAGGAGGACTTTATTGAGATACTCCTTAATTATGATATTAGGACTCTCATAGATGTCAGGAGTTTCCCGAAAAGCAAAATCCCAACTTTCACAAGAGAATATCTTGAGAAACTTCTTCAAAGAGAAAACATAGTTTATGTCTATCTTGGCAAAGAGATTGGAGGTTTCAGAAAAGGTGGTTATGAGGCATATACAGAAACTGAGGATTTCAAATATGGGATTGATAAACTGGAAAATGTTGCTAAGACAGGTAATGCAGTAATAATATGCGCTGAAAGATTCCCTTGGAAATGTCACAGGAGATGGATAGCAAGGGAGCTTCACAGAAGAGGATGGCAGATAGAACATATTATTGACAAAGGGAAAATCTGGGTACCGAAATGAAAAAAATTAAATTATGAAGCGCGCATTTGAGATCCAAAGAGGACTAATCCTCTAATCTCTCTATAATGCTTCCAGTTTCTTATGAGCAGTGGCAGTTTCTTGTCGAGCGCAGTTGCTGCAATCAAAGCGTCTTCTTTTGCCACTTCTGGGTATTCATTAAGTAAAGCGGAATATTGCTGAGCTATTTTAGGTGTGATATTAATTGATTTATAATTTTTTAGCGCATAAATAATTGCCTGTTTTTCTGAACCCTTTAGCCCTTGTTTTGCGAGAAGCTCTTTTCTTGTGACGACCGAATAGTATATCTCAAATCCCTTACTTTCAAGGATTTCTTCAAAAAAACCATCATTAAAATAATCAATAAATATGTCAGTATCAACTAAGAGTTTGATTTTTTCCATCTCTTGATTTCATCAAGGAATGCCTTTGCAGAGACCTCTTTCGATTTTTTCCTGAGTGCTCTTACATGGGTTACACTGTCTTTTACATCAGTGTAACCATAGGGATTCAATTTTTCTCTCACCACCTCCTCAAGAAAACTGACGGGATATATGCCCTTTTTTCTGGCCTCTCTTATAACTGCCTCCTTTAATGAAGAATCAAAAGAGAGAGTCCATTTCTCTTTTTTTAAAGCTGCTCTTGCCATATAAATCAGC
>JAKALU010000198.1 GCA_021824065.1 Nitrospirota bacterium
AAGACCAAAAGCCCTGCATTGAAAATGTGCCCGCAGAAAAGAGGGGTGTGTATCAGGGTATATACTACAACACCCAAGAAGCCGAACTCTGCGTTAAGGAAGGTTGCAAGGGTTAGATTGACAAATGGAATGGAGGTTACAGCGTATATACCGGGAGTCGGGCATAATCTTCAGGAACATTCAATAGTAATGATAAGGGGGGGGAGAGTGAAGGACCTCCCGGGGGTTGGATATCATATTATCAGAGGGACACTGGATTCTATGGGAGTTGCAGACAGAAGAAGGGGGAGATCCAAATACGGGGCCAAGAGGCCGAAGTAACGGAGCAAATAAATGCCGAGAAGAAGAGTTGCAGAAAAACGAGAGATATTACCCGATCCAAAATATAACAGTAAAATCGTGAGCAAGTTTATCAGTGTAATAATGAAAAGCGGGGAAAAATCAATTGCAGAGAGGATATGCTACGGCGCCTTCGATATTATAAAGACAAAGACCGGCAATGATCCACTTAAGGTTTTTAAAACAGCACTTGAGAATGTCAAACCTGTAGTGGAGGTTAAACCGCGCAGGGTTGGTGGCGCCACCTATCAGGTGCCAGTTGAGATAAGGCCGCAGCGGCGCATGGGGTTAGCCTTCAGATGGATTATAAATTATTCTCGTGGTAGAGCAGAGAAGACCATGAGGGAAAGACTTGCTGGTGAGATATTGGATGCATTTAATAACACAGGGGCTTCTATAAAGAAAAAAGAGGATACCCATAAGATGGCAGAGGCTAACAAGGCATTTGCCCATTATAGATGGTAAAAAGAGTAGAGGAGAAAAATTTTGTCAAGGTTCCCGTTAGAAAAGACACGCAATATTGGAATTATGGCACATATAGATGCAGGGAAGACTACGACTACAGAACGTATCCTCTACTATACAGGCGTTACCTATAAAATAGGTGAAGTCCATGAAGGCACTGCTGTCATGGACTGGATGGTTCAGGAGCAGGAAAGAGGCATAACTATTACCTCTGCTGCTACTACATGTTTCTGGAAAGACCACAGGATTAATATCATAGACACACCAGGGCATGTCGATTTTACCATAGAGGTTGAAAGGTCTTTGAGGGTTCTTGATGGCGCTGTAGCTGTTTTTGATTCGGTAGCTGGGGTTGAGCCCCAATCAGAGACTGTATGGCGGCAGGCTGATAAATACGGGGTGCCAAGAATAGCATTTATGAATAAGATGGACAGGGCAGGAGCAGATTTTTTTATGAGTGTACAAAGCATGGTAGACCGTCTCGGAGCAAATCCGGTGCCGGTACAGATCCCGATAGGCGCTGAAGAGAATTTCAGGGGGCCGGTGGATATTGTAAGAATGAAGGCAATATACTTTGATGATGAAACACTCGGTGCAAAATATGTCGAAGGCGATATACCCGATGACCTGATGCCGGCAGCCCGGCAATACAGGGAAAAGATGTTAGAGGCATTGTCTGACGTTGATGAGAATATTATGGAAAAATTTCTTGGCGGCCAGGAAATAGGCGAAGAGGAAATAAAGGCAGCTTTAAGGAAAGGCACTGTTCAGTTGAAGCTTACACCTGTATTATGCGGCACTGCATTTAAAAACAAAGGTGTCCAGCTTCTGCTCGATTCGATTGTAGATTATCTGCCTTCTCCACTTGATATTCCTCCTGTATCAGGAACAAAACCAGGGAACGGCGCTGAGGTGATCAGAAAACCTGATGTCAGTGAGCCTTTCTCTGCTATCGCATTTAAGGTTATGACAGATCCGTATGTCGGGCAGCTAACATTTATGAGGGTATATTCGGGTGTGCTTTCTGCAGGTTCATACGTTTACAACTCTACAAAGGACGCTAAGGAGAGGATTGGAAGACTGCTTAAGATGCATGCCAATAAGCGTGAAGAGATAAAAGAGGTTTCGGCCGGTGATATTGCAGCAGCAGTGGGACTGAAGAGCACACTGACAGGGGATACTTTATGCGATGAGAAATCACCTATCATACTCGAATCAATGGAATTCCCCGAACCTGTAATATCAGTAGCAATTGAGCCAAAGACAAAGGCTGACCAGGAAAAACTTTATGAAGCGCTTGGAAAACTTTCTCAGGAAGACCCTTCATTTAAGGTTTCATTTAATGAGGAGACAGGTCAGACCATAATATCAGGGATGGGTGAGCTTCACCTCGAGATTATTGTGGATAGGCTTTTAAGAGAATTTAAGGTTGAGGCAAATGTTGGTAGGCCGCAGGTTGCTTATAAAGAAACAATTAGGGTGACATCAAAGGCAGAAGGCAAATTCATAAAACAAAGCGGCGGCCGCGGTCAATATGGACATGTATACTTGGAGCTTGAGCCTGTAGCTGGTAAGGGTTTCGAGTTTGTTAATAAGATTGTTGGCGGGACAATACCGCGAGAATACATACCTGCTGTTGAAAAGGGAATAAAAGAGGCAATGGACTCAGGGGTTTTAGCGGGATATCCTGTTGTTGATGTAAAGGCGACGCTTTATGACGGCTCATATCATGATGTGGACTCATCTGAAATGGCATTCAAGATTGCAGGCTCTATTGGTTTCAAGGAGGCTGCTAAAAAGGCAAAGCCTGTTTTGTTAGAGCCTGTGATGAGTGTCGAGGTTGTTACGCCAGAGGGCTATATGGGTGACGTTATTGGTGACCTTAACTCGAGAAGGGGCAAGATACAGACAATGGAGAAGAGAGGGAATGCTCAGGTAATAAGGGCGCAGGTGCCACTTGCAGAGATGTTCGGTTACGCAACTGACTTGCGGTCAAAGACACAGGGAAGAGCAACGTATACGATGCAGTTTTCACACTATGAAGATGTCCCCAAGGGTATATCAGATGCAATCATAGCAAAGGTAAAAGGGGAATAAAGGAGGCAATTATGGCAAAGGCTAAGTTTGAGAGGACGAAACCTCATTGCAATGTTGGGACGATAGGGCACGTAGATCACGGCAAGACGACACTAACCGCAGCGATAACCAAGGTATTGGCATTCAAGGG
>JAKALU010000066.1 GCA_021824065.1 Nitrospirota bacterium
TGTCCCTCCAAGAATACCTTATAAATCAATAACTTCTTTTAATGGCATTACAATTGCTGTTCATTCTTGTTAAAAGGGATATAATGCCTAAACAGAGGGGGTGATTCAATAAGGATATTGTGTATTCGGGGTTTAGAAGGTTACGAAAGATAAGAGTTCAAACTTGACAGAGGAGGAGGTAAAAAATGAACAGAATGAAAGGTTTTAAGTTATTTGTTGTATTGTTTGTCGCTTTGCTGTTTGTGATTCCATCGGCATACAGCGCAGATTATGCAAATCCCAAGTTATTAGTAACACCAGCTGATATAGAGAAGAACTCGGGGAAATGGACTGTGCTTGATTGCCGTGATAAAGCAACAATCACTGACAAAAAAACTGGGGAGACCCTGAAGGGTTATGATGACGGGCACATCCCCGGTTCTATAACTCTTGGAGGTGATTGTTCAAAGGTTCTGAGAACCAAAGAAACATCAACGGTCTTTACAGATTCTAAAAATCCAAAAAAATATGATGTGAAAAAATATGAGGGAATTCTGAACAATGCCGGAATAAGCAACAACAAAATCCTTGTAATTTACGGTGATAAAAAGAGGATTACACACGCAACAGTCGGTTTCTGGGTAATGGAATGGCTGGGAGTTAAGGATGTCCGTTTCTTAAACGGAGGTATTGAAGAATGGGAGGCTGCAGGCAAGAAACTGGATACAACCGAGACAAAGCTTCCACATGCAAAATTTAAGGCTAACCCTGTGACTATGAAAAAGAGAATAGCCACTACAGAAGATGTGCTGAAGATAGCGAAAGGCGAGGCTAAGAATTCACAGCTTATAGACTCAAGGACATCCGGAGAATATGCAGGCACCGATGTAAGGGCAAAAAGGGGTGGACATATCCCTAATTGTCTGTTAAATGTTACCCATACCGAGATGTACGATAAGGTAACAGGCAAGATAAAGTCCATGGATGAATTAGAGAAACTCTATGGGAAACTTGACAAGAACAAAAGGGCGATACCCATGTGCCAGACAGGAACACGCTCAACACTCACATATCTGGTATTCAAACTGATGGGGTTCAAAGACCCGGCTAATTATGATGATTCATGGATAATCTGGGGTAATGCAGAAGATTTACCTATTGAGAAATAGAAAGGGGATGGAATATGGTAGAAAAGAAAAATGGTATAAGTGAAGACTGGCTGTCTTTGTGGCTTGGCCTCTTCATATTTGTCCTCTCGCTTTTTGCATTTTCAGGAACAGATACCCTCGGATGGGGAATATCAACAAAGGCATGGACTGACGTTTCAAAGGCAACAGCTCCTGTATCAAAGAAACTTCAGCCCTTAAAAGGTGAGATAACGAAAATCGATAGTCAGAAGGTAACCCTGAAGAAGGCTGATGGAAAAGAAGAGACTATAACAGTTAAGGATACCACAGGGCTTAAGGTGGGTGACAAGTACGAGAAACCCGGGATGTCCGGTTTCAGCTCTTTACTCTTAACCTATCTCTTCATGCTTGTCGTGATGTTAGTTGGTGCAGCGGCATTGCGTGTGAATATCGGCAAGTTTATTATAGGGTTTACAATTGTCTTCTGGATAAGTTATGTGTGCTGGCTTATTGGTCACTACGCCTACATAGCTGCAACAGACGCAAAGAAAGCCGGCATCCCATGGTCATTGAAACTGACAGGAGAGTCAGGATTTATTGTTGCGCTTGTAGCAGGTCTTGTTGTGGGGAACTTTTTCCCCAGGCTCTCAGCGTACCTTAAAGATGTAATAAGACCTGAACTCTATATCAAGACTGCCATAGTCCTTATGGGTGCACTGCTCGGAGTTAAGGCAGCCGAGTCCTTCGGACTTGCAACTGCGGTGATGTTCAGGGGACTTTGCGCCATCATCGAGGCGTATCTTATATACTGGGCCCTTGTTTATTTCATCGCAAGGAAATACTTCAAGTTCAGCAAAGAATGGGCAGCGCCCCTCGCATCAGGAATATCAATATGTGGTGTGTCGGCAGCCATAGCAACAGGTGGAGCCATTAGGGCAAGGCCAATAGTACCTATTATGGTATCTTCACTGGTAGTTATATTTGCTGTTATTGAGCTTATACTACTGCCGTTCTTAGCACAAAACTTTTTATGGAAAGAGCCATTAGTGGCTGGTGCATGGATGGGGCTCGCGGTGAAGACCGATGGCGCAGCGGTTGCAAGCGGTGCAGTTACTGATGCCCTTATAAGGGCAAAGGCCCTGACAATGGAAGGCGTAAACTACAAAGAAGGCTGGGTGACCATGACCGCCACAACTGTAAAGCTGTTCATCGATATCTTTATCGGCGTGTGGGCATTCATTCTTGCCTTTATATGGTGCGCCAAAGTAGAGTGTAAGCCAGGAGAAAAGGTCAGGGCAGTAGAGATATGGAACAGATTTCCGAAATTTGTGTTAGGGTATGTCGTAACATTCGCCCTGCTGCTGATAATCTGTTTGCCTGCCACCAGAGCCGTACAACCTGTTGAAAAGGAGATCGGCACCTTAAAAGAGGAAGTCTCTAAAGCAGAGAAACAGGTTCAAATAACAACTGACCCCTCAGCCTTGGCAGCTTTAAACGAAAAAATCAAAGCTGCAAAAGATAAGATGAAAGGCTTAGGCGACCAGGTTAAAGAACCAAAGGCAACTCTGACGAATGCCAAGATAGCAACAGACGGAAGTAATTCGTTCAGGGTGATGTTCTTTGTCCTGACCTTCTTTACGATTGGAGTTGTTTCCAACTTCAAGAAGCTGTGGGAAGAGGGAATTGGCAAATTGGCAGCTGTCTATATCCTCGCTCTATTCGGCTTTATAATCTGGATAGGACTGATTATCTCGTGGATATTCTTCCACGGTGTGAAACCGCCGATAGTAACAGGTTAAAGGAAAGGAGGTATTTATGCCAGAAGGACCAAAATTAGCAGAAGAATTAAAAAAGATGGAATACGAACCGCTACTTCCTGTGGAAAAGAAGCTCATAAGCTGGAGTATCATCCTCGGAGCTGTCTTGCTCGGGATTCTCGTCTGGGTAAGCTATACTTTTTTCCCTGGCGGTCATTAATTACTATAAATCCCCCCGTGTTTATGTGGGAAGGCCATAGCCTTCCCACATTTTTTTAAAAGGATTAAAAGATTAGAGAAAATGGGTCTATGTTTTAATCGAAAGCGCCGGCAATAAGGAATAACAAAAAAAATAAAAATACGCGCTGTCAGGAGGATAGGTTATGCATACCGATGAATTTGAGATTTCTCTATCAAGGGAATTAAGTGTATGCAAAAACATTATTAAGAAAGTAGAGCGATCTCTTGCTGATATGGAAAAAAGGTATAACCTTAAGACCGAGGTCTTTGTGAAAGAATTTCATAATGGGAAAATAACAGAGATCAATGAAGATTTTATTACATGGCTTAACAATTATGAAACACTAAAAAGATGGCATGATACGATGAGACAATATGAGGAGATATTTCGTATTATGAAGATTTAGATTTAAGCTGTCTTGCCTTATTTCCCTCTGATACCCGCCTATTGAAAAAAGTCCGATGAGATGGCTGAGCAGCGTCACATGTGAAGTTTCCATTATAAAGTAACCTGGTGAATATATTTATAAAAAGTTAAAGATATTGCAACTTGATGTTGCAAGGAGTATTATCAAAAGTGTATAACTAATAAACCTAAAAATGAGGAGGTGATTTATATAGTTATATAATTTTTATCACAAGGGGGAAGAAACACGAGGTCTACCTCAGTACCGTATTATTAATGTTTATTAAATCCCATAATAAGGGAGGTAAGTGTATGGCAGAACAAAGTAGCGGTGAAAAGTGTGCAATAGAAAAACGCTCTGGGTGGTCAAACTTGATAAAAGGCGAAGACTGGCTCGCAGTGTGGTTAGGGTTTCTTATCATTATTCTTATCCTCGCTGGTTTAAGGCCCAGTATGCCGTCTTTCAAATGGGAAACAGGTGGTGAATTCGCTGCAACAGTAGAAAAATCAAAATCCAAGGTAGAAAAAATAGTGGCAGACGCACAGGCTAAAGGCGAAACCGCTGTAGCTGAATCAGCAACTGCACTTAAAGCAGCATTGGATTCGGGTGATCGTGCTGCAATCGGAAGCGCTGCAAAGAAACTTGGAGAAGGTGCTAAAGGCGCCAAGGATGCCGGGATTAAGAAAAAAGGCGAAGACTTAGGGAAAAAGATAAGCGGCTCTGCAGGAGCGCTTGCCGGAAAGGTTTTCTCCGGAGAAAACATTGGGAAGATAGCCATTGTTGGAATCGGCTTCCTGATAATCTCTTCCATCGGCATCATTCTTATGGGGGGTAATGTTGGAAAGTATATTATCGGTTTTCCCGTAGTCTACATATTGGCAAATATTTCCCAGTTCATTGCAGGCAATTCCACTGTAAACTATTACGGTCTGGAATATGTTATCTTTGCCCTGATTATCGGACTCTTTATCAGCAATGTAATCGGGGTGCCGAAATGGCTTACGGAGGCTGTGAGGACAGAGTACTACATAAAAACAGGATTGGTTATACTCGGAGCAGGCATCCTCTTTAAAGAAATTCTGCAGGGCGGAGCCCTCGGTATAGTCCAGGCGGTCTGTGTGGTGACGGTTGTCTGGTATGCTTGCTACTGGCTTTCAAAGAAACTGAAGGTGGATGATGAATTTGCGGCAATGCTTTCAACAGCAGTCTCGATCTGCGGTGTCTCAGCAGCCATTGCTGCCTGCGGAGCTGTAGAGGGCGATAAAAAGAAACTCTCTTATGTTACGTCCCTTGTTCTTATCGTAGCAGTGCCCATGATGGTCATAATGCCCTGGATTGTGAAGACCCTCGGAATACCTGAACTCGTCGGAGGCGCATGGCTTGGCGGAACACTCGATACGAGTGGCTCTGTTGTTGCCGCAGGCGCTCTGATAAGCGAGCCTGCAATGAAAACAGGGGTTATCGTCAAGTTCTCTCAGAATGTTTTAATAGGCGTGGCTGCATTCCTTCTCTCAGTATGGTGGACAGTTAAGAAAGGCGCAGAGACCGGACAGAAGGCCAGTGCAGGTATAATATGGGAACGTTTCCCAAAATTCGTTCTCGGCTTCCTTATCGCCTCTGTAGTCTTTTCGTTCCTGCTCGATCCTAAAATTGTTGGTGACACTAAAGGGCTGTTGGGCGGAATGAGGACTGTCTGGTTCGCTCTTGCATTTACATCAATCGGTCTTGAGACACGCTTCAAAGACCTTGTGAGCATGGAAGGAGGCAGGCCTGCCGCGGCCTTTATTATTGCACAGGCTTTCAATGTGTTCTGGACATTGATTCTGGCATATCTGCTTTTTGGCGGTATCCTTTTCGGTGTGCCTGATATAAAGTAGCAACATGTTAACAGCAGATGGCGGATGGCCTAACGGCTATCCGCCATCTGCCATATTACCGGATCATTTTGCATCGGCATCTGGCATCGTGCATTATATAAAGTATTGTTTAAATTTTATTCGGAGGATTTTTGGATTTAGGCTTTCTCGGCAAAATAACTTTTGACCTGAATTTTTTATCCGCACTTTTCAGCATCGTAATAATTGATCTGATTTTGGCAGGGGACAATGCTGTTGTTATTGCAATGGCAGTTAGGTCATTGCCAAAGAAACAAAGAAAAAAAGGGATTATCTTTGGAGCCGGCGCTGCAGTTTTGCTGAGGGTAATTCTGACATTCTTCGTAGCTCAACTGCTCCAGATAAGTTTCATAAAACTTATCGGAGGCGTCTTAATCACATGGATAGCAATAAAGCTTTTTATGGAAGGAGTGCCTGAGGAAGGCATAGAGAAAGAGGCTGCAACACTATTTCAAGCTGTCAAGATTATAGTAATCGCAGATATCACGATGGCAACCGATAACATGCTTGCCGTTGGCGGCGCTTCCCACGGGAACTTATTCCTTCTTCTCTTCGGACTCAGCCTAAGCATCCCATTTGTTGTCTTTACAAGCAATCTGCTCTCAATGCTTATGGACAAATATCCCGTTATTATATATATTGGCGCTGCAATACTCGGAAAAGTAGGCGGGGAAATGATAATTACAGACCCGTTTACTATGAATATCCTAAAGCCTAACAAGTTGGTTATATATTCTGTAGAGATTATTTTTGCGATTGGTGTGATTGTTGTTGGAAAACTCTGGATGAGATGGAAGATCTCCAGGGCTGAGAAGGCAGAGCACGTTCATGAAGAAGGATGAAACTAACATGCCGACTTTTCGACTCATAAAGGGGAATGAAAAATGCCGCATCTTTGTCACCCTGAACTTGTTTCAGGGTCTATGAGATGCTGAAATAAATCAGCATGACAGATAATAGTATTATCACTGTGGAGGACTTATGGCTATTTTAACGGTATCAAGAGAGTATGGAAGCGGTGGAAGAGAGATAGGTCAGGCTGTTGCCAAACTCTTAAACTATGAGTATATAAACAAGGAAAAGATTCTCGCAGACATTAGAGTCATAGAAGGTAAAAAATGGGAAGAATGGGGAAAGGACCTTGATGAACATTGCCCTACTGTCTGGGAAAAGTATGACTGGTCATTCAGAGGTTTTGGAGCACTGCTCCAGAGTCATATCCTGAATTATGCGCTCAAAGACAGGGTAGTAATTATGGGTAGGGGCGGGAATTTTTTACTGAAAGATGTTCCATATGCACTCAGGATACGTGTAGTTGCACCAATTGAGATGAGGGTCGAGAGGCTCATGAAAAGAGAGACAGTTGACAGAGATACCGCACATTGGCTGGCTGAAAAAACAGACAGGGAGAGGGCATGTCTGATACATTTACTTTACGGCAAACACTGGGACGACTATGCAGAATACGATATGGTGTTCGATACAGGGGGTAAGACACTTGAAGAGATAATAACTATTGTGAAAGATATGCTGTTAGATAAAGAAAAGTTCAATACAGAGGAAGCAAGAAAAAATCTCCAGATACTGGCGGTTGCAGCAAAGGTAAAGGCAGGAATTCTTACAAACCCATCTTTTTTTATTCCAACATTGGATGTCTATCACGACGGCAAAAGTCTTGTCCTCCGCGGAGTCATACATAATCCAAAGGAACATAAACGAATCGAAGATGAAGCGAAGATACTGGCCGGAGATGTGCCAATAAAATGCGAACTCCACTACAGGTGATGACGCTATACCCCGAGCATCTTATGACATGTCTTACACTGCTCAGGGGGTTCTGGTAAAACCACAGTTTCGAGTCTCCTTAGTTTATCCAAATCCCTCTTTTCCCTGAGCATAAAGCAATCTCTAAATTCAGCATATCTCTTATTATTCCATATGGAGCGGAAAGGCTCACAGAAGATATTGCCAAAACTCGCTTTCCCGATCCGGTATTCATCACCACAGAATATTCTCTTAAACGGCGAGGGCACCGGCGGGTATAAATAGACACAGGGTGATATTTCTCCATCCACTGATATGTAAATATTTCTCAGGGGATTTTCTTCACATACAGGCACATTGTTTGGTGATAAAGAAGACAGCCTGAGTTTTATTTTCAGTTCCCTGGCTTTTATCTCTGCCTCGTTCAGGATTTCTTTGTAATGCCCCTTCTCATCATCTGCTTCATCGCACCCGAACACCCTTTGTTTTTCCTGCCATTCATTTGTTACATGGATCAGGTTTGTAAGGACGACGTCATCAATGCCAATATGTTTTGCAATCATTATCAGGGCAGGGGTTTCAGAGATGTTATCTTTGAGCATAAGGTATACGATGTGTAATCTTGGCTTTTTAAGCTTTCTATCTGTCTTTATCTCATCGAAGCTTTTAATGTTATTCAGGAGACTTTGAAGATCAGAATTTACCCTTATAGAATTGTGTGTCCTTGACGTGGCGCCTGCTAATGAAAAACCGATAAAATCAACTTCTGCATTGATGAGTTCAGATATAATGTGTTTATCCAGTCCTTTCCCGCTCGTTACAAATCCGGCCTGGGCCCCTTCTCCCTTTACCAGTCTTATAGCCTCAATGAGATTATTGTGGAGTAATGGCTCGCCCCATCCCTGAAGGATTACATTTTCTACATCCTTAAGATAAGGAATAATTTTTTTGAAATCATTAATGCCCATATCGCCACTATGCCAGCCTTCAATCCCTTCCCTTATGCACATCTTGCATCTCAATGGACATCTTGTGGTAAGCTCAATCTGCCATGCAAAGAACTGCCGCATGGAGTGTCTGAAGAATAATTGTTGAAGTATCCCTTTTCTCATTGAGCAGGGTTAATCTATGATTTGTTTAGAACCTTTAAAAACATTTCAACCACCTGAGCATCAAACTGGGTGCCGGCACACCTATTTAATTCCGATATCGCATACTCTGTGCCTGGAGATGGACGATAAGGTCTGTCTGCTGTCATTGAATCAAAGGAATCAGCCGTATGAAGTATCTTTGCACCAACGGGAATGTCATCACCCTTGAGTCCGTCGGGATAGCCCTTGCCGTCAATCCTTTCGTGGTGATGCATGATTAAAGGAATTACATCTTTTAGCTGCTTTATGTCTTTAAGGATTTCGGCTCCCTGGGCAGGGTGCTTTTTTACGAGTTTAAACTCGGCATCTGTCAGTCTTGCAGGCTTATCAAGAAGATAATCATAAGTTCCGATCTTCCCTATGTCATGAAGCAGCCCTGCGAGCTGTAGATTCTTTATTTCGTCCTCGTCAAGACCCATCTCTTTTGCTATCTGCTCTGCATAAAAAGCCACTCTTTCAGAATGACCCTTTGTCCATGGGCTCTTCGCATCAAGGGCGTTGACCATTACCTTTACAAGGCTTATAAAGAGTTCCTGAAGGTCTTTGTACGACTCGCTGATGTCCTCGAGCATATTCAGAAAGGCATCCCTGCTTTGCAGGAGGGCGAGTTCTCTTTGTTTGACTTCGTTTGACGTTGTGTCTAATGCTTCAGCGAGTTCTTTATAAGACTGTTCCGACTCTTTCAGTTCCTTATATAGTTTTTTCCGCTCGGTGATATCCCGTGAAATCCCAATAACTGCTCTTACTTCACCTTTCTCATTCAGCAGGGGAACCAGTGAGGTGTCAAGCCACGCATCTCTATCTGGAGAGGAGATTTTGTTTTCTATATAAAGTGGTTGGCCGGTTTCAACTACCTTTTGTATATCTGTCCTTTGTCTGTCAGATATCTCTTTTGGGAAGAAACTCTGACGCGGCTTACCGATAATGTCTTCTGGCATTAATCCGAGTTGTTTCGCAGCAAATGTGTTTACATATTCAATGTAATCATCACGGTTGTTCACAAATATTGCATCTCGTGCTGCCTCTGTTAGTGTTCGGTATCGGGTCTCACTTTCCCTTAGCGACTCTTCAGCACGCCTGCGCTCAATGATATCTGCCCGCAATGCCTTATTAGCCCTTGCCAGTTCCGCTGTCCGTTCTGCAACCCGTACCTCTAATTCATCGTGCGCCTTTCTCATCGCTTTCTGAGCTTGCTTCCGTTCGGCTATGTCATGGCTAAGGTTGTTGATAACAAGTCCCAGACCCAGAGTAAAAAATGCAATCGCAGTATTGAGTGCCATCGGTATTGTTGTCCCGCCATAAAGCAACGGCGCACCGTAGGTGTAACCCAAACAGAAAACTAAACCGATAAAGGTTGTCAGTCCGGCAAGTACCCTTGTTAGAACATCAACAAACAGGTGTTTTTTCAAAGATGAGGCGAGAAAAATCGCAACGCTTACAAACAAGAAATTAAGGGCGGTAGGCAATGCCATCCGGCCCGTAGGAATAAAACCGAGTTTCTTCTCCGGAACCTGAAAAATCCATCGATCAACATTCAGGTTAATATTTACACTAAGCTCTATGAATCGGATAAGGGATAGAACTAAAATCAGGGCAGAGCCGATTCTCGATAATTTAAGAGCCGGTTTTCTCTCTGTTATGAGTGCATAAAGTGATACGCCGAGTACGATAAAGAAGAGTGCTGTATTGGGCGCCATGGGTACGTAATCTGCCCGTATACCGGTAAGGATTCTCCATCCCGTCAGCCAACCCACAATGGCAGCCATCCCCGATGCTGCCGTAATGAGACCGCAAAGCTGCGAAAAGAATTTAAAGGAGATGGGTAAAGAATTTGATTTAATGGTCATCTATTAGCTCCGCCAGCTATCTCAACTCCTTTTTATATTCTGAAAGCTCTGTCTTTAAGTTTGTAATCTCTTCCTTAAGCTCTTTCATTTTGAGTTCTCTGTTAACAGCAAAATTGTAGAAATCTTCAAGCTCTTTTACTTTCTCTCTGAGTGTTTCCTCCGCCTTTTTGCGTCTTTCAATTTCATCTTCAAGTTCCCTGATCTTTTCCTCAAGCTTTGCGGCTACGATATAACTATATCTTCTGAGATACTCTTCGTCTTTCTCAACGTTGCTGACAGTTATAGTTTTCTCATCTGCGATTTTATTTATCACAGTGTTAAGTTCCTTCCAGAACTCCTTAAACTCCATCGGTTTAATGATATATGCCTTAGCTCCTGATGAGATGGCAAGGTCAATTTCTTTTTGTCCGGTATAAGTTGCTGAATAAAAAATAAACGGTATCTTTTTAAGTGATTCATCTTTTTTAATGCTCCTTAGAAACTGAAACCCGTCAATTCTGGGCATGAGTGCATCGGAGATGATCACGTCAGGTTTATAGGTTTGGGCCAGTTCAAGCCCTTCCTGACCGTCTGCTGCCTCTATGACCTCACAATTATGGTGTTCAAGATTCGCCCTCAATATCTTTCTGTCGTATGGGTTGTCATCAACAACGAGTATTTTCATTTTTAGTCTGTAAATCCAGAATGTGGAATGTCTAAAGCTCTCCCCACACCAGATATTGAGATTATGATTGACTTTAACATGCTCCTTAAAGCCGATTATACCACTATTAGTTCAAGATGCAAAAAAAAGTTTATTATTTTTTACATCTTTCAAGTTCTTCGGTCAATCTTTTAATTTCTTTTTTTAATTCTTTCATCTTAATCTCTCTGCCCACAGCCATTTCGTAAAACTTCTCAAGATCTTCAACTCTCTTTTTGAGTTCTTCTTTTGACTTAGCGAGCTTTTCCTGAGCATGTTTCATGCTTGTGATGTCAGTTGCTATAACAATCGCATGCAGAAACTTACCTTTTTCATCAAACACAGGACGGTGGCTTATATATAGCCAATATCCTGCTTCTGTCTTTACTTCAATCCACTCTGTTGGTTCATCTGCCTGTATCTTATCCTTCCAGTATTCAACCTGTTCTGGGCTGGAGAAGAAAAACTCATACCACTTATGCCCTGTTATCTTGTGAACAGGTATCCCTACAAAATCGGCAAAGCTCTTATTACACCTAATGATATTGAGTCCCTTATCAACAAGCATGATAAGCTCCACAGCACTGTCAAATGTTATTTCCCATTCTTCTTTTGCCTTTTTTATAGTATCGAGGAGTTGATTGCGTTCTTCTTCTGTCCTTTTGCGCTCGGTGATGTCCCTGACAACATGAATTAATCCTATCAGATTATTATTGCTGTCGAATCTTGGAATAGCCATTATTTCGATGAACATATTCAGATGGGATTCAAATAATTCAAACAGGGCTGGCTGCCCTGTCCGAAGGCACTGGCAGCTCGGACATCCTTCAGGAGGTTTTTCTGTTCCATGGTAATATTTGAAACATTTTGTATCCTTGGATATCTCTAACAGAGGCAGACCAAGTATCTTTTCAGCAGCCTTATTTGCCCTTATGATATTCCAGTCCTTGTCATGAACAGTGACCATATCTGTGATGCTGTTAAAGGTATCTTCCCAGTCATGACTGATCTCGTAAATCCGTTTTTCCATGTTTTTTCGCTCGGTGATATCACGGACAATCCCGAATTCCCCTATTACTTTTCCATCTTCGATCTGCAGTGCACTTGTAAGTTCTCCTGTTAAATATTCACCGGATTTTGACAGGACACGTAATTCGTAAGGAGAAATTTTTTCTCCCAGTAAAATCTTTTGAAATGTCTCTATTGCACGGGGTAAATCCTCTGGATGTATCAATGGCATGAATTGCTTTCCAACCCATTCGGATACGGACCAGCCTGTAATTTGTTCGAATGCAGGGTTCAGTGATATAAGCGTTCCATCTGGAGAAAGACTGTAGATAACTTCAGGTGTGCTTTCGACAAGATTTCGATAGCGTTCTTCGCTCTTCTTTATTGCATCTTCTGCTTTTTTGCGTTCGGTGATGTCCCTTATAATACTGAAATAAACTTTCTGTCCGTTGTAGTCCAGAAGCCTGGAGTTTATTTCCACCGGCATGATTGTACCGTCTTTTCTACAGTGGGCTGACTCGAAAATGGCGCTGCCATGTTTCTGTACCAAGGACATCCACTCAGGCACCCTAACAGTGTATTCAGGCGAATCCAACTCTCTTATGTTCAAGGAGAGCATCTCGTTTTTGGTATACCCAAGTCGCTCATAGGCAGTTCTATTAATATCAATGAAATCGCCCTTCAAATCAAGAACGAAAATGCCGTCGTTAGAATTTTCAAATAGGTTCCTGAATTTTTCTTCTGATTTCCTGTTCGCATCCTCTATCCTTTTGCGCTCTGTGATGTCGGAAATTAAACCGATAACACCTATAACATTGCCACTGATATCGTATATGGGAGATGTTGAAAGGCTTATATAAACAGGTGAGCCATCTTTTTTCCTGCGGAGTAATTCCATATTAATAAGGGATTCACCTTTCATTGCACGTTTATGCAACTGATGGAATTCCTCCGACTTATCCTCTGGCACGATTGGATGCGGACGACCAAGAACCTCACCTTCTTTCCAACCAAAAATTCGCTCGGCAGCAGGATTCCACATAGTTACAATACCATCAGCATCGAGGGTTAATATAGCCAGAGGAGATGACTTAATGATCGCCTGAAGCCTCTGACTTGTATCTTTTAACATCTCGTCGGCTTTATGCAGCGACTCTTCCAAACGTCTACGCTCTTCTAAGAGCTTTGAAGGATTAATAACCCAGTAAAATATCAAAACAGCGGTAACTATACTCAGGCTTAAAGTATCTGCCAGTATAACTGCAATCGGAGACATCCATGTTTCTGCATGAATCCAGTTAAATATTAACATGATGGCAATTTCAGTGCCGGCAATAGTCACAAGTAATTTAAGCCCTATGCTGAGGGGGTTGGTTGAACGGAATCTGTATAACATGATTCAAATTTTATCAGGATTAAGGCGTTTGTCAAGAAGTGGTTGAAAAAAATTTTTAGCCTGAAAAGTTGTACAGACTTTTTTGTGATAAAATTATTTTAGGGCATTGACCGCTTAACCGTGAGGCCCTGAAAGGAGGTATTTTCGATGGCAATGTGT
>JAKALU010000199.1 GCA_021824065.1 Nitrospirota bacterium
AAAACCAGTTCCCATCAGGAGTTCCTATATATAGATATACATAAAATGAGTAGCTGGAGCTGGTGTTGTTGGTAATTGTCGCTGAAAAAGGCCCTAACGCACTGCCCCGAGAGACTGTGGTATTAGAAGGTGGGGTGAGGGTCTGGATGAGACTCAGCGATGAAGTTGTATAATATGCTATGAGCTTGGTATCCTCAATCATCCATAATAAATTATTTAAATAGAGAATACCGTCATCACCTCCCCCAGCATACTGTTCTATAATATCACCTGTGGTTGGATCTACCTTATCAATATAATTGCATCCGTCCATCCACAGATAGCCCTCGCTATAATCCATATCCCAGGATCGGCAACCCATAGATAAGAATGGTGATGAAGGTACTGTAGTACTTGTTGTCGGATTGAATTTAACAATACCAATATCTGAATTGCTACCCCACAAGTCAACCGAAACATAAAAGTTTGTCCCATCACTTGCCAAACCAGCTACTGCTGCTTCTCCACCTGTATCAAGACCAGAACCTGCTGGTATCTGGCTCTCTGAAAGACTTGTGCTAAGATTTATCCGGAAAATACCTTGCTTCAGAGTATTAGGGGCTGATGCATAACCGCCTGTTGCCCAAAGGGCGCCATTATACCATGTCATATCATGTATAGATTCTATTCCATTGGTGTTACCATAGCTTAAGGTCAAATTGTAAGTAGCGGTTATAGTGCCTGTGGAGGGGTCTATCTTCCATATCTTTGCACTACCTTGAACACAGTTTTGATAAAGATAGATTGAAGTTCCATCTGATGCCAGTGATGTCACATCACCTTCCATACATGTTCCACCTGTTACCGAACCCATTACCGAACTCAAATCAAATTGATAAGCTACGGTCAAATTGGTTACTGCAGTTGCCAACGCTGGCAATAATAAACCCGCAAAAACCAATGACAAACAAAGTAATTTCTTCATTCGCACCCCCTGTTTCTTATAAAGATACTATCTATTATTTAGTTGCTGAGGTCAATCCTACGAAAGTAGGATTTTGAAGATAAGATTTTTACTATTGATTTTTGAGGGTTTGTTATATATTTTAGTATGAAGTCAATCCCAAGGATAACGAGGGATATTCTTGACGTCATTGACGCTGCCTATTCGATTAATGACCAGAGGCAGATGATTACCGCCGTCATGGGAAGCCTGGAAAAGCTTATCCCTTTTACAAGTGCCGTCTTTTTGTCTATAGACCAAAAAACCCGCGAGTTTTTTTACACGGACAGCATTACATATAATCATAGCGCCAATGTCTTGTTTCTTTACCTTACCTATTATGCCCCTCAAGACCCTATCGTTTACTCAAAGATATGTGAACACAATGTAAACAAGGCGTTCCGGGTTACCGATGTAATTTCCGCATCAAGGCTTGCGGATACTGAAGTCTCAAGGGATTTCCATCCGCACATACCGTTTTTTTACGTGCTGGGTTCTTTTCTAGGCTCTCAGGGGGACCCTGTCGGTGCTTTGGGCCTTCACCGCTCGAAACAGGACCGGGACTTCAGCGACAAGGAAAAAGAAATGATGACTATAATCAACCCTTACCTTTCTAAATCGCTCCATAACATCGAAATGCTTAAATCGAAGGAGAGACTTTCCCCAGAGGTCGGCGTTGTGGTAATAAGCGACGATGGAAGCACGATTTACATGAACTCGGAAGCAAGGCGCGCTCTTAATGGAAGGCCTTCCAGCGTTTTGCCTGACCCGGGGCTTAGCCCCAAGCCGGCGTTTTTTGAATCCTCCGGGATAAAGTACAGGGTAAGAACAGCAGAACTCGGCTGTTTTAAAAAGGCTAAGATGATTTTTCTTTCTCCGCCCTCTTCCGAGCATAATTGCCGCATGAAGCTGGAGTCATTCAATCTGAGTCCGCGACAAAAAGACATCGCGTTGCTTACAGTGTGCGGACTTTCAAACAGAGAGATAACAGAACAGCTTTTCATAACCGAGCAGACAGTGAAAGACCATCTGCAGGACATATTCGCAAAAATCGGAGTGCATCAAAGAAGCAAGTTAATAGCAAAGATTCTCGGGCCTCAATTTTAAAGCTATGCCAGCCGATCTTTAACCATTACCCAATCTTCTAAATAAATCCAGCGCCTTGCTCAGGAGGTATTTTTATTAGATTTTATGACGTAGGATTTTGTGTTATAATGGACTAAAATATTTGCACAGCAAGGAGAAACCCATGGGAGCTACCTTAACGATAAGAGATGATTTATCAAAAAGATTGGAACGATTAGCTAAAACCACAAAGCAGTCCAAGTCTTCTTTAGCATCACAAGCAATCGAGGATTTTTTAACGGTCCAGGAGTGGCATATACAGGCGATAAAAGAAGGCGTAGCAGCAGCTGATAAAGGGGACTTTGTTAGCCATGAAGAAGCTGTTGTCGAGTTGAAAAAGTGGAGTAGGGTTGCATCTTAAGTGGACACGTCCTGCGATTAAAGATCTCAGAGACACGGGAGATTTTATTGCCTTGGACAATCCCGCAGCAGCAGACCGCATGGCTGAAAGAGTTAGAGAAGCAGTAGAGTATCTGTCGGAATATCCAAATATGGGCAGAATAGGACGTGTTGAAGGGACAAGAGAGCTGATAGTATCAGGTACTCCCTTTATTGTGATTTATCGAGTTAATGTCCCTACAGTTGAAATTTTAAGAGTGCTCCATTATGCCAGAAGATGGCCTTAGTTAATTCCTCTACCTGATCTTCCCAATAACCCCCTGTGCAGCTCTGAATGCATCTTAACCATATTCAATCTTCTATCCAGGAATGAAGGTGGAGGTCCAGTTCGGAAAAAATTATCAACCCGGATATACTGATGATTTATAAAAATTCTACATGGTCTTTCATATTTTCATGTTCAAGCACATCCCATAAGAGTTTCAAATTTTTTATTAATTCGCCAATTGAGTATTTTTGTTGATGAGCGTAAACAATATCGGCATTTTCACCTGTTGTCGCCATGGATAAAAAATCG
>JAKALU010000067.1 GCA_021824065.1 Nitrospirota bacterium
TTTTGAATTGTGCACAGAATCTCGATTATTTATTGGTTTTAACTCTGCAGGGGTAGTGAGTTTTAATAATAACTCTATGTTTATACTTTTATTTATAGTCTCCGCGAGTGCAGTCAATGCATCTTTTGAGATTGGAGATTCTTCTTTGGTAAGCAGACCCAGATGTCTCTCAGGGATCGAAAACTCAATCTGTTTAGGCAGAAAGCCAAGTATCTTAACATTGGTATATTTCTTTATTGCATCCGAGAGCATCCCGATGTGCCTTTCACCAGCAACCTTATTAAAAATAACGCCAGCAATATTAACTCTCTGGTCAAAGGTCTCAAAGCCTTTTACTGAGGCAGCAGCACTCTCCGCCATTGAATGGGCATCAACTATGAGCACTACAGGCAGTCCTAAGGTCTTTGCCACTTCTGCAGTGGACGCAACTCCACCATCAAAAAGCCCCATCACCCCTTCAACGACAGCTATATCTACATCCTCGGTATTCTTGGAAAAACACTCACCTACATAATCCGTTCCACACATCCATATATCAAGATTCCTTGATGGCCTGTCAGCTATGATCTCGTGGAGTCCTGGGTCGATAAAATCAGGTCCTACTTTGAAGGGTTGGACATTAAACCCTCTATTTTTTAGGGCCTCGATAATCCCAATAGTTATAGTCGTCTTCCCAACACCGCTATGGGTTCCAGCTATTAATAAACCTTTACACATTTAAACCTCTTGAATTATCTGAACTGCCTAATAATCTGGATAGCTCTCTTATTAACAACAAATTATCGGCACGGGATTTAACAGCAATCCTGACATATGAATTATCAAGTCCCTTGAAATTCGAACAGTCCCTGACGAGAATATCTTTTTTACTGAGCCTTCGATAAATCCCATCTGCATTATTTACCTTTAATAAATAAAAATTCGCTTCGGAGGGATAAAACTTTATTCCTATTTTTTTAAAATTATTCTCAAGGAATTGTTTCTCCTTTTTTATTAATCTAATTGTTTTATCCCTGTATCCAGTATCCCCGAGGGCTATAAGTCCTGC
The DNA here is from genome assembly GCA_021824065.1 of Nitrospirota bacterium. Taxonomy (GTDB): domain Bacteria; phylum Nitrospirota; class Thermodesulfovibrionia; order Thermodesulfovibrionales; family UBA1546; genus JAKALU01. The sequence goes on from JAKALU010000067.1 coordinate 1,049, forward strand.
CTTTTGAGCAAGACTATTTACAGTCCACGGCTCTTTATATCCTTTCATTACACGGCTTAGATGTTCCGGGAATACCCCGTATCCAATCCTTAAACCTGAAAGGGCATAGAATTTTGTCATTGAACGTAGGACTATCAGATAGGGATTATTTTTTACCTCGCCTATAACGGAATCTTCAGGGCAGAAATCTATAAATGCCTCATCCACAATCAGATAACATTTAAGTCTCTTTGCCGCATCTGCTATTTTTATAACCTCTTCTTTTATCAGAAGCCTTCCCGTGGGATTATTAGGATTACAGAGGAAAATCAGTTTTGAGTCAGAGGAAAATCTTTTCATTGCCGATATAAATTTATCAGGGTCTAAACCAAAATCATTCTCCTTTTTTAACTCATAACTCGTTACTCGTAACCCGTTACTGGTTCTGCATGCCCTTTCGTATTCGGAAAATGTCGGTACAGGAATGAGTACCTTTTTTGGTTTCAGCACTCTCGGTATAAGATAAATGAGTTCTGTACTGCCATTGCCGCAGAGTATCGTATCGGGTTTTATTCCGTAATAACCGGCTATCTTATGTCTAAGTTTTTTTGCATCCGGGTCTGGATAGTTGGCTAAATATCTTGAATAACTACCGATTTCATTCCTAATTATTTTGGGTATACCTAAAGGATTAATCGATGCACTAAAGTCGATTATTTTCTTTTCGTCTATTCCTATTTCTTCTGCAAATCCGTATATGTTGCCTCCATGTATTACCATAAAGGAGCCCTCAAGAATAAAACGATAGATGCGATAGTAACCCCCAGTATAGATGAACCCTTTACGATATTGATTGCCTTTTCAGATGCAGTTAAATAGTCTTCTGTTGTCTCTTCTCCAATATAAGGTTTTTTTACCAATAGCCCTTCATATTTAGATGGCCCGCCGAGCCTTACACCAAGTGCCCCAGCCATCGCAGCCTCAGGAATGCCAGCATTCGGGCTTGGATGTTTTCGGCCATCACGAAGCATAGTCTTCAGTGAATAGTGAACAGTGAACAGTGAACGGAAAACCAATGCAGACGAAACAGCGATAAGTATACCGCTAATGCGCGATGGTATATAATTAGCAATATCGTCGAGTCTTGCTGCTGCCCGACCAAAATTCTTGTACTTATTGTTTTTGTATCCGAGCATTGAATCGAGTGTATTAACTGCCTTGTATGCCATGGCGAGAGGAAGTCCTCCGATAACAAAATAAAAGATTGGTGCAATTATACCGTCAGATGTATTCTCAGCGAGTGTCTCTATAGTTGCCCTGAGGATACTTTTTTCTTCGAGGGCGTGCGTATCCCTCCCGACAATCTGACCAAGTTTTACCCTCGCATCTTCAATATCATTCTGCGATGTTGACCTTAGCACATCGTTGGCTGAATAGATAAGACCTTTTACCGCAATTGTTGTAGATGTGAAAAAAGTCATCACAAATAAGAGGATATAAGAAGTGACAAGTGAGAAGTTAGGGGTTAAAAGAATTGATTCGATGAGACTGCTAAAAAAATATGTAATGCCAACTATGATTATTACTAATAAAATTCCAGCCAGTCTTTCCATATCCTTCATCACAGCCCTTATGATATTCTCCAGCTTTGTAATCCCCCAGCCGATAATCCGCACCGGATGGGGAAACCATACTGGATCGCCTATACAAAGGTCGAGAACAAATGCAATCATTAATAGCGAATATGGTTTTGAAAGCAGGGGATATATATCCTGAACCACCTCAGCCATTTATCATATCCTCTATAAATTTCATATCTATGTATTCCCTAATAAGTCCTGCCCATTTATTGAGAGAATCATCCCTGAGTTGGGTGTAATCAACGATTCCCTCAAGCGGTATCAAGCCCTTTTTAATCCGCAGTGAATTTATTAAGTTTCGTCTGAAATTGTCGTTATCGAATATCCCGTGGATATAAGTACCCCACACATTGTCTTTTTGGGAACCATCAAGTATAGGCGATCCGCCTGAGGCGGAGGTGAATTGGTGATCCGCCTGAGGCGGAGGTGAATCGGAAAGTCTCCTTAGTTTGAATAATCCGATGTCCCCTGTGCTGTTGCCCATATGGATTTCATAACCTCTTAATTTAGTATGCGATTCACCCATTAACCCATTAACCCATTCACCGTTCATCTCTGCCTCTACCTGGCATGTGGTCTTAACCCTCTCAAGTGTAGTCTCTATATCGAGCAGGCCTAATCCATCTATTTCCTTGTATTCGCTCTCGATAAAATATGGATCGTAGATTTTCTTCCCGAGCATCTGATATCCCCCGCAAACACCAATAAGCGGAATACCCTTTTCCACTGCCAGCTTTATGCTTTTATCTATTCCGTGATCTCTCAGGAATAAGAGGTCTTTTACAGTATTCTTAGATCCCGGAACGATAACCATGTCCGAGTTTTCTATATCGCTTTCATTGAGCGAATAGATGAGTTCGACATCAGGCTCATACATAAACGGATCAAAATCCGTAAAATTCGCAATATACCTCAACCTTAAAACTACAACCTTTAACGGTTTGAACCGTTCAAACGGGTTAAACTGTTTAAGCCGTTCTATCGGTATCCCATCTTCCTCATGGAGACCCATATCTCCAAGATACGGAATAACACCGAGAACAGGTCTTCCGGTCTTTTCTTTTATCATATTGAGTCCGGGCTTAAGGATATTAAGATCGCCTCTGAACTTATTTATGATGAACGCCCTAATGTAATCAGCATCCTTATCGAGAAGGCCGATAGTGCCGTAGAAAGATGCGAAAACGCCTCCCTTATCAATGTCTCCCACAAGCAGAACAGGAGAATTCAGATGCCGCGCAACCCTCATATTCACGACCTCATCCTTGCTGAGGTTAATCTCAGCCGGGCTTCCCGCGCCTTCGATAACAATGAGGTCATGTTTTTTCGATAATCTCTCATATGCTGCTGTGACCGCATTCCACGCCTCTTTGCTGAATCCGTAATATTCATCCGCCCTCATATTGGAATGAACCCTTCCATTCATAATCACCTGACACCCTGCCTCTCCGGACGCCTTAAGGAGTATCGGATTCATGTCAATGGAAGGCTCGACCCTCGCCGCTTCTGCCTGCAATGCCTGCGCCCTTCCTATTTCGCCTCCCTCTCTTGTTATAAAAGAATTTAGGGCCATGTTCTGCGCCTTGAAAGGCGCAACACGGATTCCCATATCGCTGAATATCCTGCAGAGGCCGGATACAATCAAGCTCTTCCCTACGCCCGAACCCGTCCCCTGAATCATTAAGGACTTAGCCATTAATTACTCCATTTATCAACTTAACGACAGGATACCTGTCCCAGAACTCGATGATATTCACAGCCGCGTAGTCCTGTTCAATCCTGAAGATATTTTCTAAAGATATCCCGAGGACATGACATAGGATTACCCTGTTCACACCACCATGAGAGACGATGGCAATATTTTTAGAACACAAATCACAGAGCCCGGAGCCCAGACTATTTTTGTCTGTGTTCTGTGTTCTGTGCTCTCGCCTTGTCGAGTCGCTCAACGCATCTGTATTCGATTTCATATGTTTACTTAATATCTTATTTAATGTATCTATCGTCCTGTTTCTCACCTCAATCGTGCTCTCCCCTTCCATCGGGCTGTATTTCAGGGGATTTTTTGCCCATGCATCAAACTCCTGAGGATATTTTTCTCTGATCTCATCAAAGCTCATCCCCTCCCATATGCCAAAGTTGCGTTCCCTGAGTTCCGGCATGATAATGGGTTTTAGTCTGTATGGTTCAGCAATAATCTCAGCGCTCTTTATTGCCCTGCTCAAATCAGAGCAGTAAACAGCGTTCAGTAATCCCCCCATCTCCCCTTTAGAAAAGGGGGGTGAGGGGGGATTTGAACTATTTTCGCCTAAATACTTGGCAAGCCTTTCCATCTGCCTTATACCCTCTTCAGAGAGCGGCACATCAATGCTCCCCTTATATCTGCGTACCTCTGCGCCTTCTGTTTCGCCGTGCCTTATTAAATAAAGTGTTGTAACCATACTGTTACCACCATTAAGAATAATATTTCTGATATTTCGCTTATTGCGCCGAGCGTATCACCTGTGAGACCGCCAAACTTTTTTTCACAGAATTTTACTGATAAGAAACTGAATATGTATAACGCAAAAACCAATATAAAAAATAATGCGATAGGCTTTGTCCCGTACAGTTTGTGAAGATGGAGTTCAGTAATTAACAGGCAGAAGATGATCGTTAATAAAGATGAAAATATGACAGCATTTGCCCTGATATTATCGAGGAATATTTTGCCAAGTCCATCCTGTCTCGCGGATACCCCGTAATACATGGCAGGTATCATTACCCATTTCGAAAATACGGGCATGAGAAATAAGAGGGACGACGCTGTAATAATTGAGGATATTGAAAAGAGATTATTTATGAAAAGGAATTTCAACATGATTACGGAAACTATTGCAATTACTCCAATTGCGCCTGTGGAACTGTCTTTCATCGCAGAGAGCCTTTTCTCTCTGTCAACTGCTTTGTCTCCGCTTGATTTCACAGATAGGGCATCGAATGTATCAGCAAGGCCGTCAAGATGAAACCCCCCGTTGCTGATAATCAAAATCAAGACAATAAGTGCACTCACAATCTCTGCAGAGAAGACTTTTAAAAGTAATGCAGCAGAAACCACAGCCAATAAACCCTGAAACGCTCCTACAAGCGGGAAAAAAGACGCTGACCGGGACAGTTCTTTTTCGGAAATGTCACTCCTAACCCTTAAAGGTATAATTGTCAAAAACTGAAACGCAAGCAATATCTTTTTCATCAGACTATAGAACCCAGATTACAGAACACAGACTAAAGCTGCTTGGAAAAACCCACCAACATAGCAGCTATCTCATCTGATTTTGCAATCAGTCTTTTAAAATCCTCCTTTTTGCAATAATTTAATCGTAAAGCAATTTCAAGACATGTCATTACTTCATAGCCAGATCTTAAGGCTATTTCTAAAAATCTTTTAAATTCTTTGTTTGATTTATTTCCGCTTCCTTCTGCAATATTTAAAGAAATTGATGTTACTGCCCTTCTAATCTGATTTGTTAATCCAAAAAGTTCATCCTTCGGGAAAGACTTTGTAAGCATATATATTTCAACAGAAAAATCAATTGCCTTTTGATAAACCTTGAGTTTCCTAAAATTATGCATTTAATTTTCTCCTATCTGTGTTCTGTGCTCTGTGTTCTTACGTCTGATTTTTTGCTGCTACTCCTGCCTCACCGAATGTCGCCATCTCTTTATAGATTTTTAGCCCTGCGTCAATCATAATCATTGCAAGCGCAGCCCCTGTGCCTTCTCCGAGCCTTAAGTCAAGGTCAAGGATAGGTCTCAATCCAATCTTTTCGAGCATTGCCTTATGCCCGACCTCAACAGAGTTGTGCGCTGCAAACATATAATCTTTTGTCTTCGGCTCAATACAATATGCTATTAATGCACCTGCAGTAGATATAAACCCATCAATAACAACGGGAATCCTGTTTGTTGCTGCACCTATAATTAATCCTGCGATACCTCCAATCTCAGCACCACCAACCTTGGAAAGGACATCAACAGGGTCTTTTGGATCAGGTTTATTCAGTGTTATTGAGTCTTCGATTACTCTGATCTTATTTCTCAAGGCATCGTCACCTATACCGGTACCTTTGCCTGTTACTTCTGACACTGATTTCCCTGTAAGAATTGCTGCTATTGCTGAAGACGGCGTCGTGTTTGCGATGCCCATTTCTCCTGTGGCAAAAATTTTATATCCTTTTTTTGCATATTCATCTGCAAGCCCTATCCCGACATTAATGCATCTCTCTGCCTCTTCCCTCGTCATCGCAGGGCCTTTCCTCATGTTCTTTGTCCCCATTATTACTTTTCTTGAAATAAATAATCCCCCCATCCTCCCTTGTTTATTTATCAATTTATTATCATGGCCACCCGATTGTAGGGGCGTATTGTCCGCACACGGTCGGATTCGCCGAGGAGAACAATACGCCCCTGCGGTTCCAAAATCGAAATCAACCCCTATATCAATAACCACCACCTCTGCTCCTGCATGTCTTGCAAGCACATTTATGCCTGCTCCTCCATTAAGAAAATTAAACACCATCTGTTTTGTTACTTCCTTTGGAAAAGCAGAAACCCCTTCATCTGCAACACCGTGGTCGCCTGCAAAGGTAAAGATTACTTTTTTATCCAGAACAGGCGTTGTGTTCTCTGTTATTGCTACAAGTCTTCTCGCAAACTCCTCCAGCCTCCCAAGACTCCCCAACGGCTTTGTAAGGCTATCAAGACGCTTCTGAGCCCTTTCCAAAAAATCTCCATTGACAGATACAATTTTCCCCAATAGTTCTTTCACAAGTCTCTCCTTTTATTCAACCTTTTATTTTTACCGGTATCCCTGAAACAACAATGTAAACCTCATCCGCAATCTCTGCAACCCTTTGGTTAAGCATCCCCGCCCAATCCCTGAATCTTCTTGCCATCTCGTTTCCAGGGACAATGCCCATTCCGACTTCGTTTGAGACAATAAAGAGAGTACAGAACCCAGAATCAAGATCACAGCCAGAAGATTTTTTAAACAGATTCAGTGTATTTATAAGCTTCTCAATTTCTTTCTCAATAGTCTGTGTTCTGTGCTCTGTGTTCTGTGCTCTGATTAAAAGATTCGAAAGCCACAGGGTGAGGCAGTCAATAACTATCACGTTATAGTCCTTCTCTATTTTCTTGACCAGCGCTGAAATATTCAACGGCTCTTCATATGTATCCCACTTATTTCCTCTTTGTTTTTTATGTTTCTCGATCCTTTCTTTCATTTCTTCATCGAGCGCTTCAGCAGTTGCAATATATGCCTTTCTGCCATCAATCTTTGATGCCTCAGCCATTGCAAATGAACTCTTGCCGCTTCTTGCACCGCCTGTAATAAAAACTATCTTTTTGCTCATCGAATTACCTTATAATCCTTTATATCAAGAAACCAGTATCCATTTCTGCTTATGACTTCTTTTTCTGTTATCTCGATCCTCCCTTTAAACAGCGGACCTCCAACAACGAATGTGTGATACTCTCCGTTTTCGCCGCATATATCCACATCAGATCTTTTCTTCAGATATTCCATGAAATCTCTGCTTACAGGCTCTCCTATCCATCCTTCATCAATAAACTTTGCCTGGCCGCTTACGACAACTGCCTGAAAACCAGTGATAATAAAATCCTTTATCAATTCCTCTGTGTTTTTCTCCCAAAGGGGCTCTATTGGTTTGACCCCGAGTTCTTTACAGACTCTATCAACCCATTGCCTATGCTCTTCAAGGTATATGTCACCGAATACCATTCCCTTTATCCCATTCGATAATTCCCCCTCGCCCCCTTTTAGTAAGAGGGGGAGATTATTTTCATTATGCATAAGACTTTTTACAGCGTCCTTAAATTCATTCTCATAGTTATCTGGCGTTGTTTCTTTTTGATATAGAGGGATTCCGGCAAGCTCTGCCTGCATTTTTATCAGCCCTGCTTCAATCCCGTGGAAGCTTACCCTCTTATATTCTTTTGATATAAAATTCACAAGATGAGAAACATTGTATCCTGCTTGCAAGGCTTTATAGCATGCAAAGCAACTGTCTTTTCCCCCGCTCCACGAGGAAATGTAATTCCCATTCTCCACTTCTAAATATTCTCCTTATAGCTTATATATGCCTCGCCTGAAGCCTGTCTTTTAATATCAATGCCTACATCGAAGGCATCCTTGAGCATTCCGCCAGTAAGCACTGCGTCGGGATTCCCGATGTCAAGAATCTTCCCGTCCTTAATCAGCATCACCTTTTCAAACTGCAGCGCGATATTTATATCGTGAAGGGCCATAATTATGGCAATACCTCTTTTCTCACGCAGGTCATGGAGAAGTCTCAGAAATTCAAGCTGATATTTGATGTCCAGATTTGCCAGCGGCTCATCGAGGAGCAGTATACCCGCTCCCTGAACAAGCGTCATTGCTATGAAAACCCTTCTTCTTTCTCCACCGCTCAAATTAGTTATATAAGACTCTGATTTTTCACTGAGACCCACAGCATAGAGCGCCTCTTCGGCTGTTATATGCGGAGGGATGTCATAAGGATAAAGCCCCATGCTTACGAGTTCTCTCACCTTAAACGGCACATTTATATCAAGGAGTTGCGGGAGATAACACATGAGCTTTGCCCTGTCTTTGTTCCTGAACGTGCCAAGAGGTTTGTTCCAGAGCCTTACATCCCCTGCATATGGCCTGAGAATCCCGCTTGAAAGCTTCAGGATTGTTGATTTGCCTGAGCCGTTTGCTCCGAGAAGGCCTATGAACTCTCCGTTATGCACGGAAAAGCTAAGACCGCTTATAATCATCCGGCTCCCCGGATAAGAGAAGCTTACATTTGAGAGTTCAAGAATCGGCATTTCAGATGCTGAGGACATCTTTCCTCCTTAAAAGATAAAGGAAATAGGGGGAGCCTATAATTGCGGTGATTATCCCCGATGGGATCTCCATCGGAGGCATGATCGATCTTCCGATCAAATCTGCGAGGCAGAGGAACGCTCCCCCTCCTATTGCTGATGCCGGGATTAAAACTCTGCTGTCCGCGCCAACAATGAATCTCATTATGTGAGGTATGAGAAGACCGATAAAACCTATCGTGCCTCCCAGAGATACCGAGGCTGCTGTCATCAGCGCCATCGATATGAAAAGAAAAAACCTTTCCTTATTAACGGAAAAACCGAGACTGTGCGCAAATTCATCTCCGAGTATGAGTGCGTTGAGCGCCCTTGACCTCGATACAGAAATCACAAGACCCGAAATAATAAAGATGAACCCGTAAGGCACCAAAGACCAGTCAGCCATTGCCAGGTCGCCGAACATCCAGAGCACTGCCCTTCTTAACCCCTCATCAGACGAGACACTCATGAGAAGCATGAGCATCGCGTGAAAAAGAAAACTGAGACCAACACCCGCAAGCAGAAGTCTCTCAGGCCATAACCCCCCGCGCCTCCAGCCGAAGACTCCAACCAGCATGCTGACAAGACAAGCGCCTATGAATGCTGTCAAAGGGATTGTGAACCTGCCGAACGAGTAAATCCCCATTAAAAGACCGAGCGCCGCGGAAAGAGATGCCCCGCTTGATATCCCGAGGATATACGGGTCAGCCAGGGGATTTCTTAATACGCCCTGAAGAATCGCTCCAGCAGCACCAAGCGCAATCCCCATCAGAAGCGCAACAACAACGCGTGGAAGCCTTATCGAAAAAAGAATCTCTCTCTCCGTATCCCCAATTCCAACCGGGTTGATAATCCTCGGTCCGATAAAAAGGGCTGAGAGGAATATCAGAACCGTAATCAGGATTAAAAATGCGATCTTTATTTTAGGCATTCCGCAAGCTCCTCTATCCCCCTAACAACCCTTGGACCCAGCCTGTAGAGACTGTCACTCACATAGAATACCCTGCTGTTTTTAACAGCAGGGACATGACTTATTTTTTTCAGAAGCCCCTGAGATACATCGCTGATATCCTGGCCCATTACCCTGCCTATAAAAATCACATCAGGCGACTGGCGTATGACCTCTTCCATCGAATATTTCGGATATGTTGTCTTTGCCTTGGAGGCTATGTTCTCATGCCCGAGAAGGTTTATCGCGTCATCTATTGCTGTGCCTGGCCCGGCAACTATCAGAGGCTCAGGCCAGACAATGAATAAAATTTTATTTTGAATTTTTAATTTTGTCACCTCAGGCGACTCGCTGAGGCGAGAATTTTTAATTTTGAATTTATTTACCGCCTTTTCTATCTCTGTTGCAAGAGCCTCTGCCTTTTCTTTCTTGCCAAGGGAAGCTCCCATCTCCCTTATTCCACCCGGCAGATCTGCAAGCTTTCTCGACCTGAAGACATATGTCTTTATTTTCAGCGAATGGAGCCTCTCTTCGAACTCCTTGGGGTTTCCATCCGTTGTCATCATAACAATGTCGGGCTTTAGCGAGATAACCGCCTCAAGCGAGGGATTCGACATGCCTCCAATCTTCGGCTTTTTTTTCGCCTCCTCAGGGTAGTCGCAGTAGCTTGTGACCCCCACTATATTTTCTCCAAGCCCGAGTGCATAGAGTATCTCGGTCATGCTCGGCGCAAGAGAGACGATGCGTTTGGGTAGTTCTGCTGCATTAGCAACAGTGAACAGTGAACAGTGAATAGTGAACAGTAAAAATAAAATTATCAGTTTTTTCATCAATATCCGCTTTTTGTCATTCCTGCGAAGGCAGGAATCCAGAGACTTACAGAACTGGATTCCCGCTTAAAAACTGCGGGAATGACATATAAGTTTTCTCCATAAAATAAAAAATCCCCTCGCCTGTGGCGAGAGGATTGCACCCTGATTCACTTCATCCCCGCCTTCTATCCACGAGAAGGCATTAATCAGAGCACAGAGCCCAGATTTCAGATAACAGACATTATTAGTCTGTACTCTGAGTTCTGACTTCTGTGTTCTGTCTTTCCCCAGGCAGGTCTTCTGGCTCTCCCGACCTTTGCCAGCCTTCCCATTCGGACATGAACAGTGGCATAAAAACCGGCAAAGGCTTTATTCTGAATAATCAGAATCGGGATTACAGCGGCGGGACCGCTCCTGAATTTAACAGGATTCCCTATTAAGCCTTTCGGCACCTGAAACTGTTAATAGTGTTGCAGAAAAAAGATTAAAAAAGCAAGGGGCTAATTGAGTTATAGAGTATCAAGATTTGTTATAATGATAACGAAAATGGACTTAGTCATTAAAATTTAGAGGGATCCAGAATAACATGTGGAGGCAATTATGAAAAAGTTTGTTTTTGTCATCATTATGTTTTTTGCATTATTTGTAGTATCAGACACGATTCTTGCGCAGAAAGATACCGAATATGCTACAGCTCTTAAGTATTACAATAGCAAAAATTACAAAGAGGCCGTTGAGCATTTAAGGGACTATGTAAAAAAGAACCCTGACCCCGCTGCATATTTTCTCATAGGCTATGCCCTTTATGAACTCAGAAGATTTGATGAGGCGACAGAATATTTTAATGAAGCATATCTGATCGACCCGGATTTTTCACTGGAAAAGGCTGGTTTAATCCAAAAACATCCAGAATATAAAACTAAAGAGATTACGAAGCCGTCAGAAGAGCAAGTCCCTGCACCGAAACCGCCTGTTCCCAAAACTAAAATAAAGCAGCCTGAGACAAAAAAGGAAACTGCAAAACAACCTCCAAAAGAAGTTCAACCACAGAAACCTGAATCCCCAAAAGAGGGGAAGATGCCACAACCTGAAACAAAAGTTACACCTCAAAAAACAGAACCTCAAAAGGGTGAACCTTTGAAAGTCGAACCTCAGAAAAAACCCGAGCCCCCTGCAGGAATCCCTTCGTTCCCACGGCCAGGAAAGGCTATGCCAGGCGTTGCACCAACAATCTTAACAGGTCTCTTTGCAGGATTTATGATGTTTTTTTTAGCCATAGGAATTGCCCTGTATATATACTTTTCTTTATGCCTGTTCCTTATCGCAAAAAAACTTAATGTCCCGGCTCCTTGGACAGCATGGATACCGGTCGTTAATTTATGGACATTTGTATCAGCAGCCGGCAAGCCATGGTGGTGGATACTTCTCTTATTTATCCCGATAGTTAATGCAATTGTGGGTATTTACCTCTGGATGTGCATAACGGAAAACATGGGCAGAAGTAAGTGGCTTGGTCTCTTAATGCTTGTGCCCGTTGCAAACCTTGTGTTGCTTGGTATACTGGCATTTTCAAAGACAGAAACATCGGTAAGCTCTATGGAGGATACGACTCAGCTTACATAAATAATAAACTCTCTCTTTATTCTCAAGTCTACAGCTATCCCAACTGTAAAGATGGATATGGTATAATATTGAGTAAATTCAAAAAGCATGTTGTCTGTGTAATGCAAAACCCGCTAAAAGACTAAATTTATGTTTAGCCAAATTCTGCATAAATTCAAAACACTAAGCTTATGGCATTTTGTCTGGATATCGGTTGTCTTATCAGAAATCTTCACAGCAGCAATGAACGCCCTCATGAGTTTCATATGGTGGGGGAGGTTTTCTTATGATTTACTGCTGATAGGAGCTGTTGACGGTTTTGTTGTTGCTTTAATTGTCTCTTCTATTGTCATTTATTTTGTTAAAAAATTACGGGAAAATGAAAGACTGGCAGGAGAGGCGATACAGGCAGCCACTGTAAGAGCCGAAATGGAAAAGATTAAATCAGAGACGATTCTTGACGCTA
>JAKALU010000068.1 GCA_021824065.1 Nitrospirota bacterium
AACTGCTGATCTTGATTGTATTCCTTAAATAACATGTGCTGCCTCCTTTAAACGGTTATAAAATACTAAGCAGATTTTATGCCATCATTTTGGGACAGCCTCACCATCCTCGGTATAATCGGGCTTGGTATTCTTTTCCTTTACTATGTAATCGTCTGGCTTGGGGTAGGCAAAGACCCTGAGGCAGGAGCAATATTCCCAAGATACACACCTCCTGATAATATGAGCCCTGCTGTAATGAGGTTTATCAAAGAGATGGGATATGACGATAAGATCTTCGCCTCTTCTGTCATTGACATGGCTGTGAAAGGCAGTCTGAAAATAAAGGAAAAAGACGGCGAATACACTCTCGAAAAAATTGAAGGCAGCAAATCACCTCTGTCCCCTGAAGAAAGAAAGATACTGAATAACCTTCTCTCATCGGAAAAAAAGATAGAACTCAAACAGAGCAATCACGCGAAAATAAGAAGCGCTGTAGAGTCATTAAAGGAATCTCTTAAGCTCGGATACGAAAAGCTCTACTTTGTGACCAACAGATGGTATTTTGCCGCAGGGCTTATAATATCCGCCTTGCTCACAATCATAACAGGCATGGGAAGTGCTTCATCAGGAGGAAATATCCCTGTATTCCTCTTCATGAGCGTATGGCTTACTGGATGGAGCTTTGGTGTCTTCATGCTCTTAAGGCAGGTCATAAGGGCATGGAGGGATGTCATCGGCTCAGGGAAAATTATTAAGGCTGGGTCTGCAATATTTATAACACTTTTTTCTCTTCCCTTTATCGGAGGCGAGATAGCTGGGTCTGTATTCCTTGCAACCGCAACATCTTTTTACATGATATTTTTTCTCCTTTCCTATGTCCTCACAAACTTTATCTTTTACCACCTCCTTAAGGCCCCGACGCGCGCCGGAAGAAAGCTGCTTGATGCAATAGAAGGCTTTAAGATATTTCTCACCGCAACAGAAAAAGACAGGCTTAACCTTCTTAACCCTCCCGAGAAAACGCCCGAACTTTTTGAGAAATATCTTCCCTACGCCCTTGCGCTTGATGTTGAGCAGCAATGGTCAGAGCAGTTCTCGGATATTCTCTCTGCCTCAGCCATTGCAGCAGGGGGATATTCACCTTCATGGTATTCAGGAAGGGGCTGGTCTTCTATAACACGAGGAGATTTCGGGAGTTCTCTCTCAAGTGCCATATCTTCATCCTCAACCGCTCCAGGTTCAAGCTCAGGAAGCGGAGGAGGCGGCTCTTCGGGTGGCGGAGGAGGCGGCGGGGGCGGCGGCGGGTGGTAATTGCGTCGTTGAATGCAGGTCAGTATTTTGTCCTTAATATTTCCTTTATAATGCTTACATCTATTCCCTTCTGTATCCTCACCTTCCCAATCCCCTCAGGTAGTATAAATTTTAATTCGCCGGCAACTGCTTTTTTGTCGAGCTGCATGGAGGGCATAAGAGAAGTTATGTTCATGCGTGAGGGCATTTCTGATGGAAGACCAAAGGAGTCAATCAAAGCCTTTATCCTAAGCACATCGTGTATTTTAAGGAGTCCCATTATCTCTGCTATTTTTGCTTCAAGATGCATTCCAATTGCTACTGCCTCGCCGTGGAGAAATTTCTTGTATCCTGTCACCGTCTCTATTGCATGCCCTATTGTATGACCGTAATTCAGGATTGCTCTTAATCCTAACTCCCTTTCATCTCTTGAAACAACCTCTGCCTTAATCTCGCATGAGCGCCTGATAATATGGCTCAATGCATTTTTATCAAGATAAAAGATTTTTCTCATGTTGTTTTCCAGAAATTCGAACAGCTTCTTGTCTTTTATCACGCCGTATTTAATCACCTCAGAAAGCCCGGCAAGGAGTTCTCTTTCCGGAAGTGTCTTTAATGTATCAATGTCTATCCATACAAGTTTAGGCTGGTAGAATGTTCCTATCATGTTTTTGCCAAGCTTGTGGTTAACTCCTGTTTTACCTCCGACAGAGCTGTCAACCTGCGCAAGGAGTGTTGTTGGAACCTGGATATAAGCAATCCCACGCATATACGTTGATGCTACAAAGCCTGTTATATCGCCTATGACCCCGCCTCCGAGCGCAACGAGAGCGGATTTTCTGTCGAGCCTATGTTTTAGAAGCTCCCCATAAATTTTTTGCACTGTGTTAATGTCTTTATACTTTTCTCCGTCCGGGATAATTACAGGGATTACATCAAAGCCTGCTGCCTTTATAGAATTCAGCACTATCTTGCCATAGAGTTTATATACTGTTGGATTACTTATAATGGCGGTTCTGGGGCTTGTGCTATTTGATTTAAGCCTGGAGCCGATATCTTTAAGAATATTGCTCCCGATGCATATATCGTAGCTTCTTTCTCCAAGTTTAACTCTTATTTTTTCCATCTTAACCTTTCCAAAATACCTCGGAGGTCGTCCGCCTGAGGCGGATGACCGAGAATGAGCGAAAGAGTTATCCCTTGTCCGTTAACTTTCACTCTTTACCCTCTCTATTATCTCCTCTGCAACCTCCAGGGGCGTCTTCCCATCCGTATCTATCATTATATCTGCTTTTTCATAATATGGCCTTCTGAATTCCAAGAGTTCTTTAATCTTCCTCAGAGGGTCTTCCACCTGCAATAATGGCCTGTCATCATCATTGCTCGTTCTTTGAAGTATAGTCTCTGGCTTTGCTGTAAGACAGACAATGACCCCATTTCCCCTTAAGGCATCCATATTCTCCTGCCTTAATACAGCCCCGCCGCCAGTTGAGATGATAACATTTTTATTCTTCGAAAACATTTTTATTACCTCTGTCTCTATATCCCTGAACCCCGGCTCTCCGAACCTTTTAAATATTTCGGTAATAGTCATCTTCTGGAATTTCTCTATTTCAGTGTCAATATCAATTGCATTCCACCCTAAAATCCTCGAGAGTTCTCTGCTCACTTCAGACTTCCCAGTCCCCATAAAACCTGTAAGCACTATATTTTTCATAGCGTATTTTTTACATTATATCTCATATTATGTCAATCAGACTTTTAAGTAGTGATAAAGGCAGGGCATGGTGTTTGAACGGATTTATTTTGCCGATATTCCGACAGCTCTTTGAAATCTGAAAAATAAAGAGGCAAAATACCTCGGAGCGAAGCGAGAATGAGTGAAAATACTATGCACTGCCTTTTAATTAAAATTTTGAAAGATACTTAAGATAAGAATTATAATTCCCCTTAACCTCTGCTATACTGTCCCCGCCGAACTTCTCCAGAAATGCATCCGCCATAACAAGCGCTGCCATCGCCTCGCCAACAACTCCAGCAGCAGGCACTGCACAGACATCAGAACGCTCATATGCTGCCTTGAACGGCTTTTTAGAAATAATGTCAACAGAACGAAGTGGCTTTCTTAAAGTAGGGATTGGTTTCATTGCAGCCCTGAGCATTATCGGCATTCCATTTGTCATCCCGCCTTCTATACCGCCAGCATTGTTTGTTTTCCTATAGAAGCCGAGTTCGGAGATGTTATCTCCCCTACTCCCCCCCTTAGCAAGGGGGGGATGGGGGGGTGAGTAAAATATTTCATCCATTACCCCGGAGCCAAACATCCTGCCCATCTCAAAACCCGCTCCAACCTCAACTCCCTTAATTGCCTGAATGGACATCAATGCCTGAGCAAGTCTGCCATCAAGCCGCTTGTCCCATTGTATGTAACTCCCAAGACCTATGGGGAGACCTGTTGCAAAGACTTCAAAAACGCCACCGAGGGAATTCCCTTCCTTTGATGCCTTATCAATTAATGCAACCATCTTACTGGATGTCTTTTTATCAGGACATCTGATAGGCGATTTCTCAGCACTTTCAAAATTTTTTAAAAGTCTTCCTGCATTTAATTCCTGGCCCCTGACCCCTGATCCCTGACTCCCTATTTGTATGACATAACTCCCGATCTTAATACCAAATTCTTCCAGAAACTTCTTTGCTACTGCTCCGAGCGCCACGCGCATTGCTGTCTCTCTTGCGCTCGAACGTTCAAGTATATTCCTTATGTCATGGGTGTCGTATTTTATTGATCCAGAGAGGTCAGCATGGCCGGGTCTCGGTCTTGTCACTTCCTTCAACCCTGATCTCTGATCTCTTAGTTCTAAATTCATTATCTCTTGCCAATTCTCCCAGTCCTTATTTTCTATAAGAATAGCTATCGGAGAGCCCATGGTTTTACCCCATCGGACACCCGAGAGGATTTCAGCATGGTCTGCCTCTATCTTCATCCTTCCGCCACGTCCATGCCCTCCCTGTCTTCTCTTAAGGTCTCTGTTTATATCACCTGCAGAAATAGAAAGACCTGCCGGAATCCCCTCAAGGATTCCAGCCAGCGCCTTTCCGTGTGATTCGCCTGAAGTTAAAAATCTAAGGACTGTCATACCTTTATCTATTTTTGAGGTGCGTTAAACAATTCATTCATAGTCTTGTCTGCCTTTTCATTCCTTTCTTCTGCCTGCTTTTTAACACCCATGACTTCCTCTTTCAACATGGCAAAAGCACCAACTATTTCTTCCAAATATGAATTAAATACATAAAGCAATACCAAAAGTGCAAGGGCAATACGAAGAAGAGTGCCGATCCCCCTATGCCCTAAAGAGCTGCTGACTTTTCCAACAATAATAAAAACAAGTAGAAACCCTATTATTACAGCAATAAATTTAAACAAACTGCTTCTGACAAAACCTTCGATAGCCTCTTTAACCTTTTCTTTATCAATAATTTTTGCAGTCTCTTTCTTATTTTCAGTTGCAGATGAAGGCACCCCATTTTCTGACTGAACCTCGGATTGCCTGCTCTCATCTTTTTTAAATTGCACACTGATTATTACAGCTTTTTTCTTGTACTCTTCAGGGATAGACTGAAGATTGTCTGCGTAGCATTCTGTGCCGTTTTTATCTATATATTTATAATACTTCTGGATGTCAGCAAAACTGCCTTGAATAAGAATAATACTTAAGAGGCTTAACAGAGGCATAACGATTAAAACCTTTTTCATAGAGCCACTCCTCTTTTTTCAAGGACAAACCACTGGAATGATGTTGGAAATGGGCAGGCCAATTTGCCTGCCCGTTAGATTACTTTTTTCTTCGCCTGAAACCTATAACTACACCTATTAACAGAATAAACCCTAAACTCAATGGATATTCAACTACATATACTACCGGTGTGAGCAGCCAGCGTGTCATTGTCCTTAATGCCTCATGTTGCCGTATAAAGTCTGCTATTGGTGGAGATGTCCTGTAATAGGAGTCAACAAAGGTTTTACCTATAGCATTTGTAAGGAGATACCTGTCCCTAAACTCTCTTAACACCATAACATGAGGGTCAAGATAGCTTCCGTATGCAGCGGTTGCAATAAAGCACCCGCCTCCACCTGAATTGGATATAGTGCCATCGCCGGTACCTCCGCCTCCTCCGTCACCGCCGCCACCTGCACCGCTATCTACTCCTATGCCCTGAAGGTTAACAGTTTTATTTTCAGCATCAGATTGGATTGTAAAACTTGAGGTGAACGTACCCGCTGAGGCAGGGCTAAATCCAACAGTAAAGGTCAACTCACCACTCGGGACAAGCTCAAGATAGGTACCAGATGCATATGTTCCTTCGCATGACTGAAGTTCAGAGGATAATGCCTGATAGAAGAAAGGAGAAGATAAAGACGTAAAACAGTCCATCCTCAGATCAGCATCTCCTGTGTTCTTTACCTTAAAAGACATTGTAGAGCTTTGCCCTGTTGTTACCGAACCAAAATCGAGCAAGGGCGGAGAAAAAGAGGTATTGTCAGTATTAAGAAGTGTAAGCTGCGACTGCCCAAGTGAGAATCTCTGACCGTATATATCTGAGCCTGTGCTGCTATAGTTCCTCGCATCCTTCCAGACAGCAAGGAACTGGTTATCCTGTGAATTGTATGCAATAGTGGGGTTATACTGGTTAGCCTGTGCTGTAGATATGGAATAATTCGTCCCTCTTAAAGAACCTTCAGCATCTACATATTGACCATAAATATCAAGGTTTTCAAGTGATACACTCCCGTTTCTACCATCCTGCCATATAACAAAATACCTCTGATTTACAGAGTCATATGATATAAAAGGCTTGGTCTGCTTCGAATCTGCAACATTTGTGTCTTGCGCACCATTCCCATCAGTGTCCTGATAAGTTATTAAAAAGTTTTGGTTATAAAGCCCGCTCCCTGAATAAACAAGCTGGCCATATATCTTTGTGTTTGAGCCATCCCTCAGGTCCTCCCATGCAACAAGGAACCTCTTTGTTATGGGGTCAAATGCAACAGATGGATAATAAGTATCAGCAGTAGAAATGGATATCCCTAATGAATTTGTATAGGTTACTTTAAGGTTCTTTTCAAATAAACCATATATTCCTTTTAAACCTGTATCATAACTGACAGAGGAGGTGCTTGTAACTGTGTCATTAGAGTCACAATAGTTATTGGAAGGGGATTCACCAGCATCATCGACACAGGTGTTAGTTATAGATATCGTGCCTTTTATTCCTTCCCAGACCACAAAACATTCTTGCGTGGTACTATCGCATGCAATATCAACATTGGTAACCTGATCAAAAAATTCATATGCCCTATCTTCTTTGTATGCTGTACCACTACTTGAAATCAAGAGTGCCCTTATGTAATCAGAGCCATCTTCATAAACCTGTTTTATAATCGTTGGGCTGGTAGTGTAACCTGTTAAATCGCCTTTTATAGCGGAATATCCGACAAATTGCATATCTCCGGTAACCCAACCTATTATTGTCCCATTCGACTTAAATGGTATGTATGAAACTGTCTTACCTGAACTCTTTGATGTCACCCATGCAACAAAAAACCTGTCATTTAAACTGTCATATGTTATCTTGGGAGAGGTACGGGATGTAGTCATAGACTGCGTCCCGCTTGTAGTAGGATTATCGTCTTCAAGGGTGATTGCTGTCTCGGCGCCCAGCGAAGGATTTGAACAGTTTGCATCTAAGCTGCTAACATCTACTGTCCGATAATAAATAAAACCACTCACATCAGTTGTTGATCTCGTATCCTGCCAGACAACCATTATTCTGTCATTTGTATTCGCAGATACACTCTGTGTTGCACCGTCTCTATATGCTGCCCTTGGGATCGTCTGATTGCCCGTTGAATTAGTTATTGTTATCTCGCTCCCGCAAAAAGTGCCATCACTCTTTATAAATTTGCCCTTTATATCAGCCCCTGTGCTAAGGCTGTTGCTCCAGTCTTCATACACAGAGAACCAGAGGTTTTTGTCAGGCAGATAGATTACATGAGGATTTTGCTGGTCGGCTGAGGCATTGGAAATAACTATTTCGCTCCCCTCGAGTTTTTGGTACTTGACCTTACCGTCTTCTGATGTCTCATAGCCCATTACCGTGGAGGTATTATCCGAGCTGGATTTCGTAACATCCCCGGAACAGCTAAAAAGAAACCCTATAAGCAACAGGCATAATATATTTCTGATAATCTTCATCTTAATTCCTCCTGTAAAAATCTATAAGCCATTATCACCCTAACCTCCAGTAATTGAAAAAGTTGCTGTTGCATAGGCATCGCCAGAACGCACCTCCAAGTTGCCCCCATACGTCAGACTTTCGCCGGTCCTATAATCAAATCTGAGATAATAGACCCCAAACCTATCTGTATATGCTTCAAACGGGGAACTCTTGGTTGATGAGCCATCATATAGCTGTATTACAGCACTCGTAGTGTCAGGAGCAGTAGTAAATACTGTTGATATCGTTATCTTTGCATTATCTATGGGATTCCCATCTGAATCAATTAAAGTTATAGTAAAAAACTGAGTGCGCCAGGTAGATGAAGAACTGCTATCTGTTGTGCTCACGCTGGAAGGGTTTATGGTAATCGTAGAACCGGGTGGAGCGCTATTTCCTCCTGCGCCACCGCACCCCAGAAGAAATGAAAAAAATATAAGTATCAAAATAAGGCTATAATATCTGGCCTTCATCTTTCCTCCTCTGTTTTCATTTGTATTTATCATAATTTTAAATCTCTTTACATCATCCTTAATTTCTTACTATTTTTGGCTCACAATCGTTGGCGTTATGAAAATAAGCATCTCTTTAACATTAGGTCCTGACTGTGTCTTTGTTTTAAATAGCCATCCGAGGAGAGGGATATTACTCAAAAATGGGACACCCTCTATCCCCTCTGTTGTATCTGTTGTATAAATTCCTCCTACAACTAATGTATCTCCATCTTTTACGAGTGCCTGTGTGTTTACCTGTTTTTTCTCAATAGCATAACCTTGGGCTGTAAGTATTCCGAGAGAATCATTTGCTGCGTTTATCTTTAACTGAATATAACCTCCGGGTGTAATCTTAGGTGTGACCGCAAGATTCAGGGTTGCATTAACATACTCTGTCTTTGTGCCTTCAGCACTGGTAGTCTGGACAGGAATACTTGTGCCCTGCTGGATAGTGGCTGGTTCATTATCCATTGTCAGTATCTTCGGGTTTGACAGCTTCTTGGCTTTGCTGACTGTCTCGAGCGCGGAAAGCGATAGGTTTACCTGGATAGTATTTGCATTCCCTATGGCCAGCGCTAAAGCCCCACCAGTAACTGAAGCATCAGCACCAGCGGTTGCCACAGGGGTATTCACAGAAAAGTCGCTACTAAATGTAGTCGGCCACGTCTGGGTAGAAGAAGTTCCTCCCCATCTTATCCCAAAAGAGCTGGAGTAGTCACTGCCAACCTCTACTATCTTCGCCTCTATCATCACCTGAGGCTTTGCAACATCCATTATCTTTACAAGCTCTTTCATTTTGTCAATGCTCTTTTGTGTATCTTTTATGATAAGCGTATTCATCCTGCTATCTATAGTTACGCTGCCTCTCGAGCTCAGCAATTTGCCCTGACCAATGGCAGTGCTTATCTCACTTGCGGTAGCATAATTTATCCGTATAATCTCCTGTGTAATTTCCTCTAACTTTTCCTCTACATCCTTTGCCTTTGTTTTGTCTTCAGCCATCTTAGCAAACGTGGTGATAGGCGCAATCCATATTATATTTCCTTCCATAGATTTCCCGAGGTTGAATGTCCGCAGTATTATGTCAAGTGCCTGGTCCCAGGGCACACTCATAAGCTTCATGGTGATCTTGCCTTTTACAGACGGGTCAATAACAAAGTTATATCCACTGATATCAGCAAGGAGTCTGAATATAGGGGTTAAGTCAGCGTCCTGAAAATCAAGAGAAATCTTCTGCCCTTTATATTTCCCTTCAACAGGTTTTTCAGGTTCTACAACTGCAGCCTTTACCTCCGCCTCAACAGCCTTCTCTATCTTTGCCACATATTTTTCCTTTTCAGGTATACGGAATGCAACTACTACAGAATCCTCTATTGCTGTGACATCAAAACTTGTTTCCTCCTTCATGTCAAGAACAAGTCTTGTCTTATCTTTATGTTGCCCTGCCCTGATCCCTTTAAGTGGCGAAGGCACAGCTGCAGGCACAGAGGCAGTCATTGCAACATTAGGGATATCTATGACTGCACGGCTATCAAGTCGAAAAACATTAGGACTCAGAGAGCCATTACCCTTTATTACTACTTTTAAGATATTCTGTTCTTTCTCGATTTTTATCTCTACAATTGATGTTGCAGGAGGAAGTTCCTTTGGCATAGTTACTCTTTGCTCAGGTTTTTGGGCCACTGGTTCCTCTTTAACCTCTGCTGTTGGTGTAACTACTTTCTGTTCGGTTCTTGTCGCCTCTGTCCACTTAACCTCTTTTACTGGCTCTTCAGCTTTCTCAGGCGGTGACTTAACCTCTTCAGCTTTTTCCTCTGCCTTTGGCGTCACGGCTATCTCTGTTCCCTTTACCTCGGGTTCTTCTTTTACCTTAATTAATAAGGCAGTATTTTTATATACAGGCTCAACGGTTACAGGTGTTGAAAGGAGTATCTCGAGTCGACTTGATAAGGGTTCATCTATCTGAGAAGGTGTAATCTCGGTTATCCCTGCCTTATCCGATTTTATTTTATTAGTAAAAATCCCCAGGCGCACATCTGGAAGCTCTACAATCACCTTATATGGGTCGGAAGACTTATATATGGTATATGTGAATGGTTTATCAACAACGATATTAAGCTCATTATCTGTTATCTCTATTCCTGTTACTACTGCGCTTTGAGAAGCTTGGCCTGCCCCCTTGCTTCCGCCAGTGGTCGCACATCCAGAGTTGAATATTAAAATTGCTAACATCACTATAGAACACAGAATCCAGAGCCCAGAGCCCAGACTTTTCTTAATATGCAATTTACGTTCTGTAATCTGTGTTCTGTGTTCTGATTTCTGATTTCTGATTTCTGATATATGTTTCATTCTTCCTCCTCCTCACGGAGTTTCAAAATTGTTTCTTTTGGCTTGATCTCTCCCTTATAATCCTTAATATTCTCTCTAATAACAATACTGTCCTTTTTAATCCTTTGTATTCTACCCTCGTGGAGACCAATTGTCATGCCCTCTATTACTGTGTAGGTCTTCCCGTCAGGCAGGGCAACCTCTGCATAATAGCCCTTTTCATTCCAAACAATGCCTAATATCTTGATTGCGGCAACATCATAATTTTCAAGCGGAGTCTGCCCTTTTTTGGGTTTTTCTTCTGCCTTCACAACAAGGGAAACAAACGGATCCCGTTTGCCTTTTCTCTCGTATAAATAAACCTCTTCCTCCACTTTCGGACCTTTTACCTCTGCCTCCTGAGGAGTAGCCGCCTGGACAGCCTTTGCAGGTCCTGCTTTAGAGACAGGGGCTTTCCCTTTACACGCACCAGAGAAAACAAGGATTATAAAAATAAACATGAGTAAGACTGTTCGGCTCATTTGCTTCCTTTCTTCTCTTCTTCCTTGACTGCTGAAAAAGTTGAGGCCTTGAAGGATATATCCAGTATTGCTTCACCTTTTTGTGGCTTCGGGTTTCCAAGTTTTACATCGGAAAAATTAACTATCCTGTTTAATCGTGTTATATTGCTGAAAAAATACCCAAGACTGTGATAAGTCCCGGTAAGGGTCAAGGAAAATGGGATCTCCTCAACGATACCGCTCGGATGCGCCTTTTTTGTTTCGGGTTTCCATGATAATATATCTATATCTGATTTTGCAGCTACCTCAGAGATCTGTTTAAGAAGGCTTGAAACCTCTTTTTCTTCAGGAAGCTGCTCTTTGAGTTTATCAAGCCTTTTCTTCAGCTTTTCATTTT
Organism: Nitrospirota bacterium; assembly: GCA_021824065.1. GTDB lineage: Bacteria > Nitrospirota > Thermodesulfovibrionia > Thermodesulfovibrionales > UBA1546 > JAKALU01. The sequence continues at coordinate 11,274 of JAKALU010000068.1, forward strand.
CTACCTTCAAAACATCCAGTTTCGCTGCCATTGCCTGACTTTTTGCTATCTCATTTTCCTGTGCAGATATATCAGATCTCAGTTTTTTAATCTCCTTTGTTTTAGGCACCACTATGAAAATTAAAACTCCAACTAAAATGAGCACTGCTGGTATAAAAACTAAGGCTATCCTTACACCTTTGGGTATCTTCTTTAAGTCAAACTTGATATTGATAGCCATTATGCCTTCACCTTACATGTCAATGTAAATTGATAAGTTATGACTTTATCTGCACCAGTTTTTTGAGATCCCTGCAGATAAACATCTGTGAAGAGTTGCGACTTCTTAAGGTTATCTACATAGTTGACAACATCATCATTCGTAAAGCCTGCGCCGCTTATATTTATATTTCCGCCTGCTATAGTCATAGAGCTGAGCCAGACACCATTCGGCACAGCATTACTCATTTCTGTGAGAATTTTTACAGGGAGGCTCTGGTTCTTCTTCAGTTCCTCTATTATATTTGTCCTCTGTTCGAGTGTCTTCTTCTGCGCTTCATAGTTCTCGACGTCTTTTATCTTGTTCTTAAGATCTGCTACAGTCGCTTCATTAGTCTTTTTCTGATGCTTGAGAGAAGATAACTGAGAATTCAAATAGTAAAAAAGATATGCTGAAACAATCCCCGAAACCACTGTAAGTAATACCATATAAATTATGAATACCGGGACCGCCTTTGGTTTTTTCTTCCGTTTTACTGGTAGTAGATTTACCCGTATCATCTGTCGCCAGGCCTCCTGAGGGCAAGTCCTACAGCCACAGCAGCCATAGGCGCTACCTCCTGGATATACGAAATATCAAACTTTTTAGGAATAAATACATTCTTAAATGGTTCTGCTACCCTTGACTCTATCCCGATCTTTTCTGAAAGAATTCTTGAAAAATCTTTTATGAGAGCGCCGCCTCCGCTCAGTATCACCTCATTTATATCTTCCTGGAGCGTAGTACTCTTGTAATAATCTAATGAACGCGATATCTCACTGATTATATCCTCAGATGCAGATACGATTACCGCGTATGCATCCTCTGGCGCCACCCCCTCTACGGATTCACCCCGTTTAAGTCTTTCCGCATTTTCGTAAGTTACGCCGAATGCCTTCTGAAGGGCCTCTGTATGCAGATTGCTCCCCAGAGAGCTATCCCGCGTAAACACAGATACTCCACCTTTAAGGATGTTCATATTTATTGTGCTTGCCCCAATATTAACGAGAGCTACATTCCTGTTAGTTTCTATTTCATAATTGACCTCATACATATTTTCAAGGGCAAAGGCATCAACATCCACTATTACTGGGTTGAGACCTGCTTCTTTGACAACCGTTACATATTCGTTGATTATGTCTTTTTTAACGGCAACGAGTATAACATCCATCTGACCGGGTTCTTCTCTGGGCCCGAGTATCTGGAAATCGAGATTCACATCTTCAATATCAAATGGGACGTATTGCTCTGCCTCGAATTTTATTGATTCAGCAAGGTCTTCTTCTGACATCTCGGGAAGTGATATTCTTTTTATAATAACTGACGCATGCCCTGAGATTCCTATCACTGCATTCTTTGTCTTTATCCGTGATTTTTTTATAAGTTCTTTTAGAGCGTCTACCAGTCTGAGCGAATCTATTATTGCTCCGTCCACGATAATCTCAGGGGCGATCGGAATCATGTCAAAAAGCTCAAGTTCATAGCCTTTTTTTGTGTCTTTTATCTGCACTACTTTAAAGTAGCTGGAACCTAAGTCTATGCCTATTGAGCCCTTCCCACCAAAAATCATAGATTATAAATACCAGAAAAAGCATAACTTGTCAAGATATTTTTATATAAATTTTTCTGATATATCAAAAAGTTTCTGCAAATCTTTAATATATTGGTTTAAGGAATTAGCGCACCCTATTTTATGACAGGACATTTAATAGCCTCTCTATCTTTATTGCTGCCCCTGTTGCTTTGCCTATTGCAAATAATTTCCCATCGGGATTTTTGAGTCTTAGATAGGCATTTACAGACAATTTTGATAAATCTTCAGGTCTTATCGGCACCCCCTTAATTGCCCTGAGAA
>JAKALU010000005.1 GCA_021824065.1 Nitrospirota bacterium
CATCAGCTTCCTCTGACGGTCGCCTTCCCACATCCCCGCTCAATCTCGTTGCTGTCTCATCAGGATTTACAGAGCATCTTTTAAGGCGCGGATACTCAAGGCTGAGTCCCTGCGTGAATCCCCTGACTCCGAATTTTGAGGCACAGTATGAAACCATCTCTGAGTAAGCCTCTTTGCCTGCTGCGCTTGCGATATTGATAATCCCCTTCCTGACATAAGGAAGAAATGCATGTGTCATCTTAACAAGCCCCTCGAGGTTTGTCCTTATCTGATTCTCTATCTCCCTGACCAATTGTTTTTTAAAAAGAGAGAACACTCCGATACCGGCATTATTGATGAGGAAATCTATTTTCCCGAATCTTTTCCTCACTTTCATTAATGCAGAGGCAATGCTCCTGTTATCCATGACATTGAGATTAAGAAGCAGGGTATCAGCAGCCCCCAGTTTTTTGCATTTTCTCTCTGCGCTCTGTCCCCTTGTTTTTCCCCTGTAATATGTGAGCACAACCTTTGCGCCTTCAGATGCGAACCTGTATGCCGTCTCCCTTCCTATGCCAGAGCTCGAGCCTGTTATGAGAACAACCTGGTTTTTCATTTTAACCTCCCTTTTCCTACCAATATTCAGAGTCTATCACAACTTTTACTCTTTGACACTTTGATGCTCTGATACCTTGACACTCTTTTTCGCCTTCCGCTCTTCCGTGCTACGGACTTTGGCACTTTCTTGCTATAGAACTGTGGACTTTTTAAATGCTATAATGCGGGGGAAATGAGGGTAGATGGGCGTTGATTTGGATTAGTGATATTGCAAGACCTGACCCCGTCCCTTCACGTCTTCCAGTTCTTTTTAATCAAAATTCCTTCTCCCCGCCCGCGATAGAGCAAAAGTTCCACAGTCCGTAGAGTCATAGAGCAGGCAAGTAAGCAAGTAAGCAAGCACAGAGCCTTTCTATTCTTGACATTCCTCATCCGCTCCTGCTATTGTAATACAAAGTAATACCACAAAGGAGGTGGCGATTATGCCGTCAAGGCAAAGGGTTGTTATGACATTGTCTGTTCCGCCGGATACAGCCAGAGAATACAGAAAACTTGCAAAGGCAAAAGGCGAGACCATAAGCCAGCTTTTTAGAGAGGTTTTTACATTTTATAAAGAAGAAAAACTCAGAGAAGAATTCTTTGAACTTCAGAGATACGGCGCTAAAAAGGCCAGGGAGCTAAAGCTTACCGAAAAAGACATAGAGAAACTGATATTTGAAGGTCGGTAGTGCTGAAGGTTGTATTCGATACAAATGTCTACATCTCCGCTTTTATATCTCCCGGCAGCAGGGCTGAAGACGCATATCTTCTGGCTGTTGACGGTAAGATTAAGCTTTATACATCCGTTGCAATTCTAACGGAAACCGCAAAGAAGCTCAGGGAAAAATTTTTGTGGGATGATGTTAAAATTACCGCTGCTCTTAAACAAATCAGCAAGGTTGCAACTGTTTTAAAGCCTGTCAACAGACTGAATGTACTCTCCGATGCTCCTGACAACAGAGTCCTTGAATGCGCTAAAGAGGCCGGCGCTTACCTCATTGTCACGGGAGATAAGCATCTTCTTGATTTGAAACAATACGAAGGCATAGGCATTACACGAATCGCGGGATTTTTATATTCTTTTAAAATATGAAGAATGATTAATCGAACACAATCACACTCTTCAATGAATCCTTTGCCTCTGCTGTAAGTCTGAATGCCTCGGCGGTTTTCTCTATCGGAAACCTGTGAGTGACAAGTTTTTCTGCTCTAACAATCCCTTGTTCTATCAGTTCAAGCGCATCAGCAGTGTCCGTAGGCCCGCAGGAATAGCTTGTGATTATATTTATATCCTTAAAGTAAAGCTCATTCGGGTTAATCGAAAGAGTTTCGCCGGGTTTTGCAGGCGTAAAAAACAAGACTTTTCCTCCTGCGCCTACAGAAGCTATGCCCTGCTTCATGGCCTCAGCACTGTTCGGGCCGACTATGACAACATCAGCCATTTCACCTCTGGTTAAATCTTTGAAGGCTTCAATCAATTTGCTTTTTGAAGCATCAATAACTTCATCTGCACCAAACTCTTTTGCTTTTTGAAGCCTGAATGGAATCATATCAGCACCTATTATTTTTTCTGCTCCGTATTTTCTTGCAAGAAGGATGTTTATCTGTCCCATGACACCAAGCCCGATAACAAGGACAGTGTCACCGCGCCTGATATGAACCCTTTTCAAAGCCTTTACAACACATGCAGTTGGCTCTATCAATGTCCCATCTTCATAGCTTAAAGTGTCCGGAAGATTAAGGGTATCGTTTTCAAGATTTATCTGAGGAATGAGTATATATTCTGAAACACCGCCAGGTATTATTTTTGTCTCTCTCCATGTCTCGCACTGTACATAATCTCCTCTTTTGCAGAACCTGCATGTAAAGCACGGAGCATGATGATGTGTAAATACCCGGTCACCTATCTTAAAATTTAGAATTTCGAATTTAGAATTTAGAATTTCACTGCCAAGTTCGACAATCTCACCTGCTGGTTCATGGCCTATAACCAGGGGCGCTTTTTTCTCTATGTACCAGGGCATCACATCTCCCGAGCATATGCCGCATGCCTTTGTCTTAAGGAGGGCGTCTTTTGGCCCAATCTCAGGAATCGGGATGTCCTCGATTCTTATGTCGTTGAAGTTATAAAGTTTAGCGACCTTCACTGGTAAAGCACCTTAAGTAGCATAAGATGAATACTGATTTTCATTTTTTTGAATTAAGGTAATGACTGTACCAAAGTCCCCTTTACTTTCTCCAGTTCAACAATTGCCTTTGCATAATCAACTGAGGCCTTTTTTTCAGAGGATAATGCCTTTGCATACTCCTCCTGAAACTTAAGCACATCATTCATTGTTGCCATGCCAACTCTGAACCTGCTATCCTCTGCTTCAAGTCTCTTTTCTGATGCAATCCTTGTTTTCATTGTTGCTGTAATTGATTCTGAGGCAAGCCAGAGCGACCTCCATGCCTCTCTAACCTCGGTTGTTATTCTCTGTTCAAGGGTTTTAAAGTTTATATCTGCCTTCTCTTCATCGTATCTTGCCTTTAGCATATTCCCTTTTGCGCTTCTGTTCCCAATAGGTATGCTTAAAGACAGACCTGCTTGCCATGAATAGTACTTCCCGGAACCAAGTTTATCTACTGTATCATTATAGTTGCCATTCAAGCCGTTCAATCCTGTGGAGACAACGACACTGATATCCGGCAATAGCTGGTTTTCGTAGAATTTACGGAGAATCTCTTTGTTCTTTTTGTTTATGGATGCCTGGCGAATATCTTTTCTCTCGGACACGGCTGTATTTAAAACAGATTCGAGGGATGGTAGTTCCGATGGTCGAGGCGGCCTTTCCACAGGCGATATCTCCTTATTCCATTCTTTCATGTTCATTATATTCCTCAACTTATCTTCTGCATCGGATATAAGTTTCTTAGCTCTTAATAAAGCCTCTTCTCTTAATGCGACTTCTGCCTCAGCTTTGTATAGCTCAACAGGTGCGAGAAAACCTGTTTCAACCCTTGCCTTTGCCTCATCAAAAAGATTCTTTGCAAGCCTCAAAGAAATTTCTGCAACCTCAAGCTCATCCCTCGCAGAAACGAGATCCCAATATGTCTTTGATGTGTCAGCAATGACCTGACTGGCCCTATCGTCCAACCCGAGTCGTGATATTTCAAGAGTATTCTTTGCAACACTCAAGTTGCTCTCCTGTATGCTCTTCCCGAATCCCTTTAGAAGTGGCTGTGTTGCTGTCAATGTGAGCTCGGATGTGTAATAAGGATTAAGAGTAAGATAAGGTGAATTTCCCCTGAAACGCTCGTTTGTCCATTTAAGTTCATAAGTTGTGCCTGTATTAATCTTACCTCCAAGTGCGGCCTCTGAAGTAAGTGTGCGTTCTTCCGTCCCCATTAATTCAGATGCCGTGGGGCTTTTCTTATATGCCTCGTTCATCTGCAGTTCAAGATTAGGATCAAACTCGCCTTCTCTCACTTTTATATCTGCCTCTGCTATTTTCGGATTTAACCGTTCTTCTGCCAGTGACAGGTTTTCTTTGAGGGCTGTGTTAATTGCCTCGCTGAGGGTAAGTTCGAGTTTCTCGACAGCAGAAGCATGAGAAGAGCAGAAGAGCAGAAGAGCAGAAGTGCAGAAGAACAAGAGTAGCTTCCGAACTTTTGAACTATTTTTTAATGTGAGATAACCCGAAAAGATTATAAGCATCCCGCCGATAATCGAATTCTCTCCATGCAATTCATTCAGGAATATCATACCGAAAATTATAGCACTAACTGGTTCGAGATAGCCAAGAACAGAAATTTTATGTTTTTCCTATTGCCAGAATTTGTTCCAGCAGGCTTGAAATTTCCCTGTGGCCTTTAAGATGATAAGCTGCGAAAGTCTTTTTTGATTTCCCGACCCGTATGGTAATGCCTCTTCTACGAAGCGCCTTAAAAGCTGTCTCATCCGTTTGGTCATCACCTACATATATAGGCAAACATTTACCTTTCAATCTTTGCAAAATCAAGAGTGCAGCTTTGCCTTTATCCCACAATATATCTGGCACCAATTCTAAAACCTTCTTGCCTTTAATTACAGCCGATAAGTTTTTCTTTAAGAATTCATCAACAGTACTATAAAAAATCTTTTTTACAAGCGGTATATCCGCAGCCTTAACAGAGCGGTAATGGAGGCTCAAGGTAAATTTTTTGTCCTCAAGCCATGCGCCATCTATATCTCCGATCTTGTTTTTAAGTTTTCGCTTTGCATAATTTATGACTGGTCTTGACTGTATTGCTTTTGGGTGGGTATATCTAATGTCAGGACCTGAGATGTCTAAACCGTGGTTTCCGCCATAATATATCTCTTTGATTCCAACTCTCTTCGTAATATCAGACAATGCTCTTCCACTTAAAATAAACAGGTAACAATGCTTTGCTTCTGCCAATAATCGCAATTGATTTTTCACTTCATCTGACAGAAAACATTGCTTGGGATCTCTCTGGATAGGCACTAATGTGCCATCATAATCTAAAAATAATGCAACCTTTCTATTAACCCTTAAAAAACTGGATAAATAGTCTTTGCTAAAGAAGTAATATGGCGGAGAGACCCTATCTTGTTTTTCCATTTAACGTTTCAGATGGTCTTAACCTTGCCAGTGCGGCAATCAAATCTCCTGCCCAACTATAGATATTGTGTTCTTTAACTATAGTGCGCATTCTCTTCGTCCGTTTTGACCTCTCATGGGGTTCCATGTTGAGCGAGAGATGGATAGCGTCTGCCATTTCCTCTATATCATAAGGATTTACAATAACCGCATCCTTAAGCTCGCGGGAAGCACCTGTAAACTGACTAAGAATCAATACCCCATCTTCATCCCCGCGAGACGCAATAAACTCTTTTGCAACAAGATTCATTCCATCGTGAAGGGATGTGACCATGCAGATGTCTGCTATTTTATAAAAACGGTATATCTCTTCATGACTGTGATGTGCTTTAAGAAATACAATGGGCTTCCATCCCTTAGTCTGAAAACGCCAGTTGACCTTATCCACTATCTCTTCTGCTTCTGTCATCAAATCACGATACCGTTTAATATGTGTTCGGCTTGGCGCACCAAGTTCGATGAAGGTAAACTCACCAACAAACTCTGGATATTTTTCAAGAAATCTCTCGATTGCTCTGAAACGTTCAGGAATGCCCTTTGTATAGTCAATACGGTCAACACCCACTCCGATATATTTTGCATATAAGTCTATCTCTTTAAGCATGGTTTCCTTGAGTTCATTTTTGCCCTGATTTGAAGTAATCTCATCTGAAAAGCCTTCAAAACTCACACTGATAGGAAATGGCTTTACTATAGTTGTGTGTCCACCCCGTTCAATCGAGAATTGTTCCCAGTCGATCCTTGATTCTAAAAATCTATCAACAGTGTCTAAGAAATTATTGCAGAAAAACTGTATATGAAAGCCCATAAGGTCTGCTCCAAGCATTCCGATAAGTATTTCCTGGCGCCAGGGGCAGATACCAAAGGATTCGGGGTTAGGCCATGGTATATGCCAGAAGAGTGCAACCCTTGCGTCGGGACGCTTCTGTTTAATCAACAAAGGAAGAAGGGCGAGGTGATAGTCCTGAATCAAAACTAAAGGCGATTCTTCATCAGCAATCTCTTTTAACAATGCCTCAGCAAATTTTTCATTTACCTTCTGATAATGAACCCAGTCTTCTAAGCGAAATATGGGACGGGTGTGAGTGATATGACATAGCGGCCAGAGCCCTTCATTAGAAAAGCCATAATAGTAACCATCTTCTTCCTCTCTGGTAAGCCATATCCTCTTAAGTGTATATGCAGGCTCCTCATGGGGGACACGAACTTTATCGTTGTTATCTACTATCTCACGGTCTCCGTCTCCGCCTCCATGGGCAATCCAGATGCCATCACATATCCTCATCACCGGATCAAGCGCAGTAACAAGTCCGCCGGCAGGAACAATGCATTTAATATTACGCCCCTCTTTCACATGCATGTAGGGTTCTCTGTTAGAAATCAGAAACAACTTTTTGCCGCCAAGCTCAGCGCGCATATACTCTTTAAGACGATTCGCTGTCCAGAGGGATTCTGCCTGAAGGCGCAACTTTGCTTCTTCGTCTGCTCTTGCACGAGCCATTGACAGGCTTTTAGCCAGATGCGTTACCTCTGAAATCAAAGGGGCAAGCACATCTCCTCTTGGGGAAACTACAGGTTGGCTTATCTTCCCCTTTTCCATACGCAATTCCCTCATCCACTCTGCAATTCGGGCAATAGGGCCTGTGATGCTCCATCTGATTACTAAGAGGGTAATCACAACGATCAGTATCGCTAATGTAAAAAAGCGGAGGAGATTATGCGTCCATATTTCATTAAGCCTTACATCTATGTATGAAGCATCATGGAAAAGCACCAGCGTCCCCGTGAAATTATCTTCTTCTAAAGAAGGAAGGGCATAGAGAAATGTTTCTTTACTATCAATGCGCATGAAGCTGCCGGCAGGTTGTTTTTCTGCAATAGATTTCACTGCAAGAGGCAATGGCTGGGGAATTTTTGGTTTGAGATCTGATGTTAATGCTAAAACATTTCCCTGCTGGTCGTAGACAGCCACGCCTTTTAACCTTTCACGGTTTCCAAATCGTTCTACGAGACGATTTAATTTTATAAGCGAGTTAGACTGCACTAATGGGTTTACTGATTCCTGAAGACTTTCTGCCAGAACAAGAGTTCTTCTTTCCAGTTCATTCACAAGACGGATCTTTTCGCTTCGAACCTGATAGAATGAAAAAACAACAGCCACAAGGGCTATTACAAATAATAGAGAAACTATAAGGCGGATTGTGATTTTCATGCTAAAACTCTATCATACTCCTCTCTCTATTTTTCCATTTTATACTAAGCCTATAATCTTTATTTAATTTTAGCTATAGCCGCTGTATCTAATTTATCACAAGTAAATCGAATCAGAAGGATAATATAGCGAAATAAAAAGGAGCAGGTAGTCTTTGAGGTGGCGTGTTATTAAAAAGTTTTGTCTTACATGTTCCCGTGCATTTTTACCGAGCCATGCAGCATATTCCTTGTTGCTGAGGAGTCTTTTTACTGCATACGCAGCCCCTTCAACACTATGGCAGAGCAAGCCCGTAAGTTTATCCTTGACCTGAAGCTGAATTCCTCCTACAGCAGAGGCTACAACAGGTTTCCCTTTCCACAGGGCTTCAGTTACAGTAAGTCCAAAACCTTCTTTTATTGATTTTTGCAAAATTACAGTAGCTGCTTGCTGCAGGGCATTGATCTCTATGTCACTTTCCGGAGGAATGAGCAATATGTGTATATCAGGGTTACCAGATGCCCGTTCCCTTACCTCTTTTAACACCTTTTCGGATTCAGGGTCATCAGTTGCTGTGCCTCCTGCCAGAATAAGCTGGCAGTCTATACTCTTTCTTACCATCTCAAATGCCTGTATCACGCCAAGGGGATCCTTCAGATAATCAAACCGCGAAATCTGGGCAATAATAGGTTTGTCTCTATCCAGATCATATTTGCTCAACACAGAATCAATAACCTCTGGTGGGAGTTCTTTGTTTTTGTCACTCAGAGGGTCTATAGACGGAGAAATCATAAATTGGCGGACAGGCAACTGCTGTGTAAAGTTAGGGGCTGAGAAAATAGCGGCGTCATATTCTATTACAAAATTCCGTAAAAAATCCCAAACTCTCTTATCAGGATTAGACACATCAATGTGGCACCGCCATATCCATTTCCCTTCAAGCTCTTTTTTCTTGGCTATCAGAGCTACAGGCTGAGGGTCATGAATAAAGAAAATGTCTCCCTGAAACCTTAATCCCTCGATATTCTTTTTATTCACTTCTAAGAATAGAGAGAAATCTTCTGAGGAGATATCTTCCTTTCTGCCGTGAAGCGCATTATGAAATTTTTTTGTTACATCAAAGAAATCTTTATGCCCCTTGATGGTTGTCCACTGAGCATCAACCCCGAGCTGATTCAATAAAGGCACCATGCGCGTAAGTATCTCAGCCACACCCCCACCTGTGAATGTTGAATTTATATTCTGTATGATTTTTCCTGATAACCGCTCGGCAAGTGCCCTGAGTTCTTCAATGGTGCTTCTTCCTACAATAGGCACATAGTCCTGTATTTTAGCCTTTGGATGGTGAAATATCGCTTTTTCCAAATCGGTTCTCCTACTTAATACGTTCTTCAATAAGTTGAATTATTATAGACCTCAAGTCTTCTATCGTATAGTTATAAGGGTCAAGTGCGGCGATCTTATCAGATAGTTCTCTTTCATCGAGACTATCCTGAAACCAGATAGAAAAGTCATTAACTCCTCTATGCAGTCTTAACCTTGACTCAAAGATATGAAAGTAAAGAGAATTAATACTCACCTTACGAAGAGCTTCCACAAATTCCCTTAAGTCATGGGCAATATAGGGAGTAGTCAAAACTACACTTACAGATTTAATAAAATGGAATTCCCTTCCTTCAAACGCTGACCGCCCATCCCCCCTTGTTGACAGCGCGTCATTGATAACAGCCATGATTCTTTCTCTGAGTTCGCCGATTGTAGAGAATTCAAAGGTATCTATATTGGATAGCTTCTCTGCAAGAATCTCATCACCGATGACATCGCTGACCCACAATGCAAACTCATTGGCTGGCTGAGGGGTGAGATATTGATATTCTTCTATAAAACTGTGAGTATGGTAATAAACTACCGAGTCAGGAACATCTTTTAATATATTAACAAGCTCTGATAGATTTTTTGCCTTAAGTCCTGTCAGTTCTTTTATATGCAGCCGTGTATAAAAACGGAATGGTTGTGTCGCCTTCTTAAGAGGCTCTCTGTAAGCGGTGACTGTAGTTTTTGTAAACTTACTGTTCGGCACAAGGATGATTTTATCATCAGGAGCCTTAATCTGAATATTCCTCCATGTTATATCAGAAACATAACCTTCCTCACCTGATTCAAGTTTGATATAATTGCCTACCTTGATTAGGTCACCAAAAATCAATTGAAATCCAGAGAAAATATTAAGTATTTCATTACGAGAAGCCAGAACAGCTACTAATAATCCTATGGTCAACACCAGAACTAACGGCGTAGTAGGCACTACCCAGATGTCAAGCAATATCAATACTCCTGCAACAACAAAGGTAATCCTCACTGCATTGATTATCAGAGATGTTGGAAAGGTAAAAGGTGCTTTTATCTTCTGTAGATAGAATTGAAGTAATTTTACAGCAAGACTGGCAACTGTCCAGATTAAAGAGATAATGAAAATACTCCCCAGGATTTTTCCGGTTAATGCCTTGCCATTCAACGATAATGTTGAGACTTGGATAGCTGTATAAGCGCCTAATATGAGACACCATTGAAAAAATGGAGTCCTGACTGTCTGAAGGAGTATCTCACTTCCTTCCCACTTAGTCTTAACAAACAATCCATCAAGATAATTGTAGAGTGTTCTCCTTGCCCAGATGGCAACCACAAAGAAAGCCAAAAAGACAATAGCCGGCACTGTTATTGAGAGCCAATTTTCATTTAACCATTCAATAATCATAATTTATGGACAGACGCTAAATAGTCACTAAAAAGATCGCTCTGGCTTTAATGTTAGATAACCAGAAAAGAGTATCAGTATTCCTCCTATAATCGAGTTTATTCCTGGTAATTCATTTAAGAATATCATACTAAAAATTATAGCACTAACAGGCTCGAAATAGCCAAGGACAGCAGTTCTGTTAGCAGTAACCTTTTGTACCCCTTTATAGTATAAAATAGGTGCAATTGTTGAATGAACGATGCCCATTACCAGAAAACTCCAGAGCGCATGTAAAGGAAACTCTCTTACAAATGGGGCAAGTATGATTGCTATGACAGAGTTTGCAAAAAAGTTCATGACAAGGGGATTAAAGTCTTTGGAGTAGATCCTTAAAAATATTACAATCGCTGCATATGTAAAACCCGAGAAAATGCCGGCAATTATCCCCGCAGCATGGCCTTCTTTAACTGTGAATCCATCGAGCATGATCCAGAGTCCTGCCGAGGCTATAACAACCACAGCAATGATTTTTTTTGTAATAGGTTCTTTTAGAAAAAAAGGTGCAAGAAATGCAACAATAACAGGCGCTGTGTAATGTGTGAGAACTGCATTTGCTATTGTGGTGTATCTGAAGGCGTAGAAATAGGTGAATGTATTTAAAAAAGAAATAATGCCGAGAAACACGGGATACCTGAGCTTTTTGAGATCAGGGATATCTTTTCTGTAATTCTTATGAGATAAGATTATCCCCTGGACGATCAGAGCCACTATTACTGCATAAAAGATAAGGATGTGTATAGGAACTCCTGATAATCTTACAACAATACCAAGAGAGCTCCAGAGAAATATGGCAGATAATATATAAAGGGAAGCCATTAGAAGACAGTAGTAAGCAGTAAGTAGTTAGTAGTCAGTGACATATTCGTTATTCTAAAGAGAGTTCCTTTACGTTTTTTAAAACTGATTCCCTTAGTTTAGCAGCGGTCTCTGTTTTAATAAGCTGTTTGCCATTATCCAGAACAGGTATGAGTATATCTTCGAATCTTTTTCCGCATGAGCACGTGTGTTTCTCTTTATTATCTGGCACAATCTTTCTTCCTCCGCATTTAGGACATCTCAGCACCCTTTTACTTCCTGACCATTTCCCTCTTTTTGCATGGGGCTTGCCTTCAACCTCCATTATATCCATGGCGTAGTCAACAACAGGCGCATTGCTTATTGAGGTGCCGATGCCGTAAGCATCAACAACCGGGTTTAACACAGGAAGGTCTTCCTCTTTTATCCCGCCGCTTACATAGAGCCTGACATGCTTGAATCCTCGGAGGTCGAGTTCCCATCTGACTTCTTCCAAAATCCTGTAGAAATTCCCTCTTCTCGATGACGGCGTGTCGAGCCTTATAGCAAAAAGCCTTTTCCCCATAGCCTCAGCAACATTTAATGCCTCGAATTTCTCATCGAGGAAAGTGTCAATAAGCGCAACTCTCTTGAATTTTGGCTCGAGCACTTCATCATATGCCTTAATTGCATCAACTGTTGAGCCCATGCAGATTATCAATGCGTGGGGCATTGTGCCCATTGGGTCTTCGCCTATTATCTCGCCTGATTTTATGACTGCAACGCCATCACATCCGCCGATATATGCATTCCTTTCAATCATAGGCGCAAGAATAGGGTGCATCCTCCTTGCACCAAAGCTGATGACCGGTCTGCCTTCAGCGAGTTTTTTAAACCGTGCTGTCTTTGTTGCAATCCCTGATGCCTGGCATATCAGTCCGAGCATTGCGGTTTCATAAACACAGAAGTCCTGATACCTGCCTTCTACTTCCATGACAGGCTCAAATGGATAAAAAACCGTCCCCTCTTTCATTGCCCGAACCTTGATCCTAAGATGTTTCATGAGATAAATTGCCTCTTCAAGACCTGCAAATATTGCCCATGGCCAGTTGTCGGGAAGACTCTTTGCAATAAATTCAGCCTTGACAACAGGATTTATTTTTTTCGCCTTTAGGATTCTTAGAGTTCTCTCAAAATAAACATCTGTAATCTTGCCTTTGATGATGTCTTTCGGGTCTGCTGTATGGAACATGTTGTCCTCCGTTTGATAGCTAACATTTTACCATAAAGAAGCTTGTAAGATAATTATATATAAGATATCATTGCAAAAACCTTTGACATATTGCAATGCAATGCATTACAATATATTGCAGTTAGTAGAAATTTAGCCGGAGGTGTGAAATGCAATCCCAGTTAACGATCAGATTGTCCGAAGATATTGAAAAAGGAATATCGAACTATGCAAAGAGGCTCCGCCTTAAGCGCTCCGATATTGTGAGAATGGCTTTGGAGAGATTTTTGAGGGAAGGGCAGATAAGGGAGGAAATCAGCCCGTATGAAAAGGTTAGTAATCTTATCGGTGTGGTTGAAAGCGGCGTTTCTGATCTTGGGCGGGCACACAGAAAACATCTGTTAAAGCGGATTAAGAAACATGCGTAGTCTGCTCCTGGATACCGGAGCATTCGTAGCTCTTCTTGATAGAAGCGAGAACAGCCACCAGTCTTGTGTGGTTTTTTTCAGTACTTATAAGGGCGAGGTTTATACGACCGAACCTGTACTTACAGAAACACTCTACCTGCTCGGTCCTTCGATAAAAGCAGAGAGAGCCTGTATTGATTTTATCCTAAAGGGAGGTGCTACCCTTGTTCCACAGTCGGCAGCAAGTCTTTCAAGGGCTATTGCGTTGATGGAAAAATACAAGGATGTGCCGATGGATTTTGCCGACGCTACGCTTGTTACGCTCGCAGAGGAGGCGGATGTGGATGAGGTTTTTACGCTGGATTTAAGAGGATTTAATTCGTATCGTATCCACGGGAAAAGACATTTCAAAATCTGGCCGAAATGAGGGATAACGATATCCGTTGCAAAAGAAGCCCGCTTTTTTTATCTTATTTTTTGCTTTTAACAGCCGATTGATATTGAGCAAGCAATTCAGGTTCATCAATCGAACCATGATGATGAACCTGCCGCCATTGCCCATCAATCAACCTGTAAATTCTGGTTGTCCGAATTGCCAGATTAATCACGGTTTCGCCAATGCGAAATTCCCCTCGCTCCCTGCCGACTGCATAAAAAATATTCCTTGCTTCATGAACGGTATAATCGTAGAATTCAACGTAGACTTTGGCAGTACCTTTAAAGATACGTTCATATACAGATTGAATTTCTTGCCATCCGCGTTTAATCCCGCCCAGTGGATTATCCATAACAATTTCGTCTGTTTGAGCCCAGTTCTTCGACATCTTGCCCAAATCGCGGCTGTTAAAGGCATCGTAAAATTCAACTAAGGCTTGAAGGGGATCTGATAATCCCTTTCTATCTTCTCGACCTGTGATAGGTGTCTGTTCCGGCATCATTCTTTAATGCTTTCCTTAGTTTTTCTTAAAGACATGTCGCGTATCTTTCAAGGCTAAAAGAAGTGCGTTAGCGTTTGCATATCAATCTTTTAGCCTGTTGTTAAACGCCGTGTAGACGTTTTAATCAACCGCCCATTTTTCATCATGATCTTAAGATAACAATGGGACTTACAATACCTATTGATTTCCCGTCAGACTCTTTAAAACTGTGAATATACCAGAGCAACTCAACTGGTTCTTCAAAATCCATTTCCCTTTGAAAAATCGGCCTATAAAGCGATGAAAGATAATCTTCAGTTATAAGAAGTTGAGATTTAATATTTTCAAAATAAAACTCTGGTTCTCGAAACGTTCGAATATTTAATCTTTCAAAATTCATTTGAGGGCTTATATAAAGAGTATTCCTTAATTTTCCTTTTATCCATAACCTCTTTTTTAACATTTTTTTAAGTTCGTCGCCATTACTAATTTCATGATATTGCTGCTTTAGCTTTGGGAGGATAATTTTCAAAAGATGACTATCACTAATTTCATATGTTTTTGAGACTCCCCCTTGCACATCTGTACCAGCGACTATAACATTTGCTTTGATTCCACCTGATATCTGCTGGACTTCTATTTTTGGACGTCCTTTCAAGCTGGTAAAACTACTGAAAAGTTCTGTCAATTGTTCGGGGTCTAAGTAAATGATTGATTCAGGAAAAGAATCAAATTCTCCTGGAATTAGTTCTTCTACATTTTTAAGTAACCAGTCTAAGTTCATAAAATTAAATGGGCGGTTGCTATATTCATAATTGCCGTCATTCTAAAGTCTGCATAAGCGTTTAACGTTTCCAGCACAAATGAAGCCAGCGCAGATTTTAAGTGGCGTTTGTGCTGTGTTATGTGAAGCTTTAGAATCACTTTTCGCCCATAAATTTAAATGCATACAAGTATAACGCAATATAAATTGGTATAACAAACAAGAAACCTATTAAAGAAATTATTTCAAAATTTCCACCTCTTGCTCTTGGTTCAATAACAAGGTTATAAGAAAAATCCCAAACAATAAAAATTGGAAAGTATGCTTTCCAAAAAGATCTATTGAAAAGCTTTTTTCTGTATCCATACAAAAACAAGCCAGCCAATGCTCCGCTGCTAATTAACAAATCAACAGCATCCCATATCCCGCCAAAACCTTCGGAAATATACCCCAGAATTAATATCATGATAAAAACCCAAAAATAGATTTTCCAAAACATAATTATTCGATTCCTATTCTAAATGTTGCCTAACGTTTGCGCACGGGTGATGTTTGACGGCTGGCGCGATGCTTGTCTTTACAAGACTCGTGACAGGCGGCAAATGGGAAGATACTATGAACGCCTGTGCGCTTGTTATGTGGAGTGTGGTGCGTGTATTCTTTTTTTAAGCAAATTCAACAACAGAAACTGAGCGCTTAACTGCAAAACTCTTTTTATGTAACTTAATACGCTCAATTTCATGAAGTGTCTCTGCCTCAAGATAACTTTCTCCACAGTGTGGACAGGTAACGATAGGGACATTTTCAATGACAAAAATATCCTTACCCTTGCCATACGTCCTTGCAACCCTACGGATACGAGCACCTTCTTTTCCACAAGTGTCACATATCATTTTTACCCCTGTTCTCATACTCATATTATGGCACATACACAGTTATAATAACTAACTTGCCTGTTGGGCTTATTTTGGCAACAACTTCAACTTCGCTGCCGGAAATAGATTTGCCATTTATTCGATATTTCCACTCAGCAGCAACTTTGTCTTTCTGCCTCTCCAGAATCTTTCCTGTTAGAATACAGCGTTCAACGTCAAAGACAGTCAAACAGTCATCATTCATCTCCTCTTCAGCATGAATTGACATGATGTATTCCAACCTACGAATTTTATCACGCATTTCTTTCAAAATGCGGTCAAACATTTACTCCCTCTCATTTGTTGTTTTTTTCTCACGCACCCTATTATCACATAACTACTTACATCCGCAATTATTGCGTATACACCGCCAAAATGGAGGGATAGACGCAATGCGTATATCCCAACTCTGGATGAAACCTCAGAGTTTCCATCCCCTGCTATCTGTAAGATTCTACTAAACAGATTATTTAACTGTCAAAACAAAAAGTTGCTCAATCCCCTCTTTATAATTGACAAAGTTTTGCATTTCTTTTATGTTTAATAACCATGCGTCTGCCAGAGTGGATAAAGGTAAAGAGCTATATCGAAGACCCGCTGAGGCGGGCAGGGCTTCATGATACAAAGAGTATTCTGAGAAACTATGGGCTCTCGACTGTCTGCGAAGAGGCGCGTTGTCCGAATAAGGGAGAATGTTTTTCAAAACCGACTGCAACCTTTATGATACTTGGCTCTGCGTGCACAAGGAATTGTAGTTTTTGTGCTGTAGAATCTTCTAAACCAAAGCCTCTGGATGATGATGAACCAGAAAGGGTTGCGATGGCAGCAAAAGAGATGGGATTGAAATATGTTGTGATAACCTCTGTTACGAGGGATGACCTAAGAGATGGAGGAGCTCCACATTTTGCTAAGACAGTTCTGGCAGTGAGAAAGCATCTTCCTGGTGCAAAGATAGAGGTGCTGACCCCTGATTTTAAAGGTGATTACAATGCGCTTAAAACAGTTCTTGATTCAAGACCTGATGTCTTTAACCATAATGTCGAGACCGTGCCACGGCTTTATCCGTATGTCAGGCCTCAGGCAGATTATGCTACTTCCCTGAATGTATTGATAACTGCAAAAACCACAGCGCCTGACATAACAACAAAATCAGGACTGATGCTCGGACTCGGAGAGACCTTTAATGAGGTTGTTGGTGTATTGAAGAATCTAAAAGAAGTTGGTTGTGACACTGTCACAATAGGCCAGTATCTCAGGCCGTCTAAGCGGAATTTGCCTGTCAGAGAATATGTGAGACCCGAAATATTTGATGAATATAAAGAGATCGCCCTTAATTTAGGGTTTAAATACGCAGCTTCAGCACCATTGGTAAGAAGTTCAATGAATGCAGAGGAGATGTATGGGAGGAATAATGTTTGAGTTTAACAGGATTAAGAGGCTTCCACCATATGTGTTTGCAATAGTTAATGCCCTTAAGATGGAGGCAAGGAAAAAAGGCGAGGATGTAATCGACCTTGGCATGGGCAATCCTGACATGCCTGCGCCAAAGCACGTTATTGATAAACTCTGCGAGGCTGCAAAGAACCCTAAAAACCACAGGTATTCTGCATCAAAGGGAATTACGCAATTGAGGATGGCAATATGCGAATGGTATAAAAGAAGATTTGATGTTGATTTAGACCCTGAAAGCGAGGCAGTTGTAACTATTGGTTCAAAAGAGGGGCTTTCACATCTTGCCCTTGCCACTATTCAGCCCGGGGATGTTGTTATGACCCCAACGCCTGCATATCCAATACATCCTTACAGTGTGATAATCTCAGGGGGTGAGGTTACAAGCATTCCAATAGGTCCCGGAATCGATTTTTTTGAAGAGATGGAAAAGGCATTTAAAAAGACATGGCCAAGACCAAAGATGCTTATAATCAATTTCCCACATAATCCTACAACACAGGTTGTGGAAGGACTGGATTTCTTTAAGAAGGTTGTGGATTTTGCAAAAGAGAATAATATTATAGTTATCCACGACTTTGCCTATGCAGACCTTGTTTTTGATGATTATAAGGCGCCGAGCTTTCTTCAGGTTCCGGGTGCCAAGGATGTCGGAGTGGAGTTTTTCTCTTTGACAAAGAGCTATTCAATGGCAGGGTGGAGGGTTGGTTTCTGTGTTGGGAACAAAGATGTTGTAGGCGCATTGATAAAAATAAAAAGCTACCTTGACTATGGAATGTTCCAGCCCATACAGATTGCGAGTATCGTTGCTCTGAGAGGGCCCCAGGAATGTGTTGAGGAGTTTAGAAAGATATACGAGTCAAGACGTAATGAGTTAATGAAAGGTCTCCATAAGGCAGGATGGAAAGTAGACCCGCCAAAGGCAACTATGTTCGTCTGGGCAGAAATCCCTGAGCAGTTTAAAAAAATGGGCTCGCTCGAATTTGCAAAGTTACTTATTAAAGAAGGTGGTGTTGCAGTATCTCCTGGCATTGGTTTTGGAGAAGGTGGCGACGAGTTTGTAAGATTTGCCCTTGTTGAGAATGAACACAGGATAAAGCAGGCTGTGAAAGGCATTAAGAAGGTGCTCAGCAGAGGTTAGAAATTGTGACTGTATGTCATTCCGAACTTGTTTCGGAATCTCAAATTACGGATGGAAAATAAGCATGCTGAAATCGAAGACCCTGAACTTGATTCAGGCATGCTTCAGCATGACAATATAGGAGTTTAAGTGGGAAAAGATAAAATTTCTGTCGGCATCATAGGTTTCGGCACCGTCGGAACAGGCACAGCCCGGATTCTTATTGAGAACAGGGATATACTTTCTCAGAGGACGGGCTTTAACATAAACCTCAAGAGGGTTGCAGATATTGACATAAAAACAGACAGGGGAGTAAAGCTTTCTGAAGGCACATTAATAAATAACGCAAAGGAAATATTAAATGACCCTGAGATCGATATCGTTGTTGAACTTATAGGGGGCATTCATCCTGCAAAAGATTTTATACTTCAGGCCATAAGGAATAAAAAACATGTAATAACTGCAAATAAGGCGCTACTTGCAACAGAGGGCAACGAGATATTTGCCGAGGCAGAGAAATACGGTGTAGAAATAGGGTTTGAGGCATCAGTTGCAGGCGGTATCCCTATAATTAAGGTTATAAGAGAAGGGCTCATTGCTAACAGGATTATGGCGGTCTACGGGATAATAAACGGGACATCGAATTACATCCTCACGAAGATGACCGATGATAAGGTTGAGTTTTCAGACGCGCTTAAAGAAGCGCAGCGTCTTGGATATGCAGAGGCTGACCCCACATATGATATAGAGGGAATAGATTCAGCACATAAACTTGCAATCCTGGCGTCTCTGGCTTATAACATACCTTTATCTTTTGATGCTATCTATAAAGAAGGGATAACAAAACTTACATCTCAGGATATTGAATTCGCAGGAGAATTGGGCTATAAGATAAAGCTTCTCGCTATTGCAAAGGCAACCCCCCCAGTCCCCCCCTTAGTAAGGGGGGGAGAATGGGGGGGTGAGGTGGAACTCAGGGTTCACCCTACAATGGTTCCGAAGGATTATCTCATATCAAAGGTTGACGGGGTTTTCAATGCAATCTACGTTCACGGCGATGCAGTTGGAGATACACTTTATTATGGAAGAGGCGCAGGCGATATGCCAACCGGTAGTTCGATAGTTAGCGACATTGTTGACATAGCAAGGGATATCAATAAAGATACGACAGGTAGAATCCCGGGCATCAGAAGTGTAAAAGGTGCGGAATCAAAGATAAAGAACATAGAGGATATAGAAGCAATGTATTATTTCAGGTTCTCTGCTTTTGACAGACCAGGCGTGCTTTCAAGAATATCCGGTGTATTGGGAAACTACAACATAAGCATTGCCTCTGTTATTCAGAAGGGTAGAAAGGTTGGAGAGGCAGTCCCTCTCATTGTTCTCACACATAGAGCAAAAGAGAGGGACGTTATTAAGGCAGTAGCAGAGATTGATAAACTTCCAGTCGTAGCAGACAAAACACTTTATATAAGAGTTGAGGGAAAAGAGGAATAAGAAAAGCAATCTATTTTTAATGAGTCCTTTTAAAAAAGCTTTGCCCCTTTTTCTATATCTTCGGTCTTTATTATCAGATTTTCATTTACAATACTGTTCTTAAGCAGAATAGGGCTGCAGTCTTTGTTTTCCCATACCTCGTCAGCAAGCCTGAACTTCAGGCTGCATTCATTGCATATGAGGTCTGTCCCTTCAACGCGATAGCCCTTTTTCTTTTTGTAACATATATAACAGGCATCAAAATATGTGGATAAATCCCCTCTGCCGTCTGTTCTTACAAAAAAGTTTATGCGCTTGCCTGATTTTTTATAGGTGAAAAAATGGACCTTTCCGTCGTTAATTTCTTTGATCGGTATCGTTATTATTCCGTCTTTAGGAGTGACTATCTTATGTTCTTTTGGCAGATTGCTGCAGCCGCAGAATATTGCCAGAAAAGATAGCAAAAGCGAATAAAAGAAGATTCTTCTAAAATAAAAGCCTGTTTGTGTCTTTCTCATTGTTATAAAATATTATAACAGACTGCTGTTTTCAAAAAACTCTTATCATGGAGACATAGAGATGGGTGAAGATTGGATTGAGGTTTTTGTCACTTATGACCTTATGGAAGCAGAGATGATAAAAGACCTGCTTGAAAGCGGAGGTATATCCGTTGTTCTCAGGTCTTCAAAGGTGAGTCCCTACCCTGTAAATATCGGGAAGATGGGGGAGATTAAGATATTGGTCAAAGCAGGAGATAAAGAGACAGCAGAGAGGGTTATAAGAGGGGAAGAGGATAAGGAATAATCTTCAATGTCCCTGCTGAATGCATTTTTTGACTAAACGTTCTCCACCATTTCCCACACGCCGCAGGGGCAGATGCCAGCGCAGAAACCGCAGCCGATACAGAGGTTATCATCAACAACATATTCGTATGAGCCGTCAGGATGTTCAACCCTGCTTATAGCGCCCCAGTAGCATGTTGCCTCACACATGTGGCAGTCTCTGCATGTTGCGCATGACATGCACCTTTCAGCCTCTTTTTCAGGTGTGAAATCGCCTTTGCAGACATCATAGTATTCTGTCCTGATTCTCTCATAAGGTATAACCTGTTTTATCTCAGGCCAGCGAGGTGCGTGCATTAATTGATAATGGATTGTATCTGCAGCAATCCTCCCCTGGCCAATGGCATGCGTTACAAGCCCTGGCTTTGTTGCATCACCTATTGCAAATACCTTCACATCAGATGTCTGTCCAATATCATTAACAACTATCCATCCCTTTTCTGTATGTACGCTTGGCGGCAGGAAATCAAGTATCGGTACTTCGCCTACGGAAATTACCACAAGGTCAGCATCAAGGAATGTGCTGTCTGTGAAATAAATTTTCTTTTCTTTTTTATCGTATTTTTCTGTGAATTTAGGCCAGAGTATCTCTGTGCCTTTTGTCTTTGCTATCTCCATCTCTTTGCCAAATGCTGCTGGTTTTTGAATGTCAACAGCTATTACAGATTTAGCTCCGCAATTAAATGCCTGCGAGGCAACATCCATCCCAACATTACCAGCGCCTATGACAACAATATTCTTGCCTTTCAATTCTGGAAGGTCTCCAAAATTAATGCCTTTAAGGAATTCTATTGCTGAGACAGTGTCTTCAGAGCCGGGAAATTTAATTGCCCTTGGCTTATGTGCACCGCATGCAACAACAGCTATCTCATGGTTTTTGTAAATCTCCTCAAATTTCTTCTGGTCTATCTTTGCTTTTAACTGTACATTCACACCAATCTCAGCAAACCTTGAAAGTTCTTTTTCCAGTATCTCATGAGGCAGGCGCTCCCTCGGAATGCAGAGCTCGACCTTTCCGCCGAGTTTATCTGCTGCCTCGTATAGGTCAACAGTGTGCCCTTTTAATGCGAGCTGCCACGCAGCGCTTAACCCAGCAGGGCCTCCGCCAATAACACCGATCGTATGCCCCGTTGGCTTTTCTCTTTTCGGTGCTGGTAAATCCAGAGCAAGGCTTCCGAGTTTGTCTATCCGCAGAGGCGTATCAACCTGCCCCCTTGTGCAACTCTGCATGCAGAGGTTAGGGCATATCTGTCCGCATACTGTTGCTGGCAAAGGGCTGTATTGTAATACAAGTTCCAAAGCCTCATGTAGTTTCCCCTGTCTTATTAATGACGCCCTCTTATGAGAAGGAATATGAGTGGGGCATGCATAAGCGCATGGCGGTGCATACTTCTCATTTACCCAGATTGGCTTATTCCGTTTATCCCTTCCCGTTGTAATATATGGCAATAATGTCAGTTCGTGGTCCAGATATTCTGCGAATATACCGCCCTGCCCAACCTCTTTTTCCCATACGCTTTTTCTGAAATCTGTGGTGGGCATCTTGAACCACTTTCGTGTCCTTTTCTCCTGAGGTGTATATGCTATTAACTTTTTCCAGTCGTCGGAAGAGCGTGTAAGCTCTTTGTAATATGACATCCGGTCGATTGCTTCGAGAAATGGTTTCATATTTTCTTTGAGCCATTCCCAGTCCTGAGGGGTTAAGTCAACGAGCTTTACATCTCTTTCGCTATATCCCTTTATCGGACCCCTTAAGTATATTGTTCCGCCTACCATCCCAACGCATGGACGGTAGCCGAGTATGTTTTGGGGATTTCTTGGGTTTACACCGCAAACAACAGCAATTCCCCCCGCCTTGAACTCTGCAAATGAGTCACCAACGTCCCTGAAATACCACGATTGCGGAGGATCAAAACGGGGATTATGTTTTGTCATCGTGTCGCATCTCGCGCCTCCGCTTCCCTGAACATAAAGGACTCCCTGCGCAGCTGCATTAAAGGCTCCATTTGTTATGTCCCCTAAAACAGTTATTTTTGCACCGCAGTTTAGCCAGCCCACATCGTCAGAGACGCTTCCTTTAACAATAATTTCTGTGCCGAACATCCCCATGCTTCCGAGTCTCTGACCAACAGGGCCTTCAACAGTTATCTTTATTGTTTCACCGCGGGGCCAGATGCGACCGCCGATACCATGCTGTCCGTCAGCAACTATATACAACTCTCTTGCACCATCCTGAACTGCCTGCTGGATTTGTTCTTCGAGGATACGGGAGGGAACACGTTTACCGTTCTCATTACCGTATATAGTGACGACATTAAGTGAAGAGTTAAGAGTTGAAAGTGAAGAGTCTAAGGAGACATTTTTCTTCTTTTTTAACTTTTCACTTTTCACTTTTAACTTTTTGTTCTTCTTAGCACGCATAACTAATCTCTAACCTCTCTGCCATTGCCTTATCATCTATGCTCAATCCATCGGACATACCTATTGGAAGTTCTGTGCTTCTTCCCATAGGTGCAAATATTTTTCTGAGTTCCACATCAGCTGCCTTGAAGACCTCAACCACACGCTCTGCAACCCTGTCAGAATCAAGTCTTCTGTATAATTTTGGATCCTGTGTTGTTATGCCTCTCGGACACTTACCCGTGTTACAGAGATTGCAGCGATTGTATTCGTCTCCAAAACAATCCGCTGTTGCCTGCATTATATATTTCCCTATGGAAACAGCAGATGCTCCGAGCATTATAAGGGCTGCTGCATTTGCAGCTAAGTTTCCTTTTTTAGCAATGCCTCCTGCTGCAATCAGAGGAAGTTCGTTCTGTTTCCCCTGCTTGACAAGGTCAAGGTAACACTCCCTTAAGTTTGATGCTATCGGGTGCCCCATCTTATCCATGGATACATTGTATGCTGCGCCTGTTCCTCCGTCCTCGCCATCTATTGAAAGCGCTGCTGCATAAGGATTCCTTGCAAGGTTATTTAAAACAGCACGTGCTGTCTTTGTGCCTGAGATCTTTGGATAGACAGGCACTCTGAAACCCCATGCCATTGACATTGACTGAATCATCTTTGCCACTGCCTCTTCAATTGAGTATTTTGTCTGGTGAGTTGGAGGTGATGCCAGGTCAACAAACTGTGGCACGCCGCGAATGTTCGCAATAAGTTTTAAAACCTTCTGTGCCATTAATAGTCCGCCATCACCTGGTTTTGCACCCTGACCATACTTAATCTCGATTGCAGCAGGGGCTTCTACCATGTAGGGCAGGGCGTGTATTATCTCATCCCATCCAAAATAACCTGATGCAATCTGTATGATAAAATACTTCAGGTATTTTGATTTCAGAAGCCTCGGAGGCATTCCTCCTTCGCCAGAGCACATCACAACCGGTATTCTTTCCACCTCATTAAGATATGCCACACCCATAGCAAGTCCTTCCCACATCGGAGGCGATAAAGCTCCTACAGACATGCTACCGATCATTATTGGGTATATTTCGCGCACAGGAGGTATAAATTTACCGTTTACATTGTCAACAACCAATCCGCCATCTGTTATTTTTAATGGAAGCTCTTCTGGCGGTAAAATCCTTCCAAGCAAAGTCCTTACTCTGAACTCATGTCTTCCTGCATCAAGTGCAGGGTCAGTGAGCATTGAAATCCTTGTGAATTTAAGCCTGTCAAGAGTTGAGATTGCCGGGTCATTTCTCCTTCCACCTCTTTTGTATCCTTCACCGCCTTTATTTTTGTAATGCAGGAATTTATTCTGGGGATTAAATTCAGGCTCTATCGCCTCATTAGGACATACCAATGTGCATGTGCCGCATCCGGTGCAATAGCGTTCCATATCTGTGACCTGTTCAACCACATGAGTGATATTTCTCACAGCAGTTGGTGTGGGCACAGGACCTTCAGACTTTACAAACCTCTGAACCTTAACAGTCGGCTCAATAGCCTTAACAGGACAGACAGCAGTGCATCTGCCGCATCTCTTGCACCTGTCATCCCTCCAGCGGATTATATATGGAAACTCCCTTAATGAGAGTTGATAATTATGGTCTAACCTTATCCCTTGAGCTGGTTCCATACCTTTACCCCCTCTGCCTGAGAAGAGACAATCACCATGTCGTATTTCATCGGGAAGATGTCTTTCGACTTATCTCTTTTCGGGATTGCGCTGTCCAGACCGCATTCTTCAGACATTAATGCATATTTACCTTTTACCCCGCCTACAACACCAGGTCGCAGCTTTTTGGAATCATGGAGCATAAAACATGCGCCGTCAGGGGTATATCCTATGACAACGTTAGGTCCATCAATACAGAGCGGCCTCAATGACTGTTTGATTAGCCTTAATGCATCGCTGTCTTTTCTTTGTTCTATCTCTGAAGGTTTCAGCGGTGTAATGACATCTTTATAATAAGTTAATGGAAACCCCAATTGTCTTACAGTGTAGTGAAGTATGTGTGTGAATGTCTCGCTATCACTGTTATAGCCCATGTAGCCGGGAAAACCTCTGGACATGAGAAATTCCCTTATAGGAACGAACGCTGTATTTTCGCCGTTTGTCATAGAGCAAAAGCCCTGGATGAAAAATGGATGACATGCATAAAGATAGATCTGGTAATTGGTGTTCTGCCTGCCCTGTGCAAATATAACCTTTGCTTTAAGCCCGTTTCTGTCAAGACCAAAAAATTCTCCAAGCTGAAGGGGGTCACCAACCTCTTTAAGTGTTATTACATCAGGGTAAAATGAAAACACAAATATTGATTCATCAGGCTCGCCGATTTTTCTGAGCGCAAGACGGGTGTTCATAAGAAGGTCTTCTTTTTCGTGCATGGGTTTATTTCTATAGTGCGCAGGATAGTCATAAACCCTTGCAAAATAGTAGTCCCGGGGAATCACACCTTTAACTTTTTTTATCTTTGGTGTCCACACGTGTTTAAGTTTAAACCCGTGTTTATCCATAAACTCATCAAGCACCCCGATCCCTTCTTTAGAGCAGATGCCGGACATTACGGGGTATCCTTTAAATTCCTCAAATTCTCCGCCGAGGTCTTTAAGTGTGAGGCCAAGACCTGAGCCATCATGCCCTTCCTTCATTGTCTCGAGAGCAAGGATGTTCTCCATTGGTGAGAAGTATTTATTAGATGTTATAGCAGCAAGTCTGCACATTTTGTCTGCCTCTTATTTCTAATTATATCCCTCAACTTGTTTTCAGGCAAAAAAAGCGTCTCTGCCACTCTTGCATATACGTATGACAGCAGACGCTAATTTTCAACGGTAACCGTTTGCCGTTCATTTTTATTCTATAAATTAAGGGGCTTTTTTGTCAACTTAATTAGGCATAAGTGAGGCTTGATTTAAATATATTTTTCGACTATAAATGCAGCGAAATCCATAGAACTTGTAAAACCTGGTGAGATCGTGTTGAGAATGTGAATGCTGTTGCTGTCTTTTATAACGATAAAATCCATAACAAGCTCTTTTTTCTTCCAATCAATTAGCTGAGGTCTTATGCCAACTTTATCGGAGGGTAATATATCCTCAGGTTTTAAATCTTTTACCAGCGCATGTGCATCCTCAAAGAAGAATTTAGAAAAATACTTTTTTAGCTCTATAAGTGCAGTATTTCTAAACCTTCGATTCACTGCAAACAGCAGCGCATCCCTGAATAGAATATCAAAGACCTCTCTGTCTATCCCCTCAAGTGCTCCATAATTTTCCCTTCCAAAGGCAGGGATTGCGGTAGGACCCAGATACACCTCGCCATTTATGTTCTTTGTGAAATGAACACCTAAGAAGGGGTTTCTTATATCAGGGACTGGATAAATGTTCCCTTTTACGAGAGATGATTTTTCATCGT
This sequence comes from Nitrospirota bacterium, assembly GCA_021824065.1. Lineage (GTDB taxonomy): Bacteria > Nitrospirota > Thermodesulfovibrionia > Thermodesulfovibrionales > UBA1546 > JAKALU01. Next base: position 25,958 of record JAKALU010000005.1, read on the forward strand.
TTAATTTTTTATATGTGCCTTTAAAAGGGATTAGTTTATAGTTCGATCCAACACTAAAAAGATGTGCTATTTTGTCGCTATGAGCACCCGAAGCATTTATGAAAGTATTGAACTTTATGTTTTTATTTGATGCTATTACTGTATCGCTTCCCTTTACACCTTTAAACTCTGTGCTGGTAAGGATTTTAACCTTTTCTGATGAGATAAGGTCGTTATAGAGGCTTTTTAATACTGCCTTTGGGTCAACTATGGCAGTGTAATGTGAATATAAAGCCATTAGATGGGTTTTTGCATTCGGCTCTATTTCCCGAAGCTGTTTTTCATCTATCAATTCAACCTTAGCTCCATTTTTTAAAGCCCTGTTGTGCAACTCTCTCAGTGTCTCTAATTCCCCTTCATTTTTTGTAACAATTACCTTGCCTGATTCCAATAATGGAAGATTTTTTTCTTTGCAGTACTGTTTCATCAGAAAATTTCCATTTAGACATGATTTAGCCCTCAGACTGTCAGGCGAATAATAAATGCCGGCATGCAGAACACCGCTGTTTCTTCCAGAGGCGTGTTTGCCTAAATTATCTTCCTTCTCAATTATTACTATGTTTTCGCATCCTCGTTTGAGCAGCTCCCGTGCAATTGTAAGGCCTATTATTCCACTGCCACAGATTAAAAAATCAGCCTCATAAAATTCCATATCATCCCTCTGTTTCTTTTGAGCCTATTATAACATCCAAATGAACTGCCCTGCGACAGAAACCGCTGGATATCCTATAAGAATCAGGGGAAACGCTCGGCATCCTTGACAAAAAAAATCTATATCATTTAAAGTGTATGACAATAGGCAACCGTTTACCATCTAAAATGAGCAAAATATCTTCTGGCATAAGCAGTCTTGATAGTCTTATTGATTCATTATACATAGGTGACAATGTTGTCTGGGAAGTTGATGCAGGGACGGCCTATGATGTATTTATACAGAATTTTGTCAGGCAATCGTTTGATGATTCTCAGAAAGTAATTTATGTAAGCTTTAACCGTTCTCCACAGACCATTCTGAATGAGCTAAGCAAATTTTTATCTCCGGATCACTTCATACTCATTGATTGTTTTACTTCAGGGAAGGGTAAAAATGATAGCACCTTCCTGAGATTTTATGAGAATACCAAAGACATAAATGCTGTCAGGATTAACAAACCTAAAGATATAGAGCAATTTACGCAGACACTTAATTCTATAGAGGACAGTTTTTCCCCTGGTGTAAGGTATGTCTTTGACAGTCTGACAGGGATGCAGGATCTCTGGGGCAATGAAGGCGACACGTATAAGTTTTTCACATATATGTGTCCGAGGCTGTATGACCTCGGGACGGTTGCTTACTGGCTTTTAGAAAAGGATGCGCACAGCCAGAGCTTCAAAGCAAATTTAAGGCATATAACCCAGGTTGTTTTTGATTTATATAAGAGGAGAGATAAGCTGTATATAAAGGCATTGAAGCTGAATAACAGGCAGGATAGGGAGGCGTTCAAGCCGCATCTTTATGAGATTGACGGCAGAGATGTAATTATCACATTCCCCAAGCGCGAACCAGCAGGTGATATCGGAAGCAGGATAAGAGAAATAAGGACAAGACTTAGCATCAGCCAGAAGGAACTTGCTGATAAGGTTGATCTTACACCGAGTTTTATATCACAACTTGAAAGTAATCAGATAAGTCCGTCCCTTAGCTCTTTCTTGCAGATATGTAATGCCCTTGATGTTAATCCCGGTCAATTTTTAGGAGATAAGAAAGTGGGTATGACATCATGGCTTTTTAGAAAGGAGATGGTTTTCTCAAGTCCTGCATCTTTAGAAGATGGAATAAAGATGTATAACATAACTATTGACGAAAGACTGTCTGCAGGGATAGTTATCTTTCCGCCCGGCACTACATTAAACAGGCACTTCATCTATCACAAAACACCGGAATTTATTCACATTCTAAAGGGAGAACTTTTTGTAACAGTAGAAGACAGAATGGAAAGGCTGAGAACCGGTGACAGTGTTTATCTAAAAGAATTTTTTCCATCTCAGTGGTGGAATGAAGGAGGTGAGGAGGCAGAAATACTTGTCGTATGGTGAAAAGTTTTATTGACATTAAACGTTAATCTGGCAGAAAATACCATCGGTATTTTTTTGCCCTTTTGGGTAATAAATACTTAATCAATGCCCAAAAGAATTAAGTATTGCTTTATTTGGAGGTTAAGATGCACAGAGGTCAACCAAATGCAAGTTCAGCAACAGGAACAAAAAACAGGGTTCAGGATCCGGCACCATCATCTGGTATATGCGCTGTTTGTCTTGATGGGTGCCCAGGGCCATGCGAGGTTGGGAAGTCTTCCTATAGAGGAAGAGAAGTTCTCTATCCAATGCCGTTCGGGAAAATTACTGCAGGTGCAACAAAAAAATACCCTGTGGATTATTCGCACATTAATATTCAGGGTACATGTGTTGGCGCTGTTGGAGTTGAGGCTGATTCTGACAAGGCGTTATTCCCCAAGGTATCGACTGAGGTGGAACTCGGTGGTAACAAGAACAAGGTTAAACTTAGCCTGCCTGTTTTTACAGGTGCATTGGGCTCAACTGATATTGCAAAGGATAACTGGGAAGGTCTTGCTGTCGGTGCTGCTATTTCAGGGATTATGGTTGTGATAGGTGAGAATGTTGTTGGAATGGACCCGAATGCAGAGTTCAAAAATGGCAGGGTAGTGAAGTCCCCCGAATTGGAAAGAAGGGTCAAATCTTTTAAGGAATGGCACAATGCATATGGTGAGATAATACTGCAGCAGAATGTTGAGGATACAAGGCTCGGTTCTGCAGAGTATGCAGTTGAAAAACTTGGTGTTAACTGCATAGAACTCAAGTGGGGTCAGGGCGCAAAGAACATTGGCGGCGAAGTGAAGTTAAAAACGCTTGAGAGAGCACAGGAACTGAAAAAAAGAGGTTATATTGTGCTGCCAGATCCAGAGGATCCAACAGTACTGAAAGGATTCAAAGAAGGTGAATTTAAAGAATTCGAGAGACATTCAAGGCTCGGCATGGTCGAGTATGACGGGTTTATGAAAGCTGTTAAGCATTATAGAAATGCAGGAGCAAAGTTCGTTTCTTTGAAAACAGGCGCTTACAGGATATCTGACCTTGCAAGGGCTATAAAATTTTCTTCTGATGCTGAGATCGATCTCCTGACAATAGATGGCGCTGGAGGAGGCACAGGTATGAGCCCATGGAGAATGATGATGGAATGGGGAATCCCAACAATCTATCTCCAGGCATTAGCGTATAAATTCGCTTCCCAGTTAAAGGCAAAGGGCAAATATGTGCCTGACCTTGCAATTGCTGGCGGTTTCTCCCTCGAAGACCATATATTCAAAGCACTGGCGCTGGGTGCGCCATTCTTCAAAGCAGTCTGCATGGGAAGGTCACTTATGATTCCTGCGTTTGTTGGCAAAAACATCCAGAGATGGATTAAGGAAGATAAGTTAGCCCCGGAAATCAAGAAGTACGGTGATACAGTCGAAAAAATATTCATAACCACAGAAACCCTGAAAGCAAAATATGGCAAAGATTTCAAGAAACTGCCTACAGGGGCTGTTGCAATGTACACATTTGCTGACAGGCTTAAGCTTGGACTTCAGCAGCTTATGGCTGGAGCAAGAAAATTTTCTGTCAAGTACATTGACAGAAATGACATTGTCAGCCTCACAAAAGAATGCGCAGATGTAACAGGGATTCCTTATGTGATGGAATCAGACATGAAAGAGGCTGAGAGGATATTGTTAGGGTAGGAAGAAGATTTAAAACACAAAAAATATTACACCCTCCCCCAATCCCCTCCCATCAAGGGAGGGGAGGGTGAGGGGATTAAGGGCGAAAATTTTATGAATAAAACAATGCTTGCTATTCTCAAGATACTGGAGAAGTATTCGGATATCATTGGGTCAAGAGAGATATCCCGACAGTTGAAGTTGCATGGCATTGACCTTACTGAAAGGACAGTGCGCTATCATCTCAGGATTCTTGATGAACGCGGCTATACAGAGGTGTTCGGAAAAGAGGGAAGAAAGATTACTGAAAAAGGAAGGCAGGAGTTGAAACATTCCCTTGTTTCAGAGAAGGTTGGATTTGTAATAAGCAAGATAGAGACTCTCTCATATCTCACAACACTTAATCTGGAAACCTTTAGCGGCGACGTAATATTAAACATCTCATATTTTCCTGAGGAAAATTTAAGGGATGCAATAAAGATTTTAACCCCGATCTTCTCATCCCCTTATGTCATGAGTGACAGGATAATTTTTGCACATGGAGGAGAAAAGATTGGTGATGTATTAGTCCCTGAAGGCAGGATAGGGATAGGCACTGTGTGCAGCGTGACAATAAATGGAATTTTTCTCAAGGCAGGTATTCCTGTTACATCACGATTTGGTGGCGTAGTTGAGATTGATAATGGGAACCCGGCAAGGTTCATATCCCTTATAAGCTATGAGGGTTCATCTCTCGACCCACTTGAGATATTTATAAGGAGCAAGATGACTGATGTGCTGGGTGCAGTGAGCAACCATTCAGGCCGAATACTTGCAAGCTTCAGGGAAATACCAGTTGTGTGTATGGATAAAGCAAAAGAACTTTCTAAGAAGATGTCATATAGCGGTATCGGAGGGATTTTGCTTATTGGGGATCCGAACAAGCCATTGCTGGAAATCCCTGTTGGGATAGACAAAGTGGGTGTGGTGATTGTTGGCGGGTTGAACCCGGTTGCTGCTATTGAAGAGTCAGGCATACCAACAGAAAGCAAGGCAATGTCAACCCTTTATGAATATCCAAAATTGAAAAGTTTTAAGGATGTAGTGAAAGGGGGTATATGAAAAAACTTGAGGCTGTAATAAAACCATTTAAACTGGATGAGGTAAAAGATGCCCTTAATGATATGGGCATTCAGGGCATGACCATATCAGAAGTAAAAGGATTCGGGAGGCAAAAGGGACATACAGAGCTTTACAGAGGAACCGAGTACGTTGTGGATTTTATACCAAAGATTAAGATTGAGGTAGTAGTGCCAGACAATATTATTGGTGAGATTATCAGTGTAATAGAAAGAACTGCAAAGACCGGCAAGATTGGAGACGGTAAGATATTTGTGTATAATGTGGATGATGCAGTAAGGATAAGAACAGGACAAAGAGGGGAGGGTGCAATAAGCTGATGAAGACAACAAAGGTATTGGAAAAGGCAAAAAAAGATAAGGTGATTTTTATAAACCTTCAGTTTACAGACATGCTGGGCTGTCTGAAGGAAGTAACTGCGCCTGTTCAAAATCTCCCTGACATAATGAAATACGGTGCATGGTTTGATGGTTCTTCTGTAGAGGGATTTGCAAGGATTCATGAAAGCGACCTTTATCTCAAGCCTGATCCGGATACCTATGCAATTATTCCATGGTTGAGTTCTCCGGATGGAAATACAGCAAGGCTCATATGTGATATTTACATGCCTGACGGCAGCCCGTTTGAAGGAGATCCAAGGTTTATTTTAAAGAAGACTCTAAAAAAGGCTTCTGATATGGGTTTTGAATATGATGTAGGGCCTGAGCTTGAATTTTTCCTGTTTAGAAACGGTGCCGAGAAACTTACACCTATGGACAGCGGCGGTTATTTTGACCTTGCCAGCGATGAGGCGCATACCATAACAAGGGAGATAACAACTTCCCTTGAAATGTTTGGAATAGATGTTGAGGCATCACATCATGAGGTTGCACCAGGCCAATGCGAGATAGATTTTAAATATGGAGATGCCCTTAAAACTGCTGATAGGCTTTTAACATTGAGGGTAACTGTAAAGGCTATTGCACAGAGACATGGATTAAGGGCGTCTTTTATGCCCAAGCCGGTTATGGGCATGGCTGGTTCTGGCATGCATGTCCATCAGAGCCTTTTTAACATTAAAACAAAAAAGAATGCATTTTATGACCGCAGTGATAAGTATAAGCTTTCAAAGACTGCATATAATTTTATTTCAGGGCAACTCCACAACATAAAGGGAATGACAGCAGTTTTGTGCCCTACAGTTAATTCATATAAAAGGCTTGTAACAGGATTCGAGGCGCCTGTATATATCTCATGGGCAAGGATAAACAGGTCAGCCCTTATAAGGGTTCCCCACTGGTTTGAGGATAAACCAAACTCAGCGCGGATAGAACTGAGATGTCCTGACCCTGCATGCAATCCATATTTGGCATTTGCTGTGATGCTGGCAGCAGGGCTTGACGGCATTAAGAAAAACCTGAAATTGTCAGAACCTGTAGAGGAAAATCTGTATAAATTCGATGAAGAAAGACTCGCATCAATGAACATAGATACTCTCCCATCATCTTTGTATGAGTCAATAAATGAGCTTAAAAATAATAAGCTGATACAGGATGCGCTGGGGAAACACCTGTACAAAAGGTATATTCACATAAAGACAAAAGAATGGAATGAATTCAAGATGCAGGTGACAGAATGGGAGAGAGAGAAGTATCTGGATATATAATAAAGTATTTGGCTGATGCTGTTATTTCATGCAACCTTTGAGTATTCTTTTACTTCTTTTTCGAGCCGTTCACCGAGTTCCTCTGCCGTAACATCAAGGTCATACTGAGACTGCAACCCGAGCCAGAACTCTGAGGATGTTCCAAAGAACCTTGCCAGTCTGAGGGCAGTATCTGCCGTAATCTTTCTTTTTCCGAGGATTATCTCGTTTATCCTCCGGGGAGGTACGCCTATATTCAGGGCAAGCCTGTTCTGGCTCAAACCCATAGGCTTAAGAAATTCCTCGAGAAGAACTTCGCCGGGGTGTACGGGTTTTAATCTTTTCTTTTTCATGTCTCACTCCTTAATGGTAATCTGTTATTTCGACATAGTACGCATCGCTACCTTTCCAGATAAAACAGATGCGCCATTGGTCATTAATCCTTATGCTATACTGTCCTGCACGATTGCCAGCCAGCTTCTCAAGTCTATTCGCTGGAGGAATTCTTAAGTCATTGATGCTCTGAGCATTGTTGATCATTCTTAATTTCCTCAATGCAATCTGCTGTATATCGCTCGGTAATTTTCTTGACCCTTCTCTGTGATATATCTTCTCAGTCTCGCTATCCCGAAACGATTTGATCATTGTACAGTATATAACGCATCGCGTTAAACGTCAAGGATTATAATTTTGGGAGGGTAGGATATGTGGAATGAATTCAAGATGCAGGTGACAGAGTGGGAGAGAGAGAAGTATCTGGATATTTGATTATTCCGTTTCCAATCTAACGCCTAAACTCATGGTGCTATTTCTGTCACATCCGGCCTGCTTTGAGATTGCTTCGGTCAAATCAACCTCTTAGCAATGACGCAAAACAAAAGAGGCAGGGGACTGCCTCCTTTAAGACTCTTGACTAACAGCTAAAAACTGAAAACTGGTTTAAAGACCAACTGGTCTCAGCACCCCCAGGGGTTTCAGCCACCGCCGCCTCCATAAAGCAGGCTGTGGATTTCAGAAGGACTCAGCGGACCAGACAGCTTCAACTGTTTTTCTCCACAGCCGGGACACGCTTCTTTCTGTATATCAACAGCATTATCTATCATTGTTGCATATTGGCTTCCGCATTGCTGGCATATGCATCTGTTGTACGACATTGTACTTGTTTTCATAGTTGTCCAATCACCTCCGATGGAATGATATTGTTGCATTGTTTATTGATTATATCACAAATAACTTCTGCATGTCACTATAATTTTTCATTTATCTGTTTTCTTGTTAAGAGATTTTATTGCATCGTGTAATAAAAAACTTGTATGCTGATGCTATGCCGATATTCGTAGTCCATGAGCATCATGCCAGACACCTCCATTTTGATTTCAGGCTGGAGATGGAAGGCGTCCTTAAATCATGGGCAGTGCCAAAAGGGCCGTCTATGAACCCTGAGGAAAAGAGACTTGCTGTCATGGTGGAAGACCATACCCTCGAATACGGCACGTTCGAAGGGGCAATACCCGAGGGGCAATACGGAGCCGGACGGGTCGTTATATGGGATAAGGGTACATATGATCTTATAGGAGGAGGCATGGCTGAAGGAAAGATCGAGTTTTTATTGAAGGGGAGAAAATTGCGAGGGATATTCGTGCTTACAAAGATGAAAGGTAAAGAAAAGAAGTGGCTTCTAATAAAAAAGAAGGATGAATACGCAGACCCTTTCTTTAGACTGAAGACCGTTCTGATTTTATGAACAGTCCTGTCTAAATGTGGAACACTATAGATAACCTGAATTTTTAAATTGAAGTTGACAGTAAAATGTATTTAGGTATATTTTTAAAAAGATAGATCTGATATTAAGAAATAAAAAGATCGATTAAATGCATAGGGGAGGTGAGGAAAAGTAAGGTTTTAGTGAGTATACTGCGTAGTTAATATCTTCTAAAAAATTAAAAACAAAAAAAGGACGGGGAGAAAAAAATGAAGAAAAGTTTTACGGTTATTTTGCTTCTGGTATTAGCCGCAATTAGCTATATAGTATTCAGTGGAGTCCCGGGTTACGGAGGGGCTACAGCTCCAGGTTATGGGGGTTCAACATCGACTGCTGCGTCTGCAGAAAAGGCAGTAGCGGTAGAAGCAAAAGAGATAAAGGCAGCCAAGGAACCAAAATTTAACGCTATTGCTTATATAGCAGGACACGGCGGTCATCTGGCAGTTATTGACCTCAGGACTATGAAGGCCCCGGTGGACATGGAAAAGGGCAGGATTGTTCTTACAGAAGCTGGCTCTGAGATGGAAGGCAAGATTGCCGGCATGAGCTTTGAAGAGGTTAAGAAGGCTGGCGGTTCTCACGGTCAAGCGCTCATAAAACAGAAGGGTAAAAAGGTTTTGGTTGCCGGTACATTGGCTGGCAATGTCTATAAGGTTGATCTCAGCACAGGGAAAAAGGAAGGACCCTTTAAGGTAGGAGAGAAGTTCTGCGGCGCTATAGTCGGCCCTGATGGCAATATTTACCTTGAGGATATGGCAGACGGTCATATATACATTTGGGATGCAAACAAGTTGAAGACTGTAGACAAGATGCCTGTAGGCAAAGCGCTATGCGGTATCCAATGGACTAAAGGTGCTAAGAAAGCATACATTACCGATATGCCTGTGGGTGTAGTTTACGTCTATGACTGGAAGACTAAGAAAAAGATAAAGGAAATCAGCAGCCCTGAGATGACATTTATTCACCAGGCCAGAATGACCCCTGATGGGAAATATCTCTGGGTAAGCGCTCCAAATGAGTTTGACCCAGGGCTTAAACCAGGCACACACAAGAGCCAGGTCATTATTATTGACACCGCCAAAGATGAGATCGTTAAACGTATAATTCTACCTGATAATGTAAGACCTCACGACTTTGCATTTACCAAAGACGGTAAATATGCTTTCCTTTCATCCAGGACATATGGGGATGACAGCACACTAAACATAATGGATATGAAAAACTACAATATTGTAGGGAAAGTGTCAGCATGCGCTGAATGCCATAAGGCTGCAGGAGTAACGGTCAAAGTCGATAAAGGCTCACCACTTCTTTGCGGTATAGAGGTTGATTGGAGTCCAGCAAAGGTGGCTAAGAAGTAAATTTAAAACTCTGAACTTAAGGGCTGGAGAATGTAAAGTTTTCCAGCCCTTTTTATGTCAATAGACATTACTATTGTATAATTAACTATATAATGAAAAAGATAAAAATCTTCAGCCTTGCCGTAAGAAACCTGAGAAGAAAATTCGTCCGTACATTTGTATTACTTCTGGTAGTTGCAGTAGTTACCGGCACATTGCTCAGTGCGACTATTTTCATAACCGGGATGAAGAATGCCATGAAGATTGGCACCTATCGACTTGGTGCAGATGTGCTTGTAGTACCCGAGAAAAATGAATCTCAGGCAAAAGCAGCGCTGCTTGCTGGTGAGCCAACAAGCTTTTATATGGATAGGGATGTCCTTGAAAAAGTAAAAAAGATTGAAGGGGTAAAAAAGGCGTCTCCGCAGCTTTTTCTCAAACCATCGTCTTTCACCTGTTGTTTTAATGTAGATGTTTTTCTTGTGGCCTTTGAACCTAAGACAGATTTTACAATAACTCCGTGGCTTGAAAAAAATCTTAAGAAACCTCTTGCAGGCAATGAGATTATAACAGGCAGGGAAATACCAGTTGTTGTAGGGGATACAATCCCATTTTTTGGAGCACCCTTTAACGTTGTTGGCACTATGGAACCTACAGGCATGAAATTTTTTGACCAGACGGTTTTTATGACTATGGACGCAGCATATACCATGGCTGAAAACTCAAAGACTAAGTCAATGCAGCCAATCGATATAGCTAAGGATAAGATTTCAGCAGTGCTGGTTCAGGTTCAGGAAGGCTATACCCCTGAAAGGGTTGCTATAAGAATAGAACATGATATTGAGGGGATTAAGGCGATCGCATCAGACGAGGTTATAAGTACGGTGCGAAGACAATTGAACGGACTGCTGAGGGGGATACTCGCAATAAGCGCTGTATTATGGATACTGGCTCTTTTAATGATGGGTTTTGCATTCTATATGATTGTTAATGAGAGACAGAGGGAACTCGGTCTGCTAAGAGCGATGGGAGCGAAAAAGGGACATATTTTCAGCCTGATAATAACAGAGGCTGTCATGATATCTTTTATAGGCGGTGTTATCGGATTAATAAGCGGTTATATGCTTTTGCTTACGTTTAAAAGTCTTATACTCCACAGCCTGAAATTACCATACCTTTTACCTCCTGTAATGGTTCTTATTGAACTTCTGTCCGGTGCAATTATATTCTCTATGCTTACAGGGCTTCTATCATCCCTGTTGCCTGCTGTCTCTGCAAGCAAGATGGAGCCGTATGAAGCAATTAGAAAAGGAGAATAAGGGAGGAGAAATGAAAATAGGTAATTTAATGATGACTATAAGGCTATGTATACCGGGTATGCTGATTATTGTTTTGCTATCAGTTATTTCATGCAAGAAGGAACAACCTATTCCAGAAAAAAGGCCGGTTCAGGCTATAAATCCATATTCAAGCGATTCTGTTTTTGCTGAAGTGAAAGAGAAATTACAAAAAAATCCCGATGATGTGGATGCACTATATCATCTTGCCGACCTGTATGACCGTAACGGGCAATATGCCGAAGCCATAGATGCATATAAAAAAGTGATAAAATTAAAGCCCGATATGGGATATGCATATTTTAAAATGGGCACAGCATATGATCGTCTCAATCAGCCTGCGGAGGCAATAAATGCGTTAAAGAAGGCTATAAAATATATGCCCAACTATGCAGCGTCATACAATAATCTTGGTATAGCTTACGGCAAGCTTAATAGATTTAATGAAGAAATAGCAGCTCTGAAAAAGGCGATAAAACTAAGGCCGACATATTCATCAGCCAGATATAATTTAGGTATCACATATTTAAAGACAGGGAATAAAAAGGCTTCTATGCAGGAATATGAATCCTTAAAGAATTTTGACGAAGGCGCTGCAGAGGCTTTATTAAAAGAGATAAAAAGTGCTTCATAAAGAGATAAAAAGTGCTTCATAAGGACTAAGCTAAAAAATATAGTATATGATTGAGATCAAAAATCTTATAAAAACTTACAACATAGGCGGGCAGACCATTAAGGCTGTGGATAATGTAAGTTTGATGATTGAAAAAGGAGATCTCGTATCAATAGTCGGACATTCTGGCAGCGGGAAGACCACACTCTTGAGTCTAATAGGGGGGTTGACAATGCCTGCTTCGGGCTCTGTCATAATTGACGGAATAGATATATGGTCTATGGGCGATGACAAGCTTTCTGAGTTCAGGAATAAAAAGATCAGCTTTATATACCAGTTTTCGAGCCTTATTCCAACCCTGACAGTTCTTGAAAACGTGATGCTTCCAACTGCTTTTGGATCTCATGATGAAAATGCAGAAGAGTATGCAAAGAAACTTCTTGATACAGTTGGACTGAAAGATAAGATGACTTCATATCCCTCACAACTTTCAGGCGGGCAGCAAAGGAGGGTTGCTATTGCAAGGGCATTTATTAATAAACCCGAGATTATCCTTGCTGACGAACCCACCGGAGACCTCGATGAGGAGACAGAAAAAGAAATCTTAAGCCTTTTTCACAGTATGAATAGAGAAAAAAATATAACTTTTGTTATCGTAACCCACGATAAGGAGATTGCAAACCAGGCCAAAAGGAAATTAAAAATGGGTAATGGTTCTATTAAAGAACTATAAAGCTGCCTGCAAGTGAAGCTCTCCCCCCGACCGAAAGTCGGAGGGAGAGCTTCTGCTACCATCCATGTAAAATAGAAAGTCTAAACTTTAAACTTCAGGTTGACAAAGTTGGAATTGATTATAAATACTATCCACAGAATATCTTTTATATCTTTGCGTAAATATAAAAGGAGGTGATATAGCAGGAAGCATTTGAGGGTTGTTTTTTGAAATTCTTAAAAAATAAAAGAAACGGGGAGGAAGTATAATGAAAAAAGTTTTGGTATTGCTTTTTGCTGTATTGTTTGTCTGCGCAGGATACCTTGCCTTCACTACCATTGATTCCAAGACACCCGCTGTTGTAGCTGCAAAAAAGACATATTCAGCCACTGTTTATGTAGCTGGACACGGTGGTCACTTTGCCAAGGCAGATGTGACTATAGACCCAAATGACGCTGATAACCCGATAAAGATAAACAGTCTTGATAAGGTTGATATCGGGACAACAGCAACCCACAAAACCCATGATGCGCGTATAGACGCCACTGACAGCAACATTCTATTCTGGTCAACATATGCGTTAGATGACAAAGGAAAGCAGCATGTGGGCAAGTCCGACCTGAAAACAGGCAAGGTTATTACGGATATAGCGATGGATCCAGACCCAAGGGCTCCTGGAAAGACAGGACCGATTTACTGTGCATCAGGGCAGAGCAAAAAAGATTTTATGCCGGTATTTATGGGTAGCGAGGCATATGTCGATGTATTTGATAAGAAAACAATGGAACATAAACACAGGGTGTTTATAAGCGACCTCGGCTATAAGCCTGGCACCTATCAGTTTTTGCATGGGATTAACTCCAATGATATGAAGAAATTCCTTCTCACCATAACTATGAAGGGTGAGGATGGGAAGATGAACGGGAAGCTGGACTTTGTAATGGTTGATCTCCCATCCCTTGAGAAGGGCAAATTCAAGGAGCTTGCAAGAAACACATTGAGCGGCGAACCTGGAAAGACCATCACCTTCAGACAGTATTTCAGCAAGGATGATAAATTAATCTTTCAGTCAGCTGCAGACAGAGTCTGGGTAATGGATGCAGCCACCCTTAAGCTCGTAGATGAAAAAACGACAGGCGCTAATGGTCAGAACCATGATGTAATGCCAACCCCTGATGGTAAATATGCTCTCCTGACCCTTAGAACCACTACCGCAGCAGTTGGTGCGGATGGGAAGGCAATTGAGGGCAAAACCATCACAGATGGTACATTGATGCTCTATGATGCTGATGCCAAAAAACTCGTGGGCAAACCTACATCAACCTGTTTAGGATGTCACCAAAACATGGCACTTGGTGATAAGAATGCGATTCTTTGCGGCTTAGACGCCAACTATAAAAAATAACTGCTTTCTTTTTATTCTTTCTATGCGGCTGACAAAGCCGCATAGAAAGAATTTCTTATAATCATTTATAATAAATTAAAATATGATGAAAAAATTCACGCTATTTTCACTTGCGCTTAAAAACCTCAAAAGGAAGCCTTTAAGAACAAGTATACTGGTCATCGCGATAGGACTATTGGTATCTGCTTTTGTATTTGCATTATCTTTTGTCAGGCGCGTTGACTCAAGTATCAAAATTACTTCTGAACGGCTCGGCGCTGACCTGCTTATAGTACCTACAGGATCGAGAGGGGCAGCAGAAGATGTCCTGCTCGAAAATGAGGTGAAGTCATTTTATATGGATAAAGGTATTGTAGAAAGGGTGAAGAAGATCAAAGGTGTAGACGAATTAACATACCAGACCTATCTTGTTACCATAACAGGTGCTTGCTGTGATGTGCCTGAGTCTATAGTTATTGCATTTAACCAGGATACTGATTTCATTATTAAGCCCTGGCTTAATAAAAAGTTGGGCAGGAGGCTTCAAAAAGGTGAAGCTATTGTTGGCAGTGAGTCGGCTTTTAACATCAGGATAGGGCTCACAGAGGTGGATAGCGTCCTGTTCGGGAATATGTTTAAAATGGTTGGTGTTCTCGACAAAACAGGAACAGGGCTTGATAACGCCATATTCATCGATGATGAAAATATAGCTGATATAGTGAGGGGAGGCAAGGCGAATATAAAATCAGGGCAGATATCCCTCATTTTTGCAAAGATCAAAAAAGGTCATGATCCTTACAAGGTTGCCGGCGAGATTGAGGATTCCATAATAGAAGTAGACGCAGTAGCAAGAAAGGATATCGGCAAGAATATAATAAATACACTGAGAGATATAAACCGGATATTCTCTATTACAGTGATACTTGCCTCCATACTCTCTGTATTTCTTGTCTGGGCTGTTTTTTCTGCAATTGCTAATGAGAGGGCAAAAGAAATTGGAATCATGAGGGCTATTGGTGCAAAGGAATACCATGTTGTAAGGCTTTTTTTTCTTGAGGTTTTGGTTATCGGCAGTATTGGAAGTATCATCGGCATTATCTCCGGGACTGTCCTTTCTTTATTGATGGCAAAGAGTTTCACCATTCTGAAAAATTTAGCTGCGGACTTAAACACCGTGGAGCGTGTTTTCATAGCTACATTAAGTTTCTTGATTGGAACAGTGGTCTGTGTTGCTGGAGCCCTTTCACCAATCCAGAGAATAAAAAAACTGGAACCACTTTTAGCAATAAAAGAGGAATAATTTGTCACAGATAGAGATTATAGACATTACTAAGATCTATTCGATAGATAGTTTGAATATCAATGCTGTTGATAATGTTTCATTAAGGGTGGAGAAGGGTGAGTTCTTGTCTATAGTAGGGCATTCAGGCTCTGGCAAGACGACCCTGATCTCTATTATCGGGGGTATAATAAGACCTTCCTCAGGAAAGATACTGTTTGATGGAACAGATATCTTTTCTTTCAATGACGAAAAATTATCGGGATACAGGAGCGAGAAAATCGGTTTTATGTTTCAGTTCTCAAGCCTTTTGCCGATTCTTACTGCAAAGGAGAATGTCCTTCTCCCGTGTCTTTTCAGCCCGGCGAAGAGGTCAGATAATGAAAAAAAGGCAATAGAATATCTTAATATGGTAGGTCTGAGTGATAAGATAAATGCATATTCATCACACCTCTCGGGAGGGCAGCAGAGGAGGGTTGCCATTGCGCGTGCATTGATGAACGACCCAGAAGTCATACTCGCTGATGAGCCCACAGGCGACCTTGATGAAAAGACAGAGGCTGATATAATGAAGTTCTTTAAGATAATGAATGAAGAAAGGGATATAACCTTTATTATGGTTACTCATAATACAGAGCTTGCAAGGCAGACTAAACGACAGTTGAAAATGAGTAATGGTTCGATTAAGGAATTATAAGAACTCGATAGATTCTAAAGCTCAAACATCAGGTTGACATGCCTATACATTTCTGGTAATTTTCTATATGATGAGAATAAGACCGAAAGTTAAAAAGGTGCTTGCATTGACATTACTATTAGGTCTGTTACCTTGTCTTGTGTTTCTCTTTTATCTTACTCCTGCCAAGAAAATGGATTCTTGTTTTTCATTTATGTCTATCGATGTCTGCGGCAGTCACGATATTCAGTCAACGGCTGTTTCGTTTGCGATTGTGCCTTTTTGCATACTTTTTATATTCTTTCTGACAATAAGCCGTCTCTCAGAATTTCAAACCTTTCTATACCGGGCAGTTCTCGCTTATTCACTGGATAAGCCCCCTTTAATTTAAAATCCGTTCTTTGTCTGCTGTAAATCTTACATCTGTATAAGTATCAGGAAGAGTTACATCTGTTTGTGTAAGGATGGCAGGCAAGGATTTCTCCCCGTTAAATGCCCTGCCTCGGTTTTCGGGGCAGGGACTTTCTGAACAATTGACTATTCAAAAATTATCCTTGATAAATTTAAAATTATAACTATAATTATGTATATAAATTTCAATTATAAAGGGTTGTGGATTTTTCAAGACAGCTTTCTGGATTAAAAGAGCAAAGTTCCCCAGTTGTGTTTCCTTTCCGGGAACTGGAAAGGGAGGTGATGTCTATCGAGAGTCTGCGATAGTAGTTGTTCAATAGTTTTAAGAATTTAATAAAAGGAGGGTTTATGAGGTTTTTGAAATTGATTCTCATACTGCTTTTTATGGCAGTCCCGCTTATAGCATCTGCGGAGAAAGCAAAGACGATTGATGAACTTGCCAAAATGTACGACTCATCAAGGTGTAAGGAATGCCATGAAAGTATTTACAAACAGTGGGAAAATTCTCATCATGCAAGGCCATTGATGGGTGTAAAAGGCGGCTTGATGCTGACACCCCTTGCTACAAAGGGTGCAACCGCTTTTTCTCCCGATGACCCTAAGAAGGCAACGATAAAGAATTTCCCGTGCTTTAAATGCCATCTCCCGCAGGCAATTACATCAGCAGAGGATTCGGTTGCAGTTGAGTTAGCCGAGGCGCTTCTTGCAAAAGATTCGACTAAAGTCGCTAAGCTTCAGATCACCTGTATTGTCTGTCACAATACAAAGGCGATTATTCACAAACGCGAATTAGGCGAGCCAAAGGCAGGCGTTCTTTACAGCTCAAAGGCAGTAGATTCTCACCCTGACGGGATATTCAAAAAAGTTGAAAAGAGCGCTATCATGAAGGATTCAGTATACTGCGGGCAGTGCCACGGCCTCGGCCCGAATCTCGAGTTTGACCAGGCATTCCAGTGCGCAAACCTTTATGGAAGCTATCTCCATTCCTACATACCTTCAGGCGCGTCACAGACATGTATGGACTGTCATATGCAGAAGGGTGATCATCTTATAGCCCCTAACTTTAATGACGATAAGGGAACATCAGAGCTTCTTGCAAAGGCAATCAGCCTCGATGTCCAGACTTTAGGATACGAATGGTTGCTAAAGGCAGGAACATATGTTCCTAAGGTCGTGGTTAATACGAAGATAACCACAACCGCTGGCCACAGAATCCCTGACGGCTGACCATCGCACAACAGAGTGGTCATGGTAGTGACCGCAAAGGCAGCAGATGGTAAAGAGTTGGGCAAAGTTGAAAAACACTATCACCCTCAGGCAACAAACTGCCGTGATACAAAGATGAGGTATGGTGCACAGTGGAAAGTTGCAAACCTGCGTGACACAAGCCTACAGCCTGCTCAGGCCAAAAAAGAGTCAATAGAATTTGATCTTCCAGCAGGCGTAAGAGAAGCAACTGTGACAGTTGATCTTTTCTACGAGAATGTCAATCCTGGTAATAAGTACTCAATACATTCGATAACAAGGAAAGTATCTCTCGACAGATAGATCTGATTTGCTGTGGAAATGCTGTGCCTGCATTATGCAGGCACAGCATTTATTTTGAATTAATCCGCCTTTGTTGCCAAATATTTAGGCTTAATTTATATCTTTATATAGCGTGGCAATTATCTCTTGACTATTTATTATTTTTTGTGCTAAAAAAAGACGCTTAATATCAGGGGATAAATTAAGAAGTATTTGACTAAATAATGCAGGAGGGGAAGATGGGAAAGAAAGTTGCAGTGCTCATTAGGAATAATCAGGATGAAGGATTCAGAATGTCTGTCGGTCTTACGCTTGCTGACGATGAAGTGAACGTGTTTCTCATGGACAAAAAACTTGAATCAGGCGAAAATATCGACCTCAATGTTGAGACCCTTGGCGATTTGGATGTTAAGCTGTTTTCCAATAATCCTGAAAATAGTAAATTTCAGCAGATGAATACCGAAGAGATTGGCAAGGCATTAGCAAATTATGATGCTGTAATCACATATTGATATATACATAAAGTTATAATGGCGGAGATTTATGTCTCCGCCATAGTTTTAGTTCCCTGCCATTTAGTAGGAGACTTTCTCTAAAAGCGGAATTCTTAAGCAATATCATAGCGATATTTACCAGGTGGATTTTGCTGTGGAAGATATTATAAACTTTAAATATAAAGCACCGGGGAGCTGTTAAAAAATGGAAGAAGATATTAAGCCTGATAAGAAGATAAACATAAAAGGCCTTGTGTGTCCTTATACATTTGTGAAGGCAAAGCTTGCAGTCGAGGATATGGAGGTCGGACAGGTTATCGAGATTTTGCTCGACTATGAGGAGGCATCAAGGAGCATACCAAAATCAATGGAAGATCATGGGCAGAAGGTCCTGAAAGTAGAAAAGATAAATGACACAGATTGGATATTGCTTATCAGGAAAGAGAAGGAATAAGCCTGTCTAATATTATCAGGATGGGGGTAATGATATGGAGTTTACAGAAGACCAGTTACAAAGATATAGTCGTCATATAATACTGCCGGAGGTTGGCGGTAAAGGCCAGAGAAAATTGCTGCATGCAAAGGTTTTTATTGTCGGTGCAGGTGGTCTTGGATGCCCTGTGGGATACTATCTTGCTGCTGCTGGTGTTGGCACCATTGGAATGGTAGACAACGACACAGTTGAGTTGAGCAATCTTCAGAGGCAGATAGCTCACAGCACTAAGACCCTTGGCATACACAAGGTTGACTCTGCAAAGGCGACCTTTGAAGCCTTGAACCCTGATATTAAGGTGGTAGGCATAAAAGACCGGATTTCAAAGGATAATATTAAGGATTTGATAAAAAACTATGATATTGTGGTGGATGGCAGTGATAATTTCCCGACAAGGTATCTTGTAAATGATGCATGCGTGATGCTCAAAAAGCCCCTTGTCAGCGGTGCGATTTTGAAATTTGAAGGGCAGGTCACAACCATTCTTCCCGGCGAAGGTCATTGCTATAGATGTCTCTTTGAGGAAATGCCCCCCCCGGGCCTTGTGCCTTCTTGCCAGGAGGCAGGTGTAATTGGAGCTATACCTGGTGTTGTTGGTTCCCTTCAGGCCATTGAGGTTGTCAAACTGATACTTGGGAAGGGTGATGTCTTAAAGAATACCCTTTTGATATACGATGCCTTAAAGACAACATTCCGGCGCGTTAAAGTGCCTAAGAATCCGCATTGTCCTGTATGCGGAGATAATCCGACTATTACAGAATTGCGGGATTACGATGCAGAGTACTGTAGAATTTAATTGCTTTACTTAAGCACTAAATGAACGAATTAATCATTCCTCAACAAATCCTCGAAGATATGCTTGTCTACTGCAAGGGTATGTATCCAAACGAGGCGTGTGGTATTCTTGCAGGGAGGAACAATGAAGCTTTAAAGATTTATAAAATGACCAATATTGAAAATTCTCCTGTAAGTTATATGATGGATTCGATGGAGCAATTTAAGACTATGAAGGATATGCGTGAAAATAATCTATCCATGCTGGCAATCTTTCATTCCCATCCATCCTCAGCAGCATACCCCTCGCAGAAGGATTTAAGCCTTGTTTTTTACGAGGATTCTGTTTATGTTATTGTGAGCCTGATAGAAAAAGAACCGATTGCGAAGGGTTTTTTGATAAGAGAAGGAAGTATAAAAGAGATTGATATCATTGTGAGATAGGCCAAGGACGATACCAAAGTTCAGTTGTAAAGATTTCAGTAAATCTGCATGGAGAGGGCAAATCAGTCCTGCTTTTATGGTGTTAGCTGTCAATCCCTTTAATTTTATATTCAATTTGGAGTAGAATATACCTTACTTTTTCTAAAGGTTTCCAGCATAGTTTTTTCACTGGATTAAACAGGAGGTGTTTATGGGATATGTAAGTGGTCTTAAGTGCAGAGAGTGCGGCAGGGAATATCCTGTTGATCCCATATATGTCTGCGAATTCTGTTTCGGACCATTAGAGGTTGTCTATGACTACAAAAAAATAAAGCGTGTATTGACAAGAAAGAACATAGAGAAGAGGGAGAATAATCTCTGGAGGTATAAGGAGCTTCTGCCCATAGATGGAGAGCCGCAGGTAGGCTTGAACTCAGGGTTTACACCTCTTATAAAGGCCGATAACCTTGCAGGCGAACTCGGGATTAAGGAATTATATATAAAGGACGATACTGTCGCCCATCCAACCCTCTCATTTAAAGACAGGGTTGTGGCAGTCGCACTAACAAAAGCAAAAGAGTTCGGGTTTGATACAGTTGCATGCGCTTCTACTGGTAACCTGGCCCATTCTGTGTCTGCCCACGGAGCTAAAGCAGGTTTTAAGAGATTTGTTTTTATCCCCGCAACACTTGAGCCGAGCAAGATTGTCGCATCCCTTGTGTATGAGCCAAATCTGATTGCTGTTGACGGGAACTACGACGAGGTTAACAGACTCTGCAGCGAGATAGCCAATAAATATAAATGGGCATTTGTGAACATAAATATAAGACCCTTCTACGCAGAAGGTTCAAAGACACAGGGATTTGAGATTATAGAGCAGTTAGGGTGGAAAGCGCCTGATAATGTTGTTGTGCCGTGTGCCAGCGGTTCACTCTTAACAAAGGTATGGAAGTCATTTAAAGAATTTAAAAAAATAGGGATATTGAAGAAGCTTGATACAAAGGTCTTTGCTGCACAGGCAACAGGCTGCTCTCCGATATCTCTTGCAATAAAGCAAGGTACAGATGTAATAAGGCCTGTGAAGCCAAATACTGTTGCAAAATCCCTTGCAATTGGCAATCCCGCAGATGGATTTTATGCTATTCAAGCTGTAAAGGAAAGCAGAGGATACGGTGAAGATGTTTCAGATGAGGAAATAATTGAGGGAATAAAAATGCTTGCAAGGGCCGAGGGTATTTTTGCAGAGACCGCAGGTGGTGTTACACTTGCCTGCACGAAGAGGCTTATCGAAACAGGGAAGATAGGAAGGGATGAAACAACAGTTATATGCATTACTGGCAATGGGCTTAAAACACAGGAGGCATTGGATGGGCATACAGCGGCACCGCATTACATAAAACCAAATCTCGCATCTTTTGAAGAGGTGCTGAAAAAGATAGGAGGTAAATGATGGCAGTAAAGGTAAGGATTCCGACACCGCTGCAGAGATTAACGCAAGGGAAAGAAGAAGTTGATGGTGTGTCAGGCACCATAATGGAACTTGTCACAGACCTTGATAAAAGATTTCCAGGTATAGGTGAGAGGATATCCGAGGGGGGTAAGGTAAGGAGGTTTGTTAATATTTATGTTAACGAAGAGGACATAAGGTTTCTTAAGGCAGAGGATACGATTGTCAAGGATGGCGATGAGGTTTCCATAGTCCCTGCAATTGCAGGAGGGGCACGGCAGTGAATAGTAGTTAGTGAACAGTAAATATAGAAATTTAAAACTATTCGCTGACGACTGTTCACTATTCACTAAACAAGGAGGATTTATGAAGAAGCGTGTTAAATTGACCTTCCCTCAGCGTTTAATCAAAGAGCCTGTTATATTTACAATGGCTAAGAAGTATGATGTGATGCCTAATATCAGGAGGGCAAGGGTAACAGAAACGGTAGGAGAAATGGTTCTTGAACTCGAAGGAACAGAAGAAAATCTTGAAAAAGGTATAAAGTCCCTGAGAGAGCAGGGTGTAGAAGTTGAACTTGTAGAAGGAGACATCATAGAGTAAAATTCTGAATTCGAAATTCTAAGTCCTAAATGTTTGTGGAATTTGAACTTGTTTAGAATTTAGATATTAGATATTAGGATTTGAGATTATAATTTCTGATTCAAGGAGAGTTATGGAAATAGGAGAGTGTAATAGTTCAAAAACTTCGTGGAGAGGAATAATTGAGGAATACCGAGAATTCCTTCCAGTCAGCAGTGACTCACCTGTTGTAACGCTTAGGGAAGGAAATACTCCACTAATAAAGGCGACGAACCTGAAAAGGAAGGGCATCGACCTCGAGGTCTATTTTAAATTCGAGGGCGCTAACCCAACAGGCTCTTTCAAAGACAGGGGCATGACGCTTGCCTTATCAAAGGCTGTTGAGGCGAGGTCAAAGGCAGTGATATGCGCATCAACAGGCAATACATCTGCGTCTGCTGCAGCTTTTGCAGCAAGGGCGGGTATAAAGGCAATAGTACTTATCCCTCAGGGAAAGATTGCTCTCGGCAAACTTGCTCAGGCACTCGTTCATGGTGCATATGTGATTCAGGTAGAAGGCAATTTTGATGAGGCATTGAACATAGTTAAAGCACTTGTTGAAAGATATCCGATAACACTCGTGAACTCTATAAATCCATTTAGATTGGAAGGCCAGAAAACAGCTGCCTTTGAAGTCTGTGACCAACTTGGCTTTGTACCGAAATACCATGCGCTCCCTGTTGGTAATGCAGGGAATATTACTGCATACTGGAAAGGTTACAGGGAGTATCACAGTAGTGGAAAGATTTCATCGTTACCGATTATGCTGGGGTTTCAGGCAGCAGGTGCTGCACCGATTGTCAAAGGGCACCCAATAGAAAGACCTGAGACAATAGCAACTGCCATAAGAATCGGCAATCCAGCGAGCTGGAAAGGAGCAGTTGCGGCAAGGGATGAATCAGGCGGAAAGATTGAGGCTGTGACAGATGAAGAGATACTGAAAGCTTACAGCCTTATTGCATCAGTAGAAGGTATATTCTGTGAACCTGCATCTGCCGCATCATTGGCAGGTGTGATAAAGTTATATAAAGAAGGATATTTAAAAACAGGAGATACTGTTGTATGTACGCTTACAGGCCACGGGCTTAAAGACCCTGATACAGTATTCAGGGTGACAAAAGAACCGATGAAGGTTAAAGCAGAAATTGGAGAGGTAGAGAAGGCGTTAGAGGGAATAATATGAGTGATGCAAAAATCAAAAGTCAAAACGCAAAATTGCGGGGGAATTATTGTTTAATTTTGAAATTTGCAGTTGGATGGGATTAGCTGTGAAGTATATAGTTATTATAGGCGACGGAATGGCTGACAGGCCTTTAAAAGAGCTTGGTGGAAAGACCTCTCTGCAGGCAGCATTTACTCCAAATATGGATAAGCTTGCTTATGAAGGAACAATAGGCAGGGTAAGAACAGTGCCAGAAGGTCTTTATCCAGGCTCTGATGTTGCCAATCTGAGCATACTCGGTTATGACCCGAAGAAGTTTTATACTGGAAGGGCTCCACTTGAGGCGGCAAGCATAGGTGTTGACCTTAAGGATGATGATATTGCTTACAGATGTAATCTTGTTACCCTTAAATTTAATAAAGATAAGACAATTGCAATAATGGAGGACTACAGCAGTGGCCATATTTCAACAGAAGAAGCAGGCATACTTATAAAAGATGTAGATAAGGAGCTCAGCACCCCTGCGATAAAATTTTATAATGGTGTAAGTTACAGACATTTAATGGTCTGGTCTGGTGGCGAACCAGATGTAGAATGTGCTCCACCGCATGACATAATAGGAAAAGAGATATCTGATTATCTGCCTGTTGGTTCCGGAGAAGAAGTGCTCAGAGGATTAATGTTAGATTCAGTCGATATTCTCGAGAGCCATGAAATAAATAAAGAACGCATAAGCCAGGGTAAAAACCCTGCAAATAGTATATGGCTCTGGGGACAGGGCAAAAAGCCAAGGCTATCAAAATTTAAAGAAAAATATTCTATTGATGGTGCGATGGTTTCCGCAGTAGACCTTACCAAAGGGCTTGGCATTTACGCAGGTTTTGAAATACTGCAGGTACCGGGCGTTACAGGGTGGCTCGACACAAACTATGTCGGAAAGGCAGAGGCATCATTGAAGGCGCTCGAAAGAGTTGATTTTGTATATATTCATGTAGAGGCGCCTGACGAAGCAGGACATTCTGGAAATTATAAGGATAAGATTAAGGCAATAGAGGATTTTGATGCGCTTGTTGTTGGTACTGTTATGAGGGGCATCAGACCGTTTGAAGAATGTAGGATTTTATTGATGCCTGATCACCCGACGCCGATAGAGGTCAGGACTCATACAGATGAGCCTGTGCCATTTGTTATTTTTGACAATGGACATAAGAGGAAGAATGAAGGTGCTGCTTTTGATGAGTCAATTTTACAACGAAAAGACATAGTGATTATCGAGGAAGGATATAAACTGATGGATTATTTTATAAAGGGAGTTTTAGGCTAATGCTCATTGTTCAAAAGTACGGCGGGACATCTGTTGCGAATGTTGAAAGGATAAAGGCTGTCGCAGAGCGTGTTGTAAAGACTGCAAAGCAGGGGCATAAGGTTGTGGTTGTTGTCTCTGCCATGTCAGGAGAGACAGACAAGTTGATAAACCTTGCCCATCAGGTATCAGCAAGTCCCAGCGAAAGAGAGATGGATCTGCTCCTTTCTTCAGGAGAGCGGGTTACAAGTGCTCTCACAGCAATGGCTATAGAGGAACTCGGCTGTAAGGCAATGGCATTTACAGGAAGGCAGATGGGAATAATAACAGACGCTGTTCATACAAAGGCAAGGATAGAGAAGATAACAGGTGAGAGGGCAAAGAAGGCTCTGGAAGAAAATTATATTATTGTTGTCGCAGGGTTTCAGGGGATAACAGAAGGCGAGGCCGATGTAACCACGCTTGGAAGAGGAGGCTCTGACCTTTCAGCAGTTGCTATAGCATCAGCATTGGATGCAGATTTATGTGAGATTTATACTGATGTTGACGGAGTTTATACCACAGATCCTAATATAGTGCCAGAGGCAAGAAAACTCGATAAAATCTCCTATGAGGAAATGCTCGAGTTTGCAAGCCTCGGGGCAAAGGTACTTCAGACACGATCTGTGGAATTTGCCATGAAATACAATGTCCCGACTGTTGTGAGGTCAAGCTTTAATGATAATCCAGGAACCCTTGTTGTGAAGGAGGATAAGGACATGGAAAATGTTGTTGTATCAGGAGTTGCCTATGATAAAAATCAGGTGAAATTGACCATCATGTCTGTCCCTGATAAGCCAGGGATTGCAGCAAAGATATTCAATGCCATTGCAAATGCAAATGTTGTTGTTGATATGATTGTCCAGAACATAAGCAGTGATGGAAAGGCTACTGATATATCATTCACAGTTCCAAAGACAGACAGTAAAAGGGCATTGAAGATAACAGAAGACGTTGCAAAGGAACTCGGTGCAAAGGGCGTTACAACGAGAGAAGACATTGCAAAGATATCAATTGTCGGTGTTGGAATGAGAACACATTCAGGAGTTGCGGCGAAGATGTTTGAGACCCTTGCAAAGCACGGAGTTAACATAATGATGATAAGCACGTCAGAGATAAAGGTCTCATGCGTGATTGATTCAAAATACACAGAGCTTGCAGTCAGGGTGCTGCATGACACATTCGGATTAGCAGGAGGTAAGGTCTGATGGGCATACTCGATTGCATAGGAAACACGCCTATTGTAAAACTGGATAAGATAAATCCAAATCCAAAGGTGAGGCTTTATGCCAAGCTTGAAGGAAATAATCCAGGAGGTTCTGTAAAAGACAGGATTGCATATTATATGGTTCAGGCTGCCGAGGAATCAGGCCGGCTGAAGAATGGTTCAATAATTTTAGAGGCAACCTCAGGCAATACAGGGATTGGACTGGCAATGGTAGGAAGTGCCAAGGGGTACAGGGTTAAGCTCGTGATGCCCGAATGCGTGAGCCTTGAAAGGAGAAAGGTTCTTGAGGCATTCGGAGCTGAACTTGTTTTAAGTCCTGGAAATGAAGGCACAGACGGCGCAATAAGGCTTGCGCATAAGATTTATGACGAAAATAAAAACGGATATTTTATGCCGAACCAGTTTGATAATGAGGCGAATAGTAAGGCACATTATGAAACAACAGGAAAAGAAGTGATGGAGCAAACAAAAGGCGAGGTCAGTGTCTTTGTTGGAGGTATGGGAACAACCGGGACTCTCATGGGTGCTGGAAGAAGGCTTAAAGAATATAACAGCAATATTACGATAGTTGGGGTTGAGCCGTTGCTGGGTCACAGGATACAGGGTCTTAAAAACATGAAGGAATCCATTGTGCCGAAAATATTTAATCCCTCAGCCCTCGATGAAAAGCTGAATGTAAATGATGACGACGCATTTAATACAACCAGGCGCCTTGCTGTGGAAGAAGGTCTTTTTGTTGGCATGAGCAGCGGTGCTGCAATGTGGGCAGCGATGAAAAAGGCTAAAGAGATGAAGGATGGGACGCTTGTTGTGATTCTTCCTGACAGGGGAGACAGATATCTGAGCACTGCGCTATTTACTTCTGTCTGCGCAAAGTGCCCGCCGTAAATCGATATTCAGGCAAAGCGTTTTGTTTCTTTAGACAGGTGTTCTTTATCCACATCCTGAGAAGTGATGTGTAGCTCAAACCTTTGAGTTCAGCAATCTTTTCAACTGATTTAATATCATCAGGATCAAGCCTTATTGCGACAGTCTTTCTGGGTTTTTTAATAGATCTTATTTCACAGCACTGTCAATGGGATTTTAAAGGTAAAAAGAGAGATTGCCACATCCCGATAAGTTGAGGCTCGCAATGACAATCTATAAATAGAAAATGTTACGATATATCAATGCAATTTGTTGACTATACGAAGATTCATGTGAAGGCCGGAGATGGCGGAAGGGGGTGCGTCAGCTTCAGGAGGGAGAAGTATGTTCCTCGCGGCGGGCCTGATGGCGGTGACGGAGGAAGGGGGGGGCATATTATATTCAAGGCTACAAAAGAACTGAACACTCTCCTTGACCTCAGGTATCACCGCGAATACAAGACAAAAAAAGGTCAGCACGGCATGGGGAAAAAGATGCACGGCAAGAACGGTGAAGACAGGATTATACCAGTGCCTGTTGGAACTTTAATTAAGGATGCTGATACAGAAGATATCATATCAGACCTTGATAAAGAAGGGATGGAAGCTGTGATTGCAAAGGGTGGAAGAGGAGGGCTTGGCAATGCGCATTTTGCAACGCCGACAAGACAGGCTCCAAGGTTTGCGCAGGGAGGAGAAGAAGGTGAAGAAAAAAACCTTATTATCGAGTTAAAGCTTCTCGCTGATGTTGGTTTAATAGGTCTTCCGAATGCAGGCAAATCAACACTTATATCTGTGATATCTTCTGCAAGGCCAAAGATTGCTGATTATCCATTCACTACACTCACACCGAATCTTGGAGTCGTGAAACTCGGAAATTACAGGAGTTTTGTTGTTGCAGACATCCCGGGTCTTATTGAAGGCGCACATAAAGGCGCAGGTCTTGGCTTCCAGTTTTTGCGACATGTTGAGCGAACATCAATGCTTTTACATCTTGTAGATGTCTCAGATATCTTAGAGAGCGACCCTGTTAAAGATTTTGAAAAGATAAACAAGGAACTTGAACTTTACAGCCCAAAGCTTTTGGGAAAACCTCAAGCAGTTGTAGGAACAAAAACTGATATCGCAGGAGATAAAAAGAGGCTCGATAAACTTGAAAAATATTGCAAGGCAAACTCAATCGATTTCTTCCCGGTATCTGCAGTAACAGGAAGGGGCATTAAAAAACTCTTGTCTTATCTTGCTATCAGTGTGGTGAAAAGTGGAGATGCATAAGACTAAATATATCCTTCCCTGATTTCCTGCAAAATCGTGCTAAACAGATTTCTGTTGTGATAAAGTATATAAATGAAAACTGTGTCTATCAGCTTTTTACTGGGTTTTGCTCTGATACTAACCCTGATTTCCTGCACGCGTGAGCCTGAGGTCAAGAATCCAAATGCCATAACTATTGGCTCACTTGCGGATGCAAAAAGACTGCTGCCCTTGCTTGCCTCTGACAGCGCCTCAGGAGATATAAGCGGCTGGATTTTCAATGGCCTTACAAAATATGACAAAAATATAAAAGTTACAGGTGACCTTGCAGAGTCATGGGATATCTCTCCTAATGGCCTCCAGATAATCTTCCATTTGAGAAAAGGTGTCCTCTGGCATGATGGTGTTGAGTTTACAGCAGATGATGTTGTTTTCACTTATAACACAGTAATCGACCCAAAAGTACCAACTCCGTATAGCAGCATCTATGGCCCAGTCAAAGAGGTAGAGGCGCTTGATAAATACACAGTAAAAGTTACTTACAGCGAACCTTTTGCGCCTGCTCTGGAGTCATGGGGCATGGGAATAATACCCAGGCATATACTTGAAGGGAAGGACATAAGTGCTGAGTACTACAATAGGAATCCAATAGGGACCGGGCCATATAAAATAAAAGAGTGGGTAACAGGTCAGAAGATAGTCCTTGAGGCTTATGGTAATTATTTTGAAGGAAGGCCAAAGATAGATAAATACATAGCAAGGGTTATCCCTGATACAGCAACTATGTTTCTTGAGCTCAAATTCGGGGGCATAGATTTTATGGGGCTAACGCCTCCCCAGTATAAGCTCCAGGCAGATACAGAGTTCTTTAATAAATACTTTCAGAAATTCAAATACCCCTCTTTTGGATACACATATCTTGGCTATAACCTCCTTGACGCTAAGTTTAAAGATAAAAGGATAAGGCAGGCATTGACGTATGCAATAAACAAGAAAGATATCATAGAAGGAGTGCTCCTTGGTTATGGCACACCTTGCACAGGGCCGTTTCCGCCTGAATCATGGGCTTATAATCCTAATGCAAAAGACCTTGAATATAATCCTGAAAGGGCAAAAAAGCTTTTTGAAGATGCAGGTTGGGAAATAGGACAGAGCGGGTTGCTCGAAAAAGACGGAAAGCCGTTTTCATTTACTGTATTGGTGAATCAGGGAAATGAGGCAAGGCTCAAGACTGCACAGATAATAAAAGAGAACCTGAAAGCAATAGGCGTTGAGATGAATATTAAGGTACTGGAATGGCAGGCAATGCTCCATGAGTTTATAGATAAGAAGCGTTTCGAAGCAGTAATCATGGGATGGGCTTTGTCGAGAGACCCTGATATATATGACATCTGGCATTCTTCAAAGACAAAGGAGGGTGAGTTTAATTTTATCTCTTATAAGAATGAAGAGGTAGACAGATTATTGCTTGAAGGAAGACGCACTTTTGATATGGAAAAGCGAAAAAAGATTTATCACAGAATTCATGCAATACTTTTAGACGAACAGCCATATACATTTTTATACGTCCCTGATGCCCTGCCTGTTCTTCATAAGAGGATTAAAGGTGTTGAGAAGGCGCCTCTCGGCATATGGTATGACTTTATCCACTGGCATGTGCCAAAGGATAAGGTGGAGTGGTACAGTCCATAAAAAAGTTGTTAGTTGTCAGTTTTCAGGCTAACAACTGAAAACTAAAAACCAAAAACTGAAAAGAGAATGCATGGACTTTTTGAAGGAGATTGAAGAGAATTTTGATAAATTAAGCGGCAGGCAATTAGCTGCTTTTTATACCAAAAAGATAGACGATTTTCTCGCAGAACTCTTTAACTCTATAGACTCAAAAAACCCGATAACTCTTATCGCTGTTGGCGGATACGGCAGGGCAGAGCTTGCGCCTTTTTCTGATATTGACATTATGTTCTTTGCAAAGGATAAGACAGATGCAAAGAAGGTAGAGTCAGTGCTTTATAATCTCTGGGATACAGGGCTTACAATAGGACATTCTTTCAGGACCGCAGAAGACTGCATTGCAGAGGCAAATAAGGACCTGCGAACGCATACATCATTGCTCGAGGCAAGGTTTCTGGCAGGTGACAGAGAGCTATATGATTATTTTCTTGAAAAGGTCTATTCAGAGATCGCTTATAAAAAGCAGAGAAATTTCATAAGCAGCAAGTTAAAAGAGACGGAGAAAAGGCACAGGGATTATGGAGGTTCTGTATTTTTGCTTGAACCAAATGTCAAAGAAGGGCAGGGCGGTCTAAGAGATATACACACAATGCTGTGGCTTTCAAAGGTTGCATTGAAGCTCGGAGACATCGAAGGACTTTCATCTGTGATCTCAAAACATGAATTTAAGAGATTGGTTAAGGCGTATGATTTTTTGCTAAAGGTGAGGTTTTGCCTGCATCTGATGAGTGGAAGAAAAAATGATATCCTCTCATTTAACACCCATGATTATGTTGCAAAAAAACTGGGTTTTTATGATTCAAAGAAATTTCTTGGCTCGGAAAGATTCATGAGGTATTTTTATCTTAAGGCAAACGTAATAAAAGATACGACATCAATTGTGTCAGGAATCTGCAGCAGACAATGGACAATTCCGCGGGGAATAGATAGTCTGCTAAAGAGAAAGATTACAGACAACTTTTTTGTATATAGAAATGTAATTGTTCCGTCCAGAAAGGATTTATTTAAAACAGACCCTAATGGAATCATCGAGGCGTTTTATGTTTTTTCAAAAACAGGCAAGAACTTCAGTCATGGTTTAAAGACAGAGATAAAGCACAGCCTGCTTTTATTGGGCAGGAAGGTAAGGAATTCCCATAAGGCTATATCATTTTTTATTGAAATTCTTAAAGATAAAAGAGTATATGAAACCCTCAGGGAGATGAATGATACGGGAGTGCTCGGACGCTTTATTCCTGAGTTCGGGGCTTTGAGGTCATTGGTGATATACGAGCCTTATCACAGATATACTGTTGATGAACATACGCTGCTCGCAATAAAGAATCTCGAACTTCTGACTACTACAAAATATAAAAACCTCGAGCA
>JAKALU010000200.1 GCA_021824065.1 Nitrospirota bacterium
GTCTTCTACGAAGAAAAGGGCGCTTTCACAGGTGAGGTAGCACCAAATATGCTTGTGGACTCCGGATGCTCGCATGTCATTATCGGGCATTCAGAGCGAAGGCAGTATTTCAACGAGACTGACGAGACAGTAAATAAAAAGATTAAGGCATCAAAAAAGAATGGTCTTGGAGTGATTTTCTGTATAGGTGAGTCTCTCGATCAAAGAGAGTCTGGAAAGACATTTGACATCCTGAGCAGAGAAATAGAAAACGGGCTTAAGGATGTAGATGCAGATAATATTGTTGTAGCATACGAGCCTATTTGGGCAATAGGCACCGGTAGGACAGCCGCACCCGAACAGGCTCAGGAAGCACATGCCTATATTAGAAAGAGAATAAGAGTTTTATATGGAAATAAAGCTGATGAAATCCGTATAATATATGGAGGGAGTGTAACTCCGGAGAATATAGATTCTCTCATGGCTTGTGCGGATGTCGATGGTGCACTCGTCGGCGGAGCAAGCCTGAAACCTGAGAGTTTTGTTAGAATAGTGAAATTCAAGATGGAGGCAAAATGACAACAGTGCTCGTGATAATTCATATCCTGGTATCTTTCTTTTTAATCTTTATTGTCCTGATACAAAGTGGAAAGGGTGCAGAGCTCGGTGCTGCTTTTGGCGGCTCAAGCCAGACCCTTTTCGGCAGCCGCGGGGCAGCTACTTTTTTCAGCAAGCTTACCACAATTGCTGCGATTGTATTTATGCTCACTTCTTTGTCTCTGGCAGTTGTTTCAGCAAAAACCGGCTCGGTCATAAAGAAAACAGTGCCAGTAAAAGAAAAGGCTACTATCCCGCCAGCGCAGGGTCCAATTCAGGGTGGAGGTGTTCAGCCAGCACAGCCTTCTCAGCAGCAACTTCCCAGAACACCTGTACAGCCCCCAACGAAATAACGACTATTTTAAAATAGTACTCCGGCAAGACATGCTGGATGGCGGCCGATGAAATCGCTTCACCGGAGCTAAAGATCCTGCTTCTTAAGAGATTTGGGAATGAAGAAAGACAGAAGATATGGATAGCCTGGCAAAAGAATATATTGTAGACTTTTTTTCAAAAAAACTCTCCTTTTTTGGAGATAAGCCGTCTGCAGTAGGATGGTCTGATATTGGTCAAAAACTCAGGTATGAATGTATATTAAGGCTTATCCCGATTAATGGTAAAAGCATCCTTGATTTTGGTTGCGGCAAAGGGGACCTTTATGGTTTTTTTAAGGAGAGGAACATTGAAGTTGACTATACCGGGATTGATATAAATCCAGAACTTACAAAATTTGCATCCGCTAAGTATCCCGATGTTCAATTCCTTACCCTCGATATAGACTCAGAAACAATACCTAACGTGTTTGACTATATAATTTTGTGTGGGGTTTTCAACCTCAATATTCAGGGTGTTAAGGAAGCCTTGAAAGAGTCTTTAGAAAAACTATTTCATCACACAAAAAATTCGCTGCTATTCACCTGCCTAAGTACTTATTCTAAAAATAAAGACATAAATCTTGTTTACTTTGACCCTGCTGAACTCCTTTCCCTGGCCTCCAAGATTACCAAATCTGCAAATTTATATCTTAATCTCATCGAAGGGGATATATTTTTATTGTTGAACAAGAATTTCTAAAACAATGCTATAGATTGCGCAGATTAAGCCTGAGGACGCTGTTTTTTGTCCACTGCATCCAGTAAGCAGGAAAGTACCATACTCACAAAACTTATGAGGAGTGCTCCGATAAACGCAGCCTTAAACCCTTCAACGTGAAAGCCGAGATCGAGGCGGTCTGAAATCCACGAGGTAATGCCGAGCATCATTGCATTTATAATAAATGTAAAAAGACCGAGAGAGAATATCAGCAAAGGCAAAGTAAATAATTTCACCAAAGGACGTATAAATGTATTTATAAGACCAAAGATTACCCCTGTTAATAAAATCCCCCACCATTCACCAGCGAAGGTAATGCCCGGAATAAATTTAATCGCAAGCATTATTGCGATTGTATTAATGAGCCATGTTATAAAAATACGCATTATTTTAAAAGTATCAAAGTATCAGAGTATCAAAGTCTTTGACACTTTGACCCTATGACACTTAATCTTTTGCTTAAAATCCGTACTCCTTCCACTTTGAATCAACGAGCTTTTTTATCTTTTCAGACATATAAATCTCTTCAGGCCAGTCGCGCATCATCCCTTCTTCGCGTGTCTTTCTTGTTGCATCTATCCCCATCTTAGCGCCATATCTCGGCCAGTTTGCAGCATGGTCAAGCGCGTCCAATGGACCTTCTGCTACAACAACATCCCTCTTCCAGTCAACATTATTAAGTACTCGCCATGCAGTATACGATAGATTCTGCACATCGACGTCATCATCTACAACAATCAACAATTTTGCGAACATCATCTGCCCTTTTCCCCATATGCCGTGGATTATCTTTTTTGCATGGCCTGGATAGCTCTTTTTTATGGAAATGATAGCAAAGTTGTGGAACACTCCTTCCATCGGCAGGCTTATGTCTTTTATCTCAGGGAAATCAAGCCTTAGCAAAGGAAGAAAAATCCTCTCTGTTGCCTTTCCTATGTAACAGTCTTCCATCGGAGGCTTTCCAACAAGTGTTGCAGGGTATATCATGTCCTTTCTGTGAGTGATGCACGTCACATGGAAGACAGGGTACGGCTCTGCAGGGGAGTAAAAACCTGTATGGTCTCCAAAAGGACCTTCGATGCGTGTTTCTCCTGGGTCGAGGTAACCCTCGATTACCATCTCACTGTTTGCAGGGACTTCAATCTCATTTGTTATGCACTTCACCATCTCAACAGGAGCCTTCCTCAAAAAACCTGCAAAAAGCATTTCGTCTATTGATTCGGGCAAAGGTGCACTTGAGGAATAAATCACTGCAGGGTCGCTTCCCACAGCTATTGCAGCAGGCATTTTTTTGCCGAGTTTTTTATATTTCTCATAATGCCTTGCTTTGATCGTTG
>JAKALU010000069.1 GCA_021824065.1 Nitrospirota bacterium
TGAGCCAGTTTTTGCCTGTGCCTGTATAGTTTGCAGGCCCTGTTATGTCAAAGCCTGCCTCGTTGAGGTTTGTGGTTACTGTTAGTGTGCCTGCGTTTATGACTTTCAGGCTTATGTTTACTGTTGCAGGGCTGCCGGTAGCAGTGCCTCCATCAATAACTACACTGGCATCATGCGTGCCTGGCTGTAATGAACTCACAGCATTGTTTATACTGAGTTTTATATTCGCAGGGGTTGTGCCCGAGGTACTGCTAAGGGTTATCCATTCTGCCCCGGTAGAAGCTGTCCATGAAAGGCTCCCACCTGATGAGGCAATGGCAATATTTCCCGATGGATAATCCACTGACTCCTGCTGATATTTAAAACTCATGCTTGTTGGCGCCACAGAAAGAGATTTTAATTGAGCCTTCACCTCTAAGTTTACCACAAGGATAGCTTCAATCCCAGATGATGTGCTGAATTTAACTTGAGATGTATAATTGCCAGCACTCAAGCCCGCCGGGTCAACAGTGATATTAATATCCGCAGGGGTTGTGCCTGCAGACGGCGAAACACTTACCCATAAATCAGAGGCAGAAACAGTCCAGCTTGTATCACTTCCAGTGGAAGTTAAATTCACAGTTTGTGTAATTGATGACCCATTTTCAAAAACAGAGAAATTGAGCGTGGTCGGGTTGATATTGAGGGCTGTATAACTGTCAATGCCAAATATTTCAATTCTATTATTATTATAATTAGTAGCGAAAATCTTGTTATCCATGTCAATGGCAACGTCAAGCGGGGTTCTGAATTCACCTGTTCCTTCTCCATAATTTCCCATATATGTGAGGAACGTACCGTCCTTGCCGTATACTACAATAGTACTGTTATAAGGATCCGCGATGTAAAGTCTCGTGCTGTCAAGCGCAAGACCCTGTGGCCTGATGAACGTGGTTTTCCATGTGCTGCTGCCCTTAATATACCTCTTATACGTACCATTCAGGTCAAATATCTTTATCATGCTGTTGTTGTGGTCACCGATGTAGACCTCACCGGCGGAATCATCTATTGCTATTCCTGTTGGGAAACCGAATACCGAACTTGAACCAAAGGAGAACAGAGGCGTTCCTGATAAAGTGTATGCTTTCACAAGATTACCCGTGCTATCACTCACATAAACAGTTCCTGAAGAACTGATAGCAATATCACTGGGGAATCCGAATTCACCATCACCTGAGCCTAATTTGTAAAGGAACCTCCCGCTACTGTCAAATACAGCAACACTTCCTGAACTGCCACTTCCAACGTAGATGTTCCCTGACGGGTCAACAGCAATGCCTAATGGCTTATCTACCCTGATAGTCAATAGGGGAATTCCATTGTTAGAAAAGACCTGAACCGAATCAGTATTGGCAACTGTTACATACAACCTCCCATTACTGTCTGTGGCAATTCGCGCAGGCGCACCTCCATAAAGTGTATTATAACCCAGGGGGGTTGAGGCAGGAGCGGTTGCAGCATCAACAAATCCCGTTATAGTGAGAAATATTAAAAAGGCAATGGGGATAACTATGGGTAAAAAAAGGCTTTTTCTCAGCATTTTATGCCTGCCTTTAAAATCGGTATTCTCAGTTTATACCCATGCGTATTCATACAATAATTATATTTAGCAATTATTATACCTACCCTATCTTTCCCTTAAAGTATACACTATTCAAAATAAGTTTTTATCTACGGACTTTATTTTATAGATAACACGCCTGATTCAAGTGATTTTGAGGAGATTATTCTGTGTACAGTTTTAATTATATTCGGGTAGGATTTTACAGGATAAAGTATCTACATTACTCTTTAACAACTTCCTCCATAAAATCTTCTAAAGCGGATTCCCAGTTTCTTAATTTCAGCCCTTTTACACTCATAAGAGGGGTCCACTGTGGTCTTCTCGCCTTTGTCTTATACTCTCTATGTGATACCGGGATAATTTCTGCCTCTATTTTAGAAAACTCCAGGATCTTTTTTGTAAACTCATACCATGAACAGAAACCGGAATTCGTTATGTGATATATTCCGGAGGCGTTTCTACTGGATGTCAAACTCCAAATTTCTTTTGCTAAATCCAGAGCATAGGTAGGAGACATTTGTATGTCATCCACAACCCTTAAGGTTTCTCCCCTTTTTGCTTTGTCAAGAATCGTATAAACAAAGTTGCCGCCTTTGCCATAGGCTCCTGCTTTTCCGTAAAGACTCGCTGTCCTTAAGATGCAATGCTGTTCTGTGTAGTTCTGCACAAATAAGTCTCCGGCATATTTTGACAGCCCATAGACATTTATCGGATTGGGCACATCAACCTCACTATAAGGCTCTGAAACCTTCTTACCATCGAATACATAATCAGTGCTTATGTGCAGCATGATTGATTCTATCTCCCGACATGCCTCTGCTAAATTCTTTGCCCCAATTGCATTTACTTTGAAAGCTTCCTCTGCGTTATCCTCGGCATCATCAACCCTCACGTATGCAGCTGTGTTTATAACTAAGTCAGGTTCTATCTCCCCTATAACGCTCCAGGTTTTATCTCTATCCTTTATATCGAGTTCGTTTATGGTTAAAGGGATTAACTCTACACCTTCAGGCTTTGTCCATATTATGTCGGTCCCAAGCTGACCGTCAGCTCCTACCAAAGCCACTTTCATTTTCTTGCGTTCTCATAGTTGTATTTTAGCAATCTAACAAAATCTTCTACCTGTTCTTTTTTCTTTAAAAGCCACTCCTTTTTATCCACATACCACTTAATAGTTTTTTCCAAGCCCTCTTCAAAGGAAACTTTTGGCTTCCACCCTGTCTTTTCCTTTATCTTAGCTGTATCTACAGCATACCTGAAGTCATGTCCTGGTCTGTCTGCTACAAACTCTATCAGACTCTCATCTTTTCCCATTATATTTAATATGCACTTTACTACCTCTATATTTGCCTTCTCTTCATTGCTCCCAATGTTGTATATCTCCCCTGCCTGCCCTTTTTCTAATACCCTAAAAATAGCTTCTGCACAGTCTTCTACAAACAGCCATGTCCTTATGTTTTCGCCCTTGCCGTATACAGGCATTTTCTCGTTCAGTAAGACCTTTGCGATTGTCAGTGGTATCAGCTTCTCCGGATACTGCCACGGGCCGTAGTTGTTTGAAGGCCTGACAATTACTGCGGGGAATCCGTAAGTCCTGTAAAATGCCCTCACAAACATGTCAGCGCTCGCCTTACTCGCAGAGTATGGTGAATTCGGCAATAGACTATCTGTTTCTTTAAACTTTTTAGTCTTATCCTGCGGGAGTTCTCCGTATACCTCATCCGTAGATATGTGTATAAACCTTTGGACGGTATACTTCACAGAGAGTCCTAAAAGATTTGTAGTGCCTATTACATTTGAGAGGACAAAATCTTTCGGTGCAATGATGCTTCTATCCACATGGGTCTCTGCTGCAAAATGGATTATCACCTGCGGCCTTTCTTTTACAAAGACCTCTTCTAAAACCTGTTCATTTGTTATATCTATGCTGTAGAACCTTATCTTCTCAAAAACCTCGTTTAACCTTTCGAGATCGCCTGCATAGGTTAGACTATCCACCACTGCTATATCCAATCCATTATTTACTGCCAGCCTTACAAATGCACTTCCTATGAAGCCGGCACCACCTGTTATCAAAAGTCTCATATCCCTCCCCTGTAAGTAAAGTTATTCTCTGCATCTCTAAGGGATGGAAGTTTTGCATCTTTTGGTGACACAAGCGGATCTTTTACAGGCCAGGCTATCCCTATCTCTGGTTCATTCCATATTATGCCCCTGTCATGCCCCGGACTATATTCTTCTGTAGTTTTGTAAAATATCTCTGTGCTGTCTTCCAGGGTCACAAACCCATGAGCAAACCCCGGGGGTACCCAGAGCATCTTTCTATTCTCTACAGACAGCACCTCCCCAACCCATCTCCCATAAGTTGAAGAGCCTTTTCTTATATCCACCGCAACATCAAAGACAGCACCCCTGATTATCCTTACAAGTTTTCCTTGAGCTTTAGGCTCCAATTGGTAATGAAGACCTCTCAGCACTCTTTTTTTAGAACTGGAGTGATTGTCCTGAACAAAGTCATACTTTATCCCCATTCTTTCAAAATCAGAGTACTTATATGTCTCTGCAAAAAATCCCCTTTCGTCTTCAAATATGACAGGCTCAACTAAGAGCACTTCTGGTATCTCAAGTCTTTCGAATTTAAATGGCATGATTCACCCCTGGTTTCTCTGTTGTTATTCTCATAAGATACTCTCCGTATCCACTCTTCATAAGCGGTTTTGCAAGTTGGATCAACCGGTCCCTGTTTATGTAGCCCATCCTGTACGCAACCTCTTCTACACATCCTATCTTGTATCCCTGTCTTTCTTCGATTATATCCATAAATTTGCTTGCCTCGAGCATGGAATCATGAGTCCCGGTATCAAGCCATGCAAACCCTCTTCCCAATAAATTAACCTTTAATTTCCCCTTTTTTAGATACTCATTATTTACATCAGTGATTTCGAGTTCACCTCTCTCTGAAGGTTCGATATTTTTTGCTATACTAACCACTTCATTGTCATAAAAGTAAAGTCCTGCAGCTGCATAATTAGACTTTGGTTCGGAAGGTTTCTCCTCAATTGATAAAACCCTGCCTTCCTCATCAAATTCTATAACGCCATATCTTTGGGGGTCTTTCACATAGTATCCAAAGACCACAGCCCCGCCACGGTTTTCTACTTCCTCTCTTGATCGCCTTAGAATTTCAGTCAGTCCATGCCCAAAAAATATATTGTCTCCCAATATCAGACAAACGTTATTATTTGTGATAAATGTCTCTCCAATTACAAAGGCTTCTGCCAGACCTCCTGGCTCGGGTTGGACTGCATATGAGAGTTCAAGTCCAAGATGCGAACCGTTACCAAATATTTTCTCAAACCGTGGAGTATCCTCTGGGGTGGAGATAATGAGTATCTCCCTGATCCCCGTGAGCATCAATGTAGATAGCGGGTAATAGATCATAGGTTTATCATAGATGGGCAGGAGTTGTTTGCATACCCCAAGCGTTGCTGGATACAATCTTGTTCCACTGCCACCTGCCAAGATTATACCTTTCATCCACACTCCAGGTCTCTTACAACACGACCATATGTATCATCGAATCTCAGAATATCATCTTCTTCAACATACTCTCCATTCTGGACTTCTATCAGTTCGAGTCCTATCCTGCCAGGGTTCTCTAATCTATGAGGCGTTGATTTTGGAACATATATGCTTTCATTTTCATGAACAAATTTCTCTTCCTTGCCGGTGGTTACCCTTGCAGTCCCTTTTATGACTATCCAGTGCTCGCTCCTGTGGTGGTGCATTTGAAGGCTCAACCTTTCACCGGGCTTAACAACAATTCTCTTTATCTTATACCGCGGCCCCTCTTCCAGGACAGTATAACTTCCCCACGGCCTGTAAATGGTTATGTGCTCAACAGCCTCTTTTCTGTTTTCCTTTTTAAGCCTGTTCACAATATCTTTGACTTTTTGTGTATGCCCCCGTTTTGCTATGAGTATAGCGTCATCTGTTTCCACAACAATAATATCTTCCAGACCAATAGTTGAAATCAATCTCCTGTTTCCTATTACCAGAGTATTTTTAGTGTCAACGTCTATGACATTGCCAACCTTTACATTTCTGTTTGCGTCAGCATCAAGGATATTGAAAAGTGAATCCCAGGACCCCACATCGGACCACGTTATGTCCAATGGCAAAACCACTGACTTATCTGATTTCTCCATGACAGCATAGTCTATGGATATATCGGGCATATTTCCAAAATTCTGAACCACTTCCTCAAAACTCCCGTCTAATTTTTCATATATTTCCGGCGCATGATTCTTCAGTTCTTCCAGCATATCTTTTATAGTAAAGGCAAACATTCCTGAATTCCAGAAATAATCCTTGCTGTCTAAATATTTTTGCGCTGTCTCAAAATCAGGCTTTTCCACAAATCTATCAATTCTGTATCCTCCGGTTTTTCTGCCTTTTAATAATCCCCCCTTTTTAATATATCCATAACCTGTTTCAGGTCTATCAGGAGTGATGCCAAAAGTAACTATATACCCCTCTTTTGCTATAGCCTCTGCCATTTTTACATGCTCAGTAAATTTATCAATGGGCTTTATTATATGATCCGAAGGTGTCACAAAAATAACTTCATCATATCCGCAACCTAATTTATCCAGACAATATTTTATGGTCAGGGCAATTGCGGGTGCGGTATTCCTGCCTACCGGTTCAAGTATCATATTGTCTTCAATGTCCTTTGAGATATTTCTAAGTTCTTCTTTAACATGAAATTTATAGCTCTCATTTGTAACAATATACAGGTCTTCCATATTGCATATCTTCATGAGTCTTTCGATGCTCTGACACAATAAGGATCTATCGCCGTTTATCTTCATAAACTGTTTTGGAAAGCCCTTTCTTGAAACAGGCCACAGTCTCGTTCCACTTCCACCCGCAAGCACTATAGATTTCATAATTTCCCCCTGACCGTCCTATTTAATAATTGTAAAATTCAATGACCTTATTCTCTATGTAGTCTTTAAACTCTTTCCTAAATCTTTCCTTATCAAATCTCTCTGCGTTTTTCCTTATCTCATTATAATCAAAAATATCCTGATTTTTATCAAAATTCTTCACAGCTTCCTTTATGCTTTCTGTAGTCTGCTCTTCAAAGAATATACCCGTTTTGTTTCCTATTACTGTCTCAAGGACTCCTCCTTTGCCATAGGCAATAACAGGCGTTCCGCATGCCTGGGACCTGTCCTCATTTGCTGTATCAATTACGATTCTCATCTTAGATTCTCTAAATATCAAGGCTTAATATCTCTTATTAGCGACCCTCTCGATATCAGCTTCTACCATAATCCTAACCAGATCCTCAAATTTTGTCTTTGGCTGCCAATCAAACTTACCTTTTGCCTTGGAATAATCACCTACAAGAATATCAACCTCT
The DNA here is from genome assembly GCA_021824065.1 of Nitrospirota bacterium. Lineage (GTDB taxonomy): Bacteria > Nitrospirota > Thermodesulfovibrionia > Thermodesulfovibrionales > UBA1546 > JAKALU01. The sequence goes on from JAKALU010000069.1 coordinate 7,035, forward strand.
GTAGGTCTAAAAAATTCCGGTGATATTTCAAGTAAAACCTTACCTGTTTTTTTATCTATGCCCTTTTCTTCTATATCCTTCCCTTCCCATATAATATCGAATCCTGCATATCGAAAAGCATACTCAACAAATTCTCTTATCGAATGCGCCTCTCCTGTAGCTATAATATAATCGTCAGGTTCGGGCTGCTGAAGCATAAGCCACATTGCTTCCACATATTCAGGAGCATACCCCCAATCCCTTTTAGAAGCAAGATTTCCCACTACAATTTTTTCCTGAAGTCCATATTTTATCCTCGCGATGCCGTCGGTTAACTTCCGAGTAACAAATTCAAATCCCCTTAAAGGCGATTCATGGTTAAAAAGAAGCCCAGAGCATGCGAACATGTTATACGACTCCCTGTAATTTACGGTAATACAGTGTCCAAATAATTTTGCAACACCATAAGGACTCCTCGGATAGAAAGGGGTCTTTTCGTTCTGGGGCATGGCCTGAACCTTTCCGAACATCTCCGATGTTGATGCCTGGTAAAACTTTGCATCAGGCTTTATAGTTCTCAGGGTTTCAAGCATTCTCAAGACACCCATAGCATTTACATCTGATGTTAAACAGGGCTGTTCAAAAGAGACCTGAACAAAGCTCTGTGCAGCAAGATTGTACACCTCATCAGGCATCATCTTCTCTATCACGCGCATTATATTGGTAAGTTCGAGGAGGTCCATATACAGAATCTTTATATCCTTCTCTATGCCCAATTCCTTCAGCCTCCAGAAGCTTGAGCCCCCGCTCCTTCTGTCAGCACCATAGACCTCATAACCTTTCTCCAGAAGAAGTTTTGATAAATATGCACCATCCTGTCCTCTAATACCTGTTATTAAAGCTCTCTTCCCCATCATATCACCCCTGCCAGGATTATATCTCCCATAATTTCTCCTTAGAACATTTTTATACTTTTATTTTACCCAAAAATGCTTATGGATGCTAAGATAAATTTTCAATTTATCAGGTATTTTATCCTCCGCCAATCCCAACCGATACCCGAAATACCTTGCAAGTGCTTCTACTGGTCCGTATGGAATCCAGCACCATTTTTCCCCTTTTAAAAGATACTTTATCTGTTCCTTTACAAACCTGAATCCTTCACCTTCCGGTTTTGCAAATTTAAATATCCACCTGTTTCTATTTAGTGAAACACCGATATCAAAGTATCTTTTAAATTGTTCTGTTATAGAATAATTGTGCGAATGGAATACAACCGCACTTGGTTGATATGCTGCCTTATAACCCTTCAGAATAAGTTTTGAGGCAAGGATCATATCTTCATTCATAATAATCTTCTCCGGAAACCCTCCGGCTTCTTCAAACTCTTTTTTCCTTATAGCTGAACACACATTCGAAAAGAAAAATGTTTTAATGCCAATTGAGTGTATGAGTTTCCCATCCTTTACAAGTGGTCTGTCCGGGTAATTAAACGCCCTCGCAAACCTTTCTAAGGGGTTGGCATCGTCTCTTGGTATCTGCCTTCCATAAGAAAGGGGTATGTCCTCCCTCTCGAGCGGTTTAATAAGGTTTTCAATAAGATGCTCGTTTGCTGGAAGTGCGTCCTGGGTTAAAAAGATAACTATATCCCCTGAAGATATTTTTACCCCTAAATTTCTCGTTATACCATGATCAAAATCTCTCCTATCTATGGTTATAACTTTTGCTCCGAGAGATTCAGCAATGCTTCGAGTGTTATCTTCTGATGAGGAATCAACAATCAATATCTCATCTGTTTTAATACTCTGGACTCTTATCTTACCAATAAGAGTGGATATATACCCTTCTGCATTCAGAGTCGGAATAATTATGCTAACCATGTAAAAGTTTCTTGAGCTTTGTCATCAGAAAATCCCTTTGCCAAACAGGTGTCATTATGTTCATTATATAACAGTCACTCACTTTCCTATTTTTCATAATCACAGCCCTTTTTCTCAGCAGTTTTGGAAGCACTCTCACAACATCCATTTTTGCCTTGAAATAAAGCTTGCACTGCCTGTGTCTTATAGGGAAGTATATAAATTCGGTTATCATCCCTATGATAAACTCAGGCAGACATCTCAAAAAAACACCAAAAGGGACATTTTTAAGCCTCACAAATTCACTGTTTCTGAGAGTGTAATAAACAGCCGTATCGCTCATATAACCGATCGAAGACCTGACCTTATGATGCACAACTGCCGTAGGTACATATAATACCTTCCAGCCTGCAAGCTGTGCCCGGAAATTAAAATCTGTATCCTCATGTATCAAAAAAAAATCTTCATCCAGAAAGCTGATCTCTTCGATCATCTCTCTCCGATATAATGCAGCGCCTCCGCAAGCTCCGAACACATACTCATGTTGGTCAAACCTTTCGCTGTTTTCACCTTCTCCGCGCTTCAAGCCTTTTAGAGATTTTGCGTATCCGTCTCCGGCACTGTCAATAATATTTGTTCCATGCACAATCAATTTTGAGGCACAGATACCGACATCAGGATGAGTGTCGATAGCCTCAACAAGTTCAGCAAGCCAATTTTCATCTGCAACGGTATCGTTATTTAAAAGTGCGATGTAGTTGCCTGAGCAATACTTTAAACCTTCGATATTGCCACCTGCAAACCCTCTGTTTGTAGACAACTCAACCATACGAATACTGAAGGGAGAATTCTGTGACAGATGTTTTACAAGTGATTTAGAGCCATCCGAGGACGCATTATCAACAAGGACAACCTCGAAATCTCTAAAACTCTGTTTTTTAAGTGAAACAAACAGTTCCGGGAGAAATTTCTCTCCGTTCCAGTTGACGATGATAATTGAAACTCTTGGATTCATCTTTCTTTTAAAATTCAGGGGTACCTTTAGAATAACATAAGGATTTATTTTCCAGATATTGCCATAAGCTGCAGGGAGTTCCCGCTATATTAAATTAATACTAATCCTTAAATTTGAATTTAATAAGCGTCCACAATGCAGAAAAACCATCTATCCATGTAATCTTTTTCCCTTCAGAAAACTCCCGCCCCGCATATGAGATAGGTACCTCATATATCCTGATACCTTGTTTTAATATTTTAGCAGTTATCTCAGGCTCGAAATTAAATCTATTAGACTTAATGGCTATGCCCTCGATTACTTCAGTCTTGAAAAGTTTGTAACACGTTTCCATATCGCTTATTGTAGCATTATACAAAATATTGGTCATAAAGGTTAGAAACTTGTTCCCAAGCCAATGATGAAAAGACATACTTTTGTGCCCACCTATAAATCTGGAACCGTAAACAACTTCGGTTTTTCCCTCTAAAACAGGTCCAAGGAGTTTATGATAGTCCTCTGGATTATATTCTAAATCCGCATCCTGCACAATGACATAATCACCGGTTACATGTTCAAAGCCAGTTCTTAAGGCAGCCCCTTTACCCATATTCTTTTCATGGAAAAAAACCTTTTCTTCTCCTTTTAATGCCAGTTCCTTCAGAATATCACGAGTCCCATCTGTTGAAAAGTCGTCAACAATAATAATCTCTTTATCAAGATTAACTGCCCTTACACGATTTAGGATTTCCTTAATTGTCTCCTTTTCATTATAAACAGGAATTACAACGGACAACTTATTCACAGCATAACTCCTTCTGCATTATTCAAACAAGCGAATCTCTCTTATTGACCACCAATACTTTACCAAACTCTTTTCTATTTGTGTAATCCTTATAAAACGTCCTGTAGCAGGCGGAAAGGATATATCAAGCACTACTTCTTTTGGTCGTTCAATAATCGAGCGTAGAGGTGGCAAAGCACTTTTTTCCTGTTTGACTATCTTCCATGTCTTACCGTCTATTGACGATTCTATCCTATACCCTCTTGGATAATCCCATAAATCCGGTCCGAGCTCGAGTATTATCCTTGATATGCTCCTGACTTTTCCCAAATCTACCATAAAAAAATCTGTTGGTTGCTGGGGATGTCCGGTCGTCCACCGGGTTTTTAAGTCTCCGTCAAAAGCCAGATGAGTCTCCCCACTGCTGGCCTCAGCAGACCATTTCTCCCGCGGTATCTCCTTCCATATCTTTGCAGGTGGGTCATTCCCAGCATAATCAGTGGTCAGCTCATAGACATACACCTGACCGCATTGCTTAAAAGGCCTTAATGCAAATACATAGTTCTGTAAACCCTTTTTTATCGACTCCCATTCTTTCTGAGCATACTTCTCTGAATGAATAATAAGATATTTTATTTTTAATTCTTTCAGAATGCTTACAGATTTAGTCGTAGGAAAACCTTTCATTCCCTCCTGTACCAAGAATGCATACACAGGCGGATAGTAGCCGCTATAACCGTTTACAAGCCTTTTCCAGTGGTATGATGAATAATAGACATATTCTATTTCTCTCCAGAATTCATCCACATTTCCTGGCAAGGGCATCTCCATTATTGCAAAATCGCCCTTCTCACCAGCCAGCCATTTATAAACCTCAGGGATACCGGCACAAACAGTTACTGACGGGGTCGGTATGGGTATGGAGGCTGATTCGGTCATTATAAGTAGGGCGGCTCCGGCAGCAACAATTGTCTTTTTCCAGCGACCTTCAAATCGCTTTAATATCTCTGCAATCCCAAAAGCAGCAAAAACGCTTACAGCAAACGCCACTATAATCACAAATCTGGCAGGTGTTCTCAGCCCGTCAAAGCCCGGGAAAAACTTGTAAAGTAAGATATAAGGACCCTGGATAATCTCTTTATTATGGAAGTGAATGAAAGGCCCTAAAGAAAATAAAAAAGACAATATTAAAACAAGCAGATAAAATCCTTGCTTGGACCAACTGCTACCTAAAAAAATGGAACGCAGGAAGTTTCTGAATCTGTGCTCCATCAGGAGTCGCAGAAAGATCAGGACAAAAATAAAGGTTAATGGTTTGTAAAATCTTGTACTCCTGACCTTAATACCAAAAATCGTAAAATTAAAGCCCCCTGTAAGCCAGATAATGCAGACATCGCATAGAGCAACCACTAAAAGTAAACCGATTATCCAGGATAATATCTTCAAAGTCTTAGTTTTAGTATTAGCTATTTTTGGAATACTACCAGTAATTATTTTTATTTGACTTATTACGCCAACAGATGCAAGAAGTATCGCAGTTAACCCTAAAAACAATTCGCCCTCAGGTTTCCAAAATGACTTTGTAACTTTTCCCCAGATAGGATTTGAGAGGGGAGCAGATAGAAAACTGAGGACATCGGCCGAATTATTTACTATTTCATCAAAAGCCCGAACAAAACCCAATTCATGCTTTACTTTAATATACGGATAGAAAAAAGGCAGGATAAGAACCGCGGATATTAAAAAAAATAACCCGAGTTTATAAAAAAATGTCTTGTCGGAAAAGCCGCGATTACAGATTTCGATCAAGATAAACAAACTCACAAAAACAGAGAGAAACATAGCATAATATCCGCACGAGAGGAACTGTATCACAAAAAATGTGGTAAACAAGATAAGATGTCTATACCTTCCACTGTCTGCGAATTTATGGAGGTAAAGAAAAGTAAGCGGTATCCATTGAGCAACTTGCATCTGCAAATGGCCAAGACGACCGCCAAATCGCCAGGGGAAAAAGGCATATATAACCCCGGCACAAAAAGCTGCCAACCTGTTACCTGTAAGGTAAGACACCAGCAAATACATTCCGAACCCCGAAAGAGACATTGCCATCAAAAAAATAAAATTATAAGCAAGGACAGGATTTTTAAAAAGAGCTATGATAGGCAATGCGAAAACCGAAGTTCCTATCATATGCTCGGAATAGGCTAATGTGTCCTTATACGGGAAAAAGATATTAGCATCGAATAGACCCAAGAGGTCACCTTCCATAATCTTATGGACATCCCATGCCAGGATCCACGTATTTAATAGAGGGTCTCCAAGGTCGCCAGGGATTGAATTGGTCAGGTTAAAAAGTAGGGGGTAGGTCATTATTAGTGTCAATACTACGTATAGCAGGAGCACTGGTAGGTTTTTTTTCATACTTCCCCTTCAAAGCACCGAATTTCCAGATATTGCCATAAGCTGTTGGACAGCATCGTAAACCTTTTCAGGCCAGAGGAATTTTAGGCATTTAAGATTATATAAACATTGTTCTGGTTTTGCCTTGTTAGTAATAAGTATTTTCAGAAGTTATTTTAAAAGAAATAGTTTATTATTGTAAAGGTCGAATTGCCTCATCAAAAATCTACATGAAAGTGAGATCG
>JAKALU010000201.1 GCA_021824065.1 Nitrospirota bacterium
AAAGAAACGAGAAAACATCTTATCAAAAGATTTCCATACAAAATCATTTATCTTGTCGAGGGGAATAAAATAATCGTTCTTGCCGTGATACACGGAAAAAGAAGTCCAGAATTAATAAAGAAACGGATAAATGCCATTTAACGAATCACTCCAGCGGATGGCGAATAGCCACCGCTAATTTCAGGCATTACATGGGAAATCGTGCTTAAAGAAAACAATTAGCGCCTTTAAGCCTGCAAAGCCTTCTTTGCTTCCAAATCTTTTATCATAGCCTCTATCTCTGCTGCATCCATTGTCTCTTTTTCAAGAAGCAACTTTGCAAAGGCATCAAGGAGGTCATAGTTATTTGAAAGAAGGACTTTTGCAGTCTCGTATGCCTCTATGACCAGGCGTTTTACTTCTTCGTCTATGTCCACTGCAGTCTTCTCGCTGTAGTCTTTATGTTTTGCTATCTCCCTTCCGAGAAATATCTGTTCATCTTTTTTGCCGAATGTTAACGGGCCCAGTTTCTCGCTCATACCCCACTCTGTTACCATCCTTCTTGCAAGTTCAGTTGCCCGCTCAAGGTCATTACCTGCGCCTGTCGTCATATGCTTTAGAGCAAGCTCTTCAGCAGCCCTCCCGCCGAGAAGTACAGCAAGCGCCTTTAGCAGATAATCCTTTGAGTATGTATATTTATCGTCAATAGGAAGCTGCTGTGTAACACCGAGTGCTCTTCCACGCGGGATAATGCTCACCTTGTGAATTGGATCTGTCCCTGGTGTCAGCTTAGCAACAAGTGCATGCCCTGCCTCATGATAAGCCGTATTCTTTTTCTCTGCATCGCTTATAATCATGCTCTTTCGCTCAACACCCATGAGCACCTTGTCTTTTGCAAACTCAAAATCAGACATATCAACCTTGCTCTTTGATTTCCTTGCAGCAAGAAGTGCTGCCTCATTTACAAGATTTGCAAGGTCTGCACCTGAAAATCCAGGCGTTCCTCTCGCAATAAGTTCGAGATTTGCGTTCTCATCAAGAGGGATATTCTTTGTATGCACCTTTAATATCTCAAGCCTTCCTTTGACATCAGGCACAGGCACAACAACCTGCCTGTCAAACCTCCCCGGTCTTAAGAGTGCAGGGTCAAGTACATCAGGTCTGTTCGTTGCTGCGAGGATTATCACGCCTTCATTCCCCTCAAATCCGTCCATCTCTACAAGAAGCTGGTTTAAAGTCTGCTCGCGCTCGTCATGACCGCCTCCAAGTCCTGCGCCTCTGTGACGGCCAACAGCGTCTATCTCATCAATAAATATTATGCATGGAGCATTTTTCTTTGCCTGATCAAATAAATCCCTAACACGTGATGCACCCACTCCAACAAACATCTCGACAAAATCAGAGCCTGATATTGAAAAGAACGGGACACCCGCCTCCCCTGCGATTGCCTTTGCCAATAGGGTCTTGCCTGTACCCGGAGCACCCACCAATAGCACGCCTTTAGGGATCTTACCACCAAGCTTCGAGAACTTTTGAGGTGCCTTTAGAAAATCTATTATCTCCTGAACCTCCTCCTTTGCCTCTTCTATTCCTGCAACATCAGCAAATGTAGTCTTTACAGCCTTATCAGAGACAAGCCTTGCCTTGCTCTTCCCGAATGATAATGCCTTATTTCCGCCTGTCTGCATCTGGCGCATGAAGAATATCCAGACAAGCACAAGAAAGATTATAGGGCCCCAGGAGAAAAAGAAATTCACATACCATGGGTTCTGTTCAGGCGGCTTTGCTGTAATCTTCACCCCTTTTGCCTTTAAATCTTTCACAAGGTCGGGGTATTCTGCCAGATAGGTCCTGAATTTTTTCCCGTCCTTTAAGCGGCCTGTTACCTGGTTTTCCTTTATGACAACTTCTTCGACATCCCCTGCATCGAGTTTCGTTATGAATTCGGAGAATATCATCTCATCTTCAACCTTTTTCGGCGCACTCAAGAGATTGAATAAGAGTATCGTCATCACTATCATTAAAAGCCAGACAAATAGATTTCTATATTTGTTCAAATTGCCTCCTGATTAACATCTTAGTTCATATATTTTAACACATTTAAAAGCTCAGGACATTACCCTCTAATTTTATAGTCTTTTTCTGAGTCTCTATCAGGCCTTTAATCCCATTTGCTGCGAGTTCTATGAGGTTGTCCAGCGTATTCTTTGAGAACGGCACCCCTTCTGCGGTGCCCTGCACCTCAACAAGATTCCCGCTGCCCGTCATCACTACATTCATGTCAACCTCGGCTGCGGCGTCTTCAGCATAAGTCAGGTCAAGAACCGGCTCGCCATTTACAACCCCAACACTCACTGCTGCAAGATAATCTTTTAACGGCATCCTCTCTATCAACCCGTTCCTGAGAGCGTATTTAAGTGCATCTGCAAGACAGATAAAGGCACCTGTTATGCTGACTGTCCTTGTGCTGCCATCTGCCTGTATCACATCACAGTCTATCCATATCGTCCTTTCACCAATCATATTAAGGTTAACGACAGACCTCAACGCCCTCCCGATTAGCCTCTGTATTTCATGAGTCCTGCCCCCGATCCTCCCCGTGCTTGACTCCCGTTGTATTCTCGCCTGTGATGACTTCGGCAGCATTGAATATTCTGCAGTCACCCATCCTTTTCTCTGCTCCTTTAAAAACTGCGGCACCTTTTCCTCTATGGATGCAGTACAGATAACTCTCGTGTTTCCCATTTCGATAAGCACAGAGCCTTCTGCTGTGCCTATAAAATTTCTCGTTATTTTGAGCTGCCTCATTTCAGTGTTTTTCCTATTATCAGGTCTCATTTATCCTCCTAAATCTATCTTTTTTATATGCTCTATTTTCTGTCCAAGAAATCTTTCACCAACTTTTACGAATCTCTCGGGAGAGTCAGTGACATAAAATTCTCTTAGCGGCTTTGCTTTCGATTTCCTCTCTAAGCCCTCGCTTCTCAGGATTTCGCTTATCTTTTTTGTTGTTTCGACG
>JAKALU010000070.1 GCA_021824065.1 Nitrospirota bacterium
AGTGCATTGTCATAGTCGCTAAGAGCCCTATAAATCATTCCAAGTCTGTTGTATATAAGCATCAACTCACGCTCTGAGTAGGAGAGTTTTTCAGCCTCTTTCATAGACTTAATGGCAAGGTTAGATGCTCCAGTTGGATAGTAGGCATCACCAAGACAAAAGTGAGCATATCCATTTTTAGGATACAGCCTTATCGCTCTTTTACCTGCCTCAATTGCTCTATAATAATCTCCTGCATTTTTGTAACTAGAGCAATCGTAAATATCCTGCTGGGCAAAAGAACTGCCTGTCAGAAACAAAACAATTGCCATTATAATAAGTAACACTGATTTTTTCATGCCATTAGCCCCCTCGTTTATTTCTTTTTACATAAATAATGTTCTATTTATCTTTCTATTGGTTCTAATGCAATAAATTCAATCTGCCATGCTTTGCTATAATTTTAAAATGTTCATCAAATGTCATTAGAGAAACATCATTTTCGATAGCTATCTGTGCAATTAAAAGGTCTACAACACTCAATGTGTGTCCTTTCCTTGCAAGCTCATATCCCATCATGCCGGCATTAAAGTGTGTATTTTTTTCTTCCTCAATCCTTTCCATCGTTCCGAATACATCGTTTAGCGCCTGTAATTCTTTCTGTCCCTTTGCACCGTTAATAAGTTCAAGTGCAATTATTCCAGCATAGACTGCCTTTCCTGTTTCAAGCAGCGTCCTGATTTTCTCTATCAAGTCAACGTTTCTTTTTCTGAAAAAATCTATCCACACAGATGTGTCAATAAGAACCTTATCGTTCATGCCTTGCTTTATACCACCTATCCGAAAACTCCAACTTGCCCGCTAAGGATAAAACCCTTTCAATCTTCTTCTTTCTTATCAGTTCCTTCAGTCCCGCTATTACTGCATCCGTCTTAGTTTTCATTTTAGCAGTAATCATTGCCTCTTTTATAAGATTGTCAGGTATGTTCAAGGTTGTTTTCATTGTACCTCCAAATTTATCATTATTGTATGTATAATATCATAAAGTTAAGAAATATCATATATCTTCCCTTTGCAAATCGTCATCACAGCCATCCCCTTCAAATTCCATCCATCAAAAGGGGTATTTTTACCCTTTGATGAAAATTTCTCAGTTTCGACTTTAAATTCTTTATTTATATCAATAATAACCACATCAGCATCAGAACCTACTTTGAGGGTTCCTTTATCCAGTCTTAAAATTCTTGCAGGATTTGCCGTCATCTTCTCGACAAATTGTGCCATTGTAAGAACACCTTCGTACACCAACCTTAAACTTAAACTCAACGCTGTTTCAAGTCCTGATATGCCGGATGGCGCCTGGTCAAATTCTCTTAGTTTTTCATCCCTGTGATGAGGTGCATGGTCTGTTGCTATGACATCAATAGTTCCATCTTTCAAACCCTGCTTTATAGCATCAATATCTTTTTGAGTCCTGAGAGGGGGATTAACTTTTGCATTTGTGTTGTATCCCTTAACAGCATCCTCTGTGATGCTGAAATAATGAGGACATGTCTCTGCAGTTACATTTATTCCCATTTCTTTTGCCTGTCTTACCAATCTTACCGAGCCCTCTGTTGATACATGGGCTATATGAAGCCTTCCATTAGTAAGCCTTGCAAGGGCAATGTCTCTTGCAACCATCACCTCTTCTGCCTCAGAGGGAATTCCTCTTAATCCAAGTGTTAAAGACAATAAACCCTCATTCATCACCCCACCTTCAGAGAGATGCATATCCTCGCAATGAGAAATTATCGGAACATTAAATGTCCTGGAATATTCCAATGCCCTTCTCATAACCAGGCTGTTCATAACAGGGCTGCCGTCATCAGAAAATGCCACGCAACCTTCTGCATGCATTATCCCCATCTCTGCAAGCTCTTCGCCCTTCTGTCCTTTTGTTATTGCACCAATGGGATAGACAGTGCATGCGCCTTCCTGAATCGCCTTTCTGATGATGAGGTCTGTCACACTTGAATTGTCATTAACAGGATTTGTATTTGGCATTGCACAGACTGTTGTAAAGCCTCCTCTAACAGCTGCCATTGTGCCTGTCTTTATAGTTTCTTTGTATTCAAATCCCGGCTCTCTCAGATGGGTATGCATGTCAATCAAACCGGGAAATACATACATGCTTTTGGCTTCAATAGTTCGGAGTTCAGTCTCCTTCGGCGACTCGCCGAGGCGAGAGTTCGGAGTTTTGAGTTTATTCTCTTTCTGACTTCTGACTTCTGACTTCTGACTTCTAACTTCGCTTATCTTTTCGTCCTCTATCAAAACATCCCCGACACCATCAATTCCCTGCGATGGGTCTATTATGTAGCCATTCTTGATTAGTATTCTCATCCCCTTGCCCCTGCAAGCAAATAAAGGACTGCCATACGTATAGCAATGCCGTTTGTGACCTGCTCAAGGATAACTGACCTTGGACCATCTGCAATCTCGGATGATATTTCAATACCTCTATTCATAGGTCCTGGGTGCATGACGATCGCATTGTCATCTGCAACTGAAAGCCTTTCTGCTGTTAGTCCCCAGTACCTGAAGTACTCAAGAGTCGAGGGGAAAAAACCCTTGCCCTGTCTTTCCATCTGAATCCTGAGCATCATGACAACATTAACATCACGCAAGCCTGAATCCATATCATGAAAGACTTTAACGCCGAGGGACTCTGATTCCTGAGGCACAAGAGTTGGAGGGCCAATAAGTCTTACCTCCGCACCAAATTTTGTCAGGAGATAAATATTTGATTTTGCAACCCTGCTGTGAAGTATATCTCCGACAATTGCAATCCTGAGACCCTCAATCTCACCCAGTTTTTCTTTTATAGTAAATGCATCAAGCAGAGCCTGTGTTGGATGCTCATTTACACCGTCGCCTGCATTTATCACAGAGGCATTGATGTTCTTTGAAAGCAGATGAGGTGCGCCTGACGATGAATGTCTTATTATCATAAAGTCAGCACCCAATGCCTGGACATTGAGAGCTGTGTCAATTAGGCTTTCTCCCTTAACAACACTGCTTGTTGTTACTGCCAGGTTCAAAACATCAAGACTCAATCTCTTTTCAGCCAGTTCAAATGAAGTCCTCGTCCTTGTCGATGGTTCAAAGAAAAGATTAACAGCAGTTTTTCCTCTTAAGGCTGGAACCTTTTTGATATCACGTTTAAGAACATCCTTGAAACCTGATGCAGTATCCAGAATGAGTATTATCTCATCTTTTGTGAGTTCCTTTATTCCAAGCAAATCTTTTGAAAAAAGCTTCATTCTATTGTTACCTTATCTTCCAGCCCTTCTTCTTCAAGACTGACCTCTACATTTTCATTAATAGCTGTAGGGATATTTTTCCCGACAAAATCAGCCTTTATCGGAAGCTCTCTATGCCCCCTGTCTATCAGAACCGCAAGTTGTATGTTTGCAGGTCTTCCAATATCCATAAGCGCATCCAGTGCAGCTCTTATTGACCTGCCTGTAAAAAGAACATCATCTACAAGAACAACCTTCTGGTCTGTTATCTCGCAGGGCACCTCTGTTCTTCTGACAGCAGGCTGTTCTTTCCTTATATTCAGGTCATCCCTGTAAAAAGCTATATCTAAAGAACCGACGGATATATCCTTGCCTTCTATTTCTTTAATCTTTTTTGAAAGTCTTTTCGCAAGGTGTACTCCGCCCCTCTGTATCCCAACGAGGCAGAGGTTCTCTGTGCCTTTGTTCCTCTCAAGTATCTCATGCGCCATACGCGCGAGTACCCTATCGATATCCTGTTTGTTAAGTAGTTCCTTAGGCATAATAACCACCAACTATTATCTTGTGATCTATATAATTGCCATTCCGCACTTGATGCGGAATCCAGAGAGAAGACAAAAGAACAGATTCCCGCTTAATGACTGCGGGAATGACGAAAAATAGAGATATTTTCGGAGCAAAATAGTTTTTTATTCTTATAAAGGGAAATTTTATGACCTGTCGTTTTATTTTGTTTGCGAAACCTGTAGTCTTTTCGGTCTCGCAGACATAAAAAAACCTTCCCCAATCTTTCTGCGGAAGGTTATTGTCTGTTTTATATCTTTCGCAGCCCACGCTGCCTCCTTGCCTTTTTAGCCTCACCGGGCTATCTTTAAAGGCAATGGTATTAAAACATAAAACTAAAGATTATGTCAATTCTTTAAAACACATTCTTTAAAACACAGGTTTTACATTTATCTGCTTTATCTGGTTCGCAAAGTCCTGATATCCCATGGTGGCACATGGCAAAATCATATTTCAATGGGTCTTCAGGGTCAAATTTTTTTAATGCACTTGTTATCTCAACAGCGGTCTTCCAGTCCTGAGATTTGCGATTTGTGAAACCAAGACATCTGGAGATTCTTGCTATATGGGTATCAAGAGGGATAATAAGTTTATTCTTAGGGATGCCCTTCCAGATGCCAAAATCAATGTCTCTATCTCTTATCATCCACCTCAGAAAAAGGTTCATCCTCTTACATGCACTGCCTTTTACTGGAGAAGGGAAAAACTGAATGAAACCATCAGGCATTATATTCCTTCCATAGACCTTAGATGTGTCTATTCCTAACATATAATCTATAAAACCCATCAGGCCATGGCCTATATCGTTGTCATTCTTTTTATAAAAATCTTTAAATGCATTTTCGATAGATTTATACTTTCTGAGCATTTCACCTGAAATATAAAGGAGGCATATAATATCTCTGTTCTCATTAAATCTATATTTTATTCCTGAAAATAACTTTTGCCGTTCATCCACTTTAAATTCCAGCAGAAAATCATACGGATTTTTCCCCATTATTGACAGAATCTTTCCGATTACAGGTTTGAATAAACCAACCTTCCCGTAGGCAAAACATGAAGCAAGAAAGCCAGAAATTTCGATATCCTCGGGTCTTTTATACCTATGAGGAAATTCTATGGGGTCATGCAGCATCCTCTCCTTAAAGTTGTACCCCTTATAGAACCTGTCGAGCAGATGCTTAACCTTTTCCATGTTTTATATTAACACACAGATAGCTCTGAAAAGTTGAAGAGGTGAGGCTCTGGACTTCAGAACTTCAGATCTATTTTAAGGTTGATACCAAGGCAGTGAAAAAGAAGGCTATTTTGTGTTAAACTTTTATTAGTTTACATGAACACCACCAAAGGAATATTGCCAGGACTAATAATTGTTTTACTGATAACAATAGTTTCATTTATGCTCTCATTCCTGCATCCCTCGTTTGATGCATTGGTTATATCCATAATATTTGGGGTGCTTGTTGCTAATGTCATGAAGGAGAAAGAATTTTTTGATAACGGAGTTGCATTTGCATTGAAAATCTTCCTTCCAATAGGGATTGCCCTTTACGGGACACAGCTCTCATTTGCTGGCGCAGGGGTAAAGCTATGGTTCTGTGTTATTGTCATAGTTGTCTCTTTATTTGCCCTCACATATTTTATATCGAAAGTACTTGGGCTTCCAAAAAATTTAGGGTTACTCCTTTCATCAGGAGTTTCTGTATGCGGGGCATCTGCAATTGCAATAATCTCGCCATTGATCAGCGCAAAGAAAGAAGAGACATCAATATCCATAATTGCAGTAATGGTACTGGGTCTGGCTGGCATGATTTTCTATCCGATAGTTTCCGAGATACTCGTGCTTACAAAAAATGAGTTTGCTTTTCTTACAGGTGTAACTCTTCCGATGCTGGGGCAGGTTAAAGCCACTGCCTCTGCAGCAGGGCAAGAGGTACTTGCTACTGCATTGAAATTAAAACTGTTAAGAATTTCTTGCTTAATATTTCTTCCCATCGTAGTCTTAATGCTTTCAGGCAGGGAGAAAAAATTTTATGTGCCATGGTTTATAGTAGTTTTTATTGTTCTTGCAATGGGTGTTAATATAATCAAGGGAGCAAAAGTTATAGCAGACGTGGCCGAGCCCGTAAGTAAATTTTTACTTTCTTCCGCCCTCGCTGCTATAGGACTCTCTGTTGACTTTAATTCGATTGCAGAAGAAGGTGCAAAACCGCTTCTTTCAGTATTACTTTCATGGGGGATAGTGGTATTGCTACTTTATCTGATTTTTAGCTTAGGCAATGTTTAAGCAGAGGATAATATACAGGCTATTTTTAATACTTTTAATCTTTGCACTCATATTGATAATACCCTTTTCACTCACCATCCGCAAAGAAGTAAAAAATATGATAACAGAAGAAGAGGAGACTGTTGCCCCCTCACCTATAGAAAAGAGTATCCATGACAAATTCTCTGAACGGTTTACAGATAGTATAATTGTCTTCTCCTTCTATACGTTTGTATTCGCCTTTCTCCTGTCTCTATTTTTTTCGAAAAACCTTCTGAGACCGATAAAAGAGCTCTACAGAGGCGCTAAGGCATTGAAAGAGGGCAACCTCGGCGTCAGGCTTGAAATCAGCACGGAAGATGAGCTTGGCGAAGTTACTAAAACATTCAATGAGATGGCAGCAAGTCTGGAAAAGAAAACAGAAGAATTAAAAAAGAAAGAACTCTATCTCAGCGCAATGATGGACCCCTTATGGGTTGTAGACGAAAACGATATGATCACAGACATAAACCCTGCATTTACAAAACTCTTCGGGTATGGCCGCGACGAGATAATCGGGGCGTCAATTTACGATTTCCTCGATGAAGAAAATGCAAGGATTATGAAATACCAGCTCGAAGAAAGAGAAAAAGGCATATCGTCAATTTACGAGATATCAATTATCGCAAAAAATGGTTCGTCAATTCCTGTCCTTATAACCGGGGCGCCTCTAATCAAAGAGGGGTTAACAACAGAAAAGATTGGTATTTTAAAAGACTTCAGAAAAGAACATGAATTAAGAGATGCGATAAGAGAATCCCGGGACTACCTCGAGAATATCATGGACAGCATAGAAGATGAACTTCTGGTCGTGGACAGGGAATACAAGATCATCATGGCGAACAAGGCAGTGAAGTCAAGGAAAGGAGAGGGGGTTATAGGCGATTATTGTTATTCGATATCACATGAGATGGCAGCGCCATGCTGGTACGAGGAAAGAGACTGCCCTGCAAAAAGGGTCTTCGAAACAGGAAGGATATTCAGGACTGTCCATCAGCATAAAGGCGCAGCGGGGAAGAGGGTCTTTCACGAGATAGTTGCATGCCCTATAAAAGATTCAAAAGGTAACGTAATGCATGTTATTGAACTCATGAGGGATGTGACAGAGAGAAGAGAGTATGAGGAAAATATAGCGCAAAAAAACAAAGAGCTTACAGCCATAAATAGCATTGCCAGCATACTGAGCAAATCTCTGAGAGCGGAGGACATCTTTGGCAGTGTGCTGGACAAATTGCTGGAGATGTTGAATATGGACGGAGGAGGGATATACCTGCTTGATGAAATGAGCAGAGAGCTTGTATGCGCCTATCATAAAGGGATTTCCGAGGATTTTGTGAAAGTAGCTGGCAGGATGAGGATGGGTGAGGACATTCCCGGAAGAGTTGCAACCACGGGTCAGGTTATAACAAGTCCCGATATAGGAGCTGATCAACGCGTTGAAAGGTCCATCCTAAAACATTCGGGGATAAAAGGATACTGTTGTATCCCGATAAAGGGGAAAGAGAAGATAGTAGGGGTATTTTGTTTGTTCAGCTTCAGGACTCATATTTTTACATCAGAAGAAGAAAGGTTGATGACCTCTATTGGTGAGATGACAGGTATAGCCATCGAAAATATCAGGCTCTATGAAAAAATGCGCCAGCTCTATGAATATCAACGACAGAGGAGAGTTGATGACCATAAAAATCTCCTTTCTCTATCCTCAATACTTGCTGCTGCCCTTGACATAAAGGCAGTGATGAATTCCACGCTTGACCTCATTAAAGGGTTCTTCAGGGCAGACCTTGTATGGCTGCTTGAAAGAGATAATGAAAACCTAATCCTCAAAGCAGATTCCGGATTGAACATTAAAGAAGGAGAAATAATATATCAGAAAGGCACAAGTTCTATCGAGTGGTATGCTGTTGAGAAGAAGGAGCCGATTATCGTTCCTGCTTTTTCTTCAGAAGCCAGATTTTATATGTCTAATTACATAAGTTCTAACTACAGGTCAGCAGTTTGTATACCTGTGTATGTTGGTGAGAAGGCACTCGGCGCATTTACCCTTTACTTTGCGGTACCGAAAGAACCCAAAGAAGATGACATCCATTTCCTGCAGATAGTCTCGAGCATACTTGCTGTAGCCATAGAGAGATCAGAGCTTTATGGAAAGACCTTATTAGAAAGGGAGCGTTCAGAGACTATCCTGCAGAGCATCTCAGATGGTATAATGACTGTAGATACCAAATGCAGGGTTATATCCATGAATAAGGCTGCGGCTGATATGATAGGGATTGCTCAAGAAAAGGCTGCAGGCAACCAATGCTGCGAGATATTTAACTATACCGACGAAAACACGGATTTCCGTTGGTCTCTCGGAACCTGTCTCGATAAAGCGTTAGAAAAAGAACCAGCAAACATTGAAGCAGAACTTACAACAATAAACGGCAAAAAACTCTCTGTAATGATAAGCAGTTCGCCGGTTATGAATTCCAGGGGCGAGGTGAGTGGAGTTGTGAATGTCTTAAGAAACATAACCAGAGAGAAAGAGATAGACAGGATGAAAACAGAGTTCGTCCGGGTAGTATCCCATCAGTTCAGAACACCTTTATCTGCCATAGTCGGGATGACCGAGATGGTTATCAATGAGGATATAAAAGGTGCCAAGACAAAGGAATATCTCAAGACAGTTCTCAGTGAGGGGACAAGGCTTTCAGAAATGGTATCAGAACTGCTTAATATAGCGCGAATAGAAAGCGGGAAAGAGGTCTTCCGAGAAGAGGAGATAGACTTCTCCTTATTGTTTGATGATACAAAAAGGCTCTTCTCAAATGCCATGGAAAAGAAAAAGGGCAAGCTTACGACTTTTATCGAAGGCGACGTCAGTGGATTTAAGGGGGATAAGGAAAGACTCTTTCAAGTTATAAAAAATCTTACGGATAATTCTATAATATATTCTGATGAGGGGTGTGATATTAGAATAACTATTAGCAGAAAGGATGACAGTATAGAACTTAAGGTCTCTGATAATGGATGGGGTATCCCTGATGAGGATATTGCCCATTTAACTGAAAGATTTTACAGAGGGAAATATGGACAGGAGGTCAAGGGCACAGGCCTGGGGCTTGCCCTGTGCAAAGAGATAGTAACAAGGTACAGCGGTTCGATGTCTTTTGACAGCAAGATTGGTAGGGGCACTACAGTAACAGTGACTCTCCCTTACAGGAGAAGAACATGAGCAAAGTGATGATAATTGATGATGAACCTTTCATCCTCATGATGATAGAGGATAAGCTGAAGAAGGCAGGCATTAAAGTTATTACCCTCAGGGAAAGTGTTAACGCAATATCAGCAGTTAAAGATGAAAAACCTGACCTCATAATCCTCGATTGGATGATGCCTGAATTGAGCGGGATAGACCTGTGCAAGATGCTAAAATCAGATCCCGATACAGCCGAGATACCGATCTTTATGCTTACTGCAAAAGGACAGGAAGCTGATGAACAACTCGGCATTAAATGCGGTGTCGCTCGATATATCACAAAACCCTTCAGCCCAAAAGCGCTTCTTTCGATAGTTGAGGAGACAATTGGAAAACAATAATGTTCTGGGTGATCTACACTTAACTGTCAGAGAACTCAGCAATGTGTATGAGGAACTCTCCCTGCTTTACAAGCTCTCCGAACTGTTTTCAACGCTCAACGTCAATGAGATATGTGAAAACCTTGTAAATGAGGCAGTAGCTACGGTTGGGGTTAAAACAGCAGCAGTCCTGTTTCTTAATGGAGGAAATCAGACGCTATATACAAGGGCCTGCAAGGGGAACTGGGATAAAAACAGGATAGTCGATGGAGGGACAGAGTTTATAGCGGATGTATTAGAGCAGGGTAAACCTATGGCGTTTTGTAAGTTTGAGGAGGTGGCGCCTGAGGATTATTTCCCGGGATTAAAGTCTGTCTTATTATGCCCTCTTGCTGGCAAGGGTAAAACTATCGGACTGATGATCCTTGCAGATAAGTCATCAGAAAATGAATTCTATTCTAACGATGTAAAACTCCTGAGGGTTATCTCTACTCAGGCAGCAATGGCAATAGAAAATGCATTTCTTTATCAGGAGATAGAAGACCTGCTGTTAGGCACCATTAAATCATTTGTAAAGGCACTCGAAACAACCACTCAATGGACGGCAGGACATACAGAACGCGTAACTATCTATGCCCTTGGCATCGCAGAAGAGATCGGGCTTGATGAAAAACAGATAGAAAGGCTCAGGATATGCTCCCTGCTGCATGACATCGGAAAGATTGCGATACCGAGAGACATCCTGAATAAAAAAGAACCTCTTGAGTATGAGGAGTGGATGGAGATAGGGAGGCATCCTTTAGTTGGGGCAACAATACTGTCAGGGTTGCGGGCATTCGATGACATCCTGGACGGAATAAAATATCACCACGAACATTGGGACGGGAAAGGGCTATTCGGCCTGAAGGGTAAGGACATACCCCTAATGTCACGCATATTAGCAGTGGCAGATGCATTTGATGCAATGACCTCTGACAGGCCATACAGGGCAAGGAAAAATATTGATGAAACATTGAAGGAAATCCTTGAATTATCAGGCAAGCAGTTTGACCCATCTGTGGTGGAGGCATTTTACAGTTGGATTAACCGACAACATCGAGCTTTCTTACCCTGAGTTTTACACCTAATTCATCTGTTATTCTCCTGCATTTTCCCATATCCACACCATCCATCTCAACTACAGTAGCCTGAACATCGGGGATATATTTCTTTGCCTCCTTTATGAATGAAATGATCTCTTGAAATGCATTTTTAAAGGCCGGCGCACATATCTTGTTATATGTCTCCTCATCATGAGCATCGAGGCTAATAGAGATGATGTCCACAAACCCTTTTAACTCAGGAAGTATGTTCCGGTGATGAATAAGATTTCCATGCCCGTTTGTATTAATCCTTACCCTTCCGCTTTTCTCTTTTATCCACTTAGCAAGATTCTTAACTAAATCGAGCCTCAAGAGTGGCTCGCCATATCCGCAGAACACAATCTCCTTGTATTGAGCCGGCTCTCCTATGGCTATTTTAAGTTCTTCTTCTGTTGGTTCATCAGAAAGCCTGAGGTTATGTCCCTTTACATAGTCTGTATGGAATCTTACACAAAATGAACACCTGTTTGTGCATCTGTTTGTTATATTAAGATAAAGGGTGTCTCTTATCTTATAGGCTATCTCACCTCTCTGAGGGAGTTCACCTATTCTAAAGAGCCGCTTCGCATTGAGCGTTGTAATCCTTGCAACGTCTTCAAAATTCACCCCCCTTAGCTCTGCTATCCTTTTAGCTGTATTCGCTACAAAGGCAGGCTCATTCCTCTTGCCCCTGAAAGGCTCCGGCGCAAGATAGGGAGCGTCTGTCTCTATGAGGAGATAATCATCAGGGATTATTTTTACGATCTCTATTATTTTTTTTGCATTCTTAAATGTAACAGGCCCTGCTATGGATATATAAAAACCCATCTCCATGACACTCTCTGCCATTTCCATGTCACCTGAGAAGCAGTGTAGAACTCCTCTGTTTATTCCTGATTCTCTGAGTATCCCGAGCGTATCATTTTTTGCTTCCCTGCTATGGATGATCACCGGAAGATCAGACTCTTTTGCAAGTGCAAGATGCCTTCTGAATACCTCTCTCTGAATGTCTCGAGGCGAATTGTCATAATGATAATCAAGGCCTGTCTCGCCAATGGCAACGACCTTACCCCCCCCATCCCCCCCCTTGACAAGGGGGGGATGGGGGGGTGACTGCTGAGTTCCCGCCTCGGCGGGTCGCCTGAGGCGACTGTATTCCGTTGCCCATTCTCTTAACTGTTTGTATATCTCTTCTGTAAAATCTTTTGCATCATGGGGATGTATGCCGACTGAGGAGTAAATAAAATCATATTTTTTTGAGAGTTCAAGACTGCCGATATTGCCTTTTAAATCAGAGCCTACAGTAATAATAGCCTCGATGCCTGCATCCCTCGCCCTTTGAATAACGTCTTCCCTGTCCTCATCAAACACAGGCATTTCCAGATGGCAGTGGGTATCGATAAGTGAAAAGTGAGAAATGGGAAATGAGAAGTTGGTATTAGAATTTTCTCTTTTTATTTCTGACTTCTGACTTCTGACTTCTGACTTCTGGTTACGCACCGAATTTTTTGAGTCGCAATGCATTTGCAAGTGCTAATGGCATGAGATTAACTGTTGGGAATATACCAAGTTCTCCTTTGGTGCATTCCCTTTCTGAGAAAGACTTGCAGAGTCCCCCAAAGACATAAGGAGATTTAAAAAGCACCGGCACAGGATGCCAGCTATGACTTTTAAGTAAAGATGGAGTTGAATGGTCTCCTGTAATAATTAAAACGTCAGGATTCAATGCAAGGATTCGTGCAAGAATGCGGTCGAATTTTTCTATCTGCTCTGCCTTGCCTTTAAAGTTGCCATCCTCGCCATATGAGTCCACTTTTTTTACATGCACAAAAAAGAAATCATACTTTTTGTAATTTTGTTTAAGGAAATCTATCTCTTCTTTTACATCGCCTGTTATTGCCGGCGCATCCATGCCAATGAGTCTTGCAAGCCCCCTGTACATTGGATAAGCTGCAATCGCCAATGGCTTAAGACCATATACATCTTCAAACTGGGGGATATGGGGCACCTGAGAAAAACCCCTGAGCAAAATAAAGTTTGCTTTATTCTGTTTCCTGATAATATCTGATATTGCCTCTATCAGTTTTTCAACAATCTTTGCAACCCTTCCTGCATGTGCAGTTCCCGGGGTAACAGCAACAGGGGGTTCCCCTTCTTTCTGGGGATCTGTATCTTTTATATCTGCGGTGCCCTTCTCCAAAGGTTCAGGAAATCTCAGAACCACAGCAAATCTGTGTTCCATGCCCGGTGCAAATATCACTTCAACATCGTCAATCTTTTTTATTTTTTCCTGCAGTTTCTCTGTAATCTTCCGACTTTTTCCCGTTGGTATCCTTCCAGCGCGTCTGTCCATAATAATACCGTTTTCAATTGTTGCGTAGTTACCCCTAATAGCCACATCTGTCTT
>JAKALU010000071.1 GCA_021824065.1 Nitrospirota bacterium
TTCATCGGCGGACTGCTCCCTTATTATTTCGGCTCACTCCTCATGGAGGCTGTTGGTAAGGCGGCCGGCAGCATTGTTGAGGAAGTCAGAAGGCAGTTCAGGGAGATCCCCGGAATTATGGAATACAAGGCAAAGCCGGAATACGGAAAGTGCGTTGACATCGTAACAAAAGGCGCTATCAAGCAGATGATGGTCCCGGCGCTTATTCCTGTTGTTGTTCCTATTGTAGTCGGCTTTACCCTCGGCAGGGAAGCCCTTGGCGGCGTTCTTATTGGAAGTATCCTGACCGGACTCTTCCAGGCGATTGCCATGACAAGCGGCGGCGGCGCATGGGACAACGCCAAGAAATCCTTTGAAGACGGCGTTACCGACGACAAAGGCAAAGTTCACAAGAAGGGCAGCGACGGACACAAGGCCTCTGTTACGGGCGACACAGTCGGCGACCCATACAAAGATACAGCAGGCCCGGCAATTAACCCGATGATTAAGGTTATAAATATTGTCGCGCTTCTGATTGTTCCTTTGCTGTAAGATAGTTTTAAACTGATTTTATGAGGCGGTTTGGAAAATTCCAAACCGCCTCTTTTATTTTATATCCTTACACCAGATGCCATAATTTAGGCAGAAACAGACTTAACCACGGGAATAAAATAATGATTATCAAACCCAATACCATCGCTGCTATAAAAGGAAGTGATGCATAGGAGGTCTTTTCAAGTGGAATCCCTGCAAGATTGGTTGTTACAAAAAGGTTTACTGCGACAGGTGGTGTAAACTGCCCTATTGCGAGATTTACAGTCATCATAATTCCAAACCACACAGGGTCCCAATTATAGTGTTGCATAACGGGAATAAGAATAGGCAAAAAAACGTAATAGATAGATATTGCATCAAAGAACATCCCTGCAATCAAAAGCATAAGGTTTATCATTAGAAGAATTACTACAGGTGATGTTTTTAAAGAAAGAAGCATCTCTGCCCCCCTGTCCATAACCCCCATTGTTGAGCCGGCCCATGAAAATATGCCAGCCATTGCAACAATCAGCATGACAACAGCGGATGATACTGATGCGTCAACCATTGTCTGGTAAAGCATCGAAATGTCAAACGTCTTGTAGATAAAAATACCTACAAATAATCCATAAAAAACAGCGACGACAGCAGCTTCTGTTGGAGTGAATATCCCGGTGTAGATGCCGCCAAGAATAATGAATGGTGCGACAAGTCCCCAGAATGAATCCTTGAAAGCAGCCGATATCTCTCTTAATCTCCCCCATCTTTCAGATGGATAACTCTTATAGATAGATATAACAACTGCCGGAATTACGAGTGATAGACCTGCTATTATCCCCGGGAGAATGCCTGCAGCAAAAAGGGCAGGTATCGAAACTGTCGTGATAGCTCCGTAAATAATGAGGCCAATGCTTGGAGGAATAATTATGGCTGTTGAGCCTGCTGCTGCAATAAGAGCAGCAGCAAAAGGTTTATCATATCCCTTAGCAGCCATTGCAGGGATAAGGACTGCTCCGAGTGCTGCAGCGTCAGCCGGACCCGAGCCTGAGATTCCGCCAAAGAAAACGCAGACCGCAATTGCAACAATTGCAAGCCCTCCTGGAATGCGGCCGATTAGCAAGGAAGCAAGATTAACAAGCCTCTTTGATATCCCGCATCTCTCGAGAATCATCCCTGCAAGGATGAAAAAAGGTATTGCCAGCAGCTGGAATTTTGCAATACCTGCATAAAAGCTTGTCGAGAATACCTGAACTCCGAGGTTAAGCTTCCAGATGAAAAAAAGTGCTGTTGAGCCCAGTGCAACAGAGACAGGCACTCCCATGAATATCAAAATAATGAACACGACAAAAAGCAGAATGCCTGTTTCAGACATCAAATCTTCTCTTAAAGGCTATTTCTAAAATCCTTAAGAGTATGAATAACGAACCGACTGGAACACCGATGGTATAAATCCATTGGGGAACGCCAAGCGCCTCTGAGGTTATCTTTAGTTCTATCTCCTGAGTAATTTGAAGGTAACAGAAATAAATCAATATGGCAAAAAGTGCAAAAGTCAACAACAGCGTAAACCTTGAAAATAAAAATCTTATTTTTTCAGGAAACTTTTCTGTAATAAATGAGATTCCAAGATGAGCGCCCCTTTTAAATCCAGTGGCAGCGCCGAAAAGTGTGAGCCAGACCATGAGCCCGACTTCAACCTCTTCGGTGAATGCCAGGGGGTAATTAAAAAAATAGCGGGTTATCACATTTGCTAATGCAAGTAAAGCCATCGCTGAGAATAAAAGAAATGAAAATATTTCCTCGAAATTCTTAACGAACCATGCAAGAGATTTATTTTTTAGTTGCACCTTTGATTTCCTTTTCAACTTCGTCAACCAGAGAAGCCCCTATCTCTTTTCTCCATTTTTCGTAAACTGATTTTGTTTTTTCTTTAAAGGCTTGCCTTTCTTTTCCGGAAAGAACCACAACATCCATTCCATTCTTCCTTAAAATATCCAGAGACTCGGTGCTCTTATCAAGCCCTTTTCTTGCCTGTGCCTTTTGCCATACAGCAGTTTCTTTTGCAGCATTTAAAATGATTTCCTGGTCCTTTTTTGAAAAAGAATTCCATATAGCCTTGCTGATACCAAAGATAATCGGGTCTATCGCATAATGCCATATTAATATATTATTCTGCATCTGCCAGAGCTTATAAGGGATTATGACCGAATTTATTGGGTTTTCCTGGCCGTCAACTGTGCCCTGCTGAAGAGCAGTTAAGGCTTCACTCCAGTTGATTGATGCGGGGTTTGCTCCGAGTGATTTAAAGATATCAATGAATATCGGAGAGCCCACAACCCTGATCTTTAAACCATCGAGGTCAGAGGGAGACACAATCTTCTTTCTGCTGTTTGTAAGCTCGCGGAAACCGTTTTCTCCCCATGCAAGTGCGATAACCCCTTTTTGTTCCATTATTGATGCAAGCTGCTTTCCAACTTTTCCATCCAACACTGCATCAAGTTCCCTGTAATTTGAAAACATAAAAGGCAAAGAGAAAAGATTGAGTTCTTTTATCGTGGTAGACCAGTTAATTGTTGAACCAAGGGCAAGGTCTGCAACGCCGAGTTTTAGAAGGAGGACTTCGTTTGTCTGTTTTCCTGAAAAGAGCTGGCCGTTGTAGTAAGGCTTGATATTTATCTTCCCGCCTGATTTTTCCTTAACAATTGATGCAAATTTTGCAGCAGCCTCGCCCCATGGACCTGTAGGGCCTACAACAACGCTGAGTTTGTATTCAGGCTTATAGACAGCATGGGAGTATGAAGCTGCAAAAAATATGAGGACTAATAGAAATAAAATGATCTTTTTGTGGCTCATTTTTTCTTCTCCTTGAGATTTTTGCGCTGGGAATGATTTTTTAAGTTACATTCTATGTAAAAACTATTTAAAAAGTCAAAAGTTTGACAGAGTACAACTCTCTAAGGCGGTAAAATTATATTTAGATGTGTAAATTAGTTCAAATATCTTCTATAACCGCTGCTGCCAGGAGTGGAAACATTATCTCGTGGTGGCCTGTGAGGGCGTAGAAGCAGCCTCTATGCATTGTGGGGCGCTTGAGGACATTTTGGCTCGGCCTGTAGTGCTGGATAAAATCCATGTTAACTGTTGTGATATTTTCGACCTTATTCCCTAAATTCCTTGCTATTGTCAGTGTCTTTAAAAACACCTCAGGCATAATCACAGCAGAGCCGAGATTGATATAAACCCCTCCTTCGAGGTCAGCTACAACAGATGTGAAGAGCTTGAAGTCTCTCAAACTTCCTTCTCCAATTGCCTTGCCATCAGCCTGAGGGTGCATGTGGATTATATCTGTACCTAATGCGACGTGAACTGTTGCCGGAATATCGAGTCCGTATGCAGCAGCAAATATGCTTTTGTCTTTAAACTTAAAATTGCTCTTATGTATTATCTCTCCAAGCGATTTTCCTATGCCGTATCCTTTTTTGATGCCGCTGTTTATCGCCTTGTTTACATACTCACCAGTCTCTTTAGCCATTCCGAATGTGCCCCTGCAGAGTTCCTCTGCAACATCCTCTGATGTCCGTCCCATGAACGATAGCTCAAAGTCATGGACAATGCATGCGCCGTTTGCTGCAATTGCTGTTATGATTCCACGGTCCATCAGGTTTATGATGATCGGAGAAAGCCCTACCTTTATTGGATGCGCTCCCATTCCGAGGACTACAGGTCTTTTTTTCTTTCTGGCGTTTATTATAGCCCTTACAACAGCCTTAAAATCCTTTGCAGCAAGTATATCAGGCAGGTTATGTATAAAATCGCTGAATCCCTTTCCTGGTTTATGCGGGGTTGCGGCTAAAGAAATCTCAACCTTGCTCTTTCTTTTTGAAAGAGAATATGTCTTTATTTTCTTAAGCGATACGGGTTTGTATTTTTTCATGGTGTAAGATTTTACCATAGATGGTGAAAACTTTTCTGATTTTGCGTTTGCACTTTTTGGCAACCAGCGACAAATTGTAATTGGTTCAGGGCAGGAAAAATTAAAGAGATTTTGCAGATACAAATGCTTGAATATTTTGCTTTGGAGTGGCAGAATAATAAACAGGAGGTGTAAGGATGCATCGTATTGTTGAGGTAAAACCTCTTCAGAATTTTAAGGTCTGGATTAAGTTTTCTGACGGTATTGAGGGAACAGTTGACCTCTCCAATGTCGCCGGCAAAGGGGTTTTTTCTTCATGGAACGACCCCAAGATATTTCAATCAGTTTTTGTTGACCCTGAGAGCCGCACTATAGCATGGCCCGGGGGCATTGATCTCTGTCCTGATTCGCTTTACGCTGAAATAACCAGAGTTGATATCCTGTCAAAAGCCGCATATACCTGAGATAAGCAGGTTTTACGGGATAATCATTTACATATACTTCAGAGAACATAATCCCCCTCATTTTCATGCCGTCTATGGCGAAGAAGAAATTCTTTTGGAAATAACAACACTCAGAGTTTTGACAGGGCATCTCTCTCCGAGGGCGCTCGGACTTGTTATGGAATGGGCTTCCATGCTGGGACTATTCAAAGGCGTATTAAGGAAAAATGAATGACAGAAGGCAGAGCATAGATGACAGAGTCAGATTGTCTATGTTTTGAGAGTCTGTGTTCTGTTCGTCTGTAGTCTGTATACTGACACTGATTTTGGAGAGGGATGGGGTGGAGGTTAGGGGCATAGGGGAATATATGTAAACAGATTTTGATATAATTGTGTGAGGCTATGAATAGAAAATGAAAGTTATTTTGTCTGTCAATAAAGTTTCTATTCGCCTGACAGAAGAAAGGTGGCTTCATATAACAGAGGAGCACTCTGAAATGGCAGGATATTATTATGATGCCATCGAGGCGATTTCTTCGCCGGAAGCTATTTATGCAGGGAAGTCAGGAGAGCGTATTGCATTAAAGACTCTAAGCACGGACAAATCAATCGTTGTTATATATAAAGAAGTCAGCAGCGAAGACGGATTTGTTATTACAAGCAAGAAAAATCAGTTTGAAAGGAGGGTCAAATTATGGCCACTTTAGAGATAAACAAGGTGTTGAGTATTGTTCCGAACTTGATTGGCATACCATACAAAAATATCTGGTATAGCTATGATGAAGAAGCTGACGTTCTTTATCTGAACTTTAAAAAACTCAGTCATGCAGATGACAGTGAAATGACCGACGACGACGTGATTATCCGCTATGAAAAAGGCGAGATAATCGGCATCACCATTTTAAATGCAAGCAAAAGGGGACAAAAAGCTGCATGAATTTTTGGTATCTGTTATCTGACTTCTGTGTGTCTGTATTCTGATTGTCTGGAAGTCAGGGTGTCTGTTGTCTGTATACCGACACTGACACTGTTCACTTTCACTTACACTGATTTTGGAGAGGGATGGGGTTAGGTTGTTAAGAGGGGGATGAATGAATATTAATCTAAAAATCGGCCCTCGTTTTGTTAAGGTAGGATAAGGATGGGGAGCAAATGGAAACAATTGTCCCAGTAGAAGTTATTGAAAGAAAAATCTATATGATTCGAGGACATAAAGTCATGTTGAGTACCGATCTGGCCGAACTTTACAACGTTGAGCCAAGGGCATTGATACAGGCTGTTAAAAGAAACATTGAGCGATTCCCTGATGATTTTATATTTCAGTTGGCTGACAGGGAATTTGAAAACTTGAAATCACAAATTGTGATTTCAAGTTGGGGTGGTCTCCGCCGTGCAAATCCATATGCTTTTACAGAACAGGGCGTTGCAATGCTTTCGAGCGTCCTTCGCAGTAAAAGAGCGATTCAGGTAAATATTGCTATCATGAGGGCATTTGTGAAGATCCGGGAAATGCTCTCTACCCATAAAGAACTTGCTCATAAGCTGGCACAGCTTGAACGGAAGATAGAAAGACATGACGAGGAAATTAAGTTGATTTTTGATGCTATACGGAAGCTAATGGCTCCTCCTGAGCCGAAACGAAGAAAAATTGGTTTTAGGGTGGAAAAAGAGGAATGGAAAATGGCTGTTTTCACTTGCACTGCTTTGCTGACACTGATTTTGGAGAGGAATAGGGTGGAGGTTTAGGGGGGATGAATGATATCGCCATTGTAGGAAGGGAGGTTGTAAGTGTTATTAGATTGGTATAACAATGGTCTCGCAGAGGCGTATATTCTATTTGAGAAAAATTATTCTGCTCCTAAAGGCACTAAAAAGTTTAGCAGAAGTATTAGCATCAAAAAGGAATTTGAAAAATTACAGAGCGATAGAAATGAATTTGAAAAATTTTTAGATAAATATAAAGAAAAGCCATTAGAGAATATCAAGATTAAGAAAAAAAATGGAAAATATGATATTAAGGGGTTATTCCCAGCAACTAAGAAACAAAAAAAGGATTCTAAGGATATTTGGGATAAGATAGGTTATGGGACTATAGATATTAAAAATGAGAAATGTTCATTATGTAATAACACTGGTGTAAAATTAAACACACAGAGATTTTTCCCTTTCGAGCGTAAGATTGTTAATTACTTCCCATCTTTCAAAGAAAAAGAAAGACTAAAGCTATGCACGCTACACCAAAAGATTTATTTTTATTCTTTTGGAAATATTTTCTACAACAAATCCAACGATAGAATGTCAATATTTTATCCAAGCACGGAAGACTTTGAAAAGATTGCCAACCTTTCAAAAAGGATACAACAGATAAGAATTTCTAATATTGAAAAGGATTATTTTAGAAATATAAAACCAGAAGGAATTATTACTTATTATCCTTACGAATTTCTCTATCCTTCACTATTTTCTCTATATTGTTGGTCCTTAGGCAAAAAAAGGGGGAAACGAGATCTTATAAATATACTTACAGATATAAAGATAGAACTAATCAGTTATCTTACAGGGGGTTTAAATATATTTGATACTTCTGCGTCTATTAGCAGAATTGATGATTTATTTAGAATATTTGAAAAGTTTGACACGAATCTCGTAGGAGTAAATAAAAGAACGAGGGCCAAAGGGGAAAAATCATTTAGCATAAAAAAGGTATTTAACTGGTTTTTCAATAGCCTTACAATAAAAGGTAAAAATTATGAGGATAAAAATAAACTGCGTGAACAATGGACAAAGTGTCTTCTTCAAAAGTATAAAGTAGACTTTATAACTATGAATGAAATAGTGATGGATAATATAAGAACGCAAGGAAATAATTATAAATTCATTGGTTTTTATGATTTAATAATCAGATCAATACTGGAGGTGATAAATATGGATGAATTGAATATGTTTGAGCAAGTGAATAGAATGGGGTATAGTCTTGGGAAGAAAGCAGAAGATACCTTAGGCGAAAGTATGCTATGGGATATTTTTAGAACAAGAACAGCGGAGGATTTTGTTGAGACACTTGTAAGGACTCAGGTTAAGTTAAGGACTTCTCTTGACTTAAGAAAAATAGAGGAAGGCAAATCACAGTGGAGAGAGGTAAAAGCAATACTTCTTAATGGGATGGCAAATGCCTTTTATGGCTACAAGAAAGAAGAAATAAAAAATAGAAAAGGAGGCAAGAAAAATGCCGAGAGGAAAAAATAAATTGAATAACTCAAAAGCAATTGAAATAGTTTATTTAACAGGCGTAGAAGGTGCAAATCTCAATTCTGCTGGAACAGAGGGTGTTATTAGCGTATTAAAGAAAACAACAGATATAAGTGGAGATGAGTTCGTAAGGGTTTCTGGCCAAAGCGTTAAGTATCAGATTCGGCAAATTTGGAAAGACGAACTACACATTCCAATATCACCTGTAAAATCAAGGGGTGCTACTGAGAAAGTGATAATAAGCGAAGGTAATCCAGTAAAGTATATAGACGATGATCTCTTTGGCTATATGATAGCTACTGCAGGTGGCAAACTTGAGAAGAAACGAACTGGTGTGGTTAGAACGAACGGCATGATTTCTTTATTTCCTTTTAAGGGAGACCGTGATTTTGCTGTTCGCTATGACCCTAATAACCCAGCAGGAAAGCATAATATCTATGAAGTTGAAGTTACAACAAATGTGATGAGAGGCAATTTTTTTGTAGAACTTGATAGATTGGGAGTATTTGAGAAAACAGAATTAGCTGGGGAAAAAGGTGGAGAAGTTCCTAAAAAAACAAAGGAAGCTCGTATACAAGCCCTCTTTGATGCAGTCTTCAATTACTCTGGAGGAGCACATCTTTCTAATTACTTCACAAAGGCTTATCCTGAGATAATTACGGTAGCAATCCTAAAAAGAAAACTCCCTGTTATTGGGGATAAACTGGTTGTTACTGCCAAGAAAAATGGGAAATACATTATTGACAAAAACCGTCTGAAAGAGGCAATCGAGACCTTTGAAGAAAATATTGAAGTGTTGCTGATTGGAGGATTTGAGACAGTTATAGAGAATTGGAATGAGATTAAAGAGTTAGCTAATGCAAGAAGATATGTGCTTTCTTTAAAGGATATGAGAAAGGAAATTTCTAAAAAGAATTTTTTTGCATAGAAAAAAGAGGTAGACATGAAAGCCTTAATTTGGCATCTGAGAGGTGAATATGCATCGTTTCGCCCCTATTATTTAACCTCGATTATTGACACATACCTATTCCCGCCTAAAACGGTTATTGTTGGGATGATAGGTGCTGCCTGCGGTTGGAAAGAAGACGATTTAGTTGGCTATTACGATAAGATTAAAGTAGGGGTCAAAATAAATAAGATTGATAGTATCTTTAATGACTTGGTAAAAATATGGAAGGTTGAACACAGAGAGAGAAAAATATTTGTCGTTAATAAACGCTTTCTATATAAACCTCATTTTACAATCTATTTAGCTACACCCGAAAATATAAAGCTAATTAACCATATCCAGAATAAACTTAACGACCCTATCTATCCTATTACGCTCGGAGACTCAGATTCTCTCTTTTATCCGGAAAATAGCTATTTTGTTGAAAACGTCAATATAAAAAATGAGCCTACTAAATGTCGTACTTTTAAATGTCTTGTTCGAAAAAATTCAGGCGGTGTTATATACAGGAAAGAGAAAATTGCAGATAATCTTTATAAAATTTATCCTAAGGTTGTAAAGATGCCTATTCGCTTTAGAAAGGATAGAAAAGTAGAATCTCTTGATGTGCTTTACCATTGTCAGGGTGAGATAGAACTAAAAAAAGAAATTGAGGCATATGAATTTAAGGGCGAGCCAATTTACTTATTTTAATCAGCTTGATCAAAAAGGGAAAATTCATGCTAAGCCACCATCAGAAAAGAAATCTCTTCAGAAGCACTCATTTGAGGTAGCAAAGACTGCATTAAGAATAGTCCAAAATTTATATATACATCCTGAATGGAAGGCATATGAAGAAAAAATAAAGAAACTCATCGTTTTTAGCGCTTACATTCATGATGCAGGAAAGGCTGATAAAAGATGGCAAGATTATATAACCGGTAAGAGTAAGGATTCACTAATTTCTCATCCACTGTTTTCACTGCCTATCGCAAAGAAATATTTAGATACTTATTTTAAAGAAAACAATCATCTTGCAAAAAAGTTCTTTGTAAATTTAGCCCTTTTGTCTATCGCAAATCATCACTCGTCTATCACAAATGATAAATATGGAGAATTAAAAGGTTATAACCCTGAGTACCTGTTTAAGTTTCGATCTAAAAAAACGCCCTATGAGATTTTTGATAAGGCAAGAGAACAAATAATTACAGGAAATAGGATGTCTAACATTTCTCCTAAAGAAATTAGGTATCTTTATGTATTAATTAATGGGGTGATCTCTCTTGCTGATTGGATAACAAGCACTAATAATCTTAAATACAAAGTCTTCGATCAAAATTTCTTGAAAAAAGGGTTAGAAAATTATTTTAAATCTGAGGTTAAAAGCCGTCCTTATCATTATCAGGAAAAAGCAAAAGATATTTTAGAAGATATTTTTGTTCAACTGCCGACAGGTACAGGCAAGACAGAAACATCTCTATGTTGGTTGACTTCAAGAAATACCAATAAGGTGTTTTACACTTTGCCTACTGTGACGACTGTTGAGGCAATGAGGAAGCGATTTGAAAAGATTTTCGGAGCGGAGAATATATCTTTCAGTCATCATCTTCTAGAGATAACCTTAATGGAAGAAGACAGACTAACAGAAGTAGAGTTATTTATACAAAAGCATCTTTTAAAACAGGTTGCGGTAACTACAATTGATAGAATCATATTAGCTTTAATGAATTACAGGCGATATACGGTAAGTGAAGTTATGTTAAATAATGCAACTCTTGTAATAGATGAAATTCACTCGTATTCCCCTTTCACATACTCACTTATTGTCGAAGCTCTTAAATATCTAAAGGAATATCACAATGTAAGACTATGTATTATGTCAGCAACAATGCCTGAGTTTATAAAAAAGACTATCTTAAACATAAAAGAAGCAAAGCCTAAAGTTTTACTTTCCAATTCGGAGGTAGAAAAATTTTACAGTGAAAAGAAACGCACGACTATAGCAAAGTTCTATAAGGGCAAGAAGATTGAGAGTAGTATAAGGGAGATAATTAAAGCAACTTCAGGTCATAGGAAGATATTAGTAGTGGTAAATACGGTTTCAAAAGCACAGTTTATTTTCGATAAGATTAGCGAGAAAGTGAAAGGCATCAAAATCTTACTTTTTCATAGTCGTTATACTTACGGAGATAGAAGTGAAAAGCAGAAAGAAGTAGAAAATATTAATCAGAAAAATGAAAAAGTAGTTTTGATTGCCACTCAGATAGTAGAAGTTTCACTCGATATTGACTTTGATATTCTTTTTACCGAGATTGCACCTATTGATGCAATTGTACAGCGTGCTGGCAGGATAAATCGGAAAGGAAAGAAGAGTATATGTAATATCTACATTTTTGATGTCAAGGATGATGAGAAAGGCTTTTTGCCTTATAAAAAAGAACAAATAAAACAAGCCAGAAAGATTTTGAGTTCATTTAAGGTAAATAATGAAGCTGACTATTTAAAAATGAATGAAACTTTTTATAAAGCAATACAAGGTTCTTATCAAGACGAGTTGCAAGAAAATAAATTAAATGATTTTTTGGGGCAAATATATGAAAAGGGTAATATTGATAAAGCCCTTAGCACAAGAGATGGGTTTTTGACTATTCCTGTGGTTCCTAAATGTTTTAGAGACCGAATCGAAAAGATTCAATCAGAGATAAAGGAAATCAATCTAAAACTTAAACAAGAAAAAGACAAGGTTAAAATCAATAGCTTACGAAATAGAAAACTTAAATTAAGTGCTGAAATAGCAAAGTTTTTTGTCCCAATATCTTTTTATAATGCAAAGAAATCTCTTCTTACAGGAAATGCTGATATCCCATTTGCTGATATCGAATATAATTATGAAAAGGGAGTTATGAAAAGAGATATTGTTATATTGTAAGGCTTGCAAATGCAAATAAATATTTCAAGAATAATCTTCAAAACAGATTTTAAAGTTACAGATTCTCCCTCATCGCTTCGTGGTTTTATTGCAAATCTGTTCCCTGATAATCCATTATTGCACCATCATTTAAATAATCCTGATAAGAAAGGTTTTGTTTATACTTATCCTAAAATTCAATACAAGATAATAGATGGGATTCCAATGGTTTTGGGAATTGAGGAGGCTAAAGAAGCAGTTAAAACAATCTCTAATATTGACCATCTTGATTTGAAAGGAAAAAAGTATTCAGTTGTTGACAAAAATTTGATCGAGCAAGATACAGATTTCGGCGTTTCAGAGGATATGCTTTCTTATAAATTCCTTACCCCCTGGCTTGCTCTTGATGAGGAGAGTTATAAACGTTATAAGAGACGCAATGAAGATGAAAGGAAAAAGCAGTTAGAAAGCATTCTCATTGGTAATATTATCTCTATGGCTAAAGGTCTTGAATATGTGATAACAGATAGGATTAGCGCTACTGTAGATGTTCACGAAGTCCAGACCTCCCTCAAAGGCACCCCTATGCTCGGTTTCCTCGGCGCGTTCTCGGTGAACTTTGAAATCCCTGACTACTGGGGCATCGGCAAGTCGGTGTCGAGGGGATTTGGGACGATTAAACGAAGTTGACAAGGATCATAGGATATGTCATAGTAGCTATAAATGTAGCTACGTGGAGGTGAAAAGATGAAATTTGCAAATGTGAGGGAGCTTAAGAACAAGACATCAGAAATTCTGAGAAAGGCTGAGAAGGAAGCAGTTATAATCACGTCAAAAGGCAAACCGAGGGCAATAGTGTCAGCGATTTCCGAAGAGGACTTTGAGGATTATCTTCTTGAACACAGCTCTCAGCTTCTGGATGTTCTTGAGGAGGCAAGAGAAGAATATATCAGTGAGGGAGGCATTTCTTTAGAGGGTTATCTTTCCAAGAGGAAAAAGAGGCGTGGATAAGTTTCATATTATTCTCTCGCCAAAAGCTGTAAAAGACCTCGATGCTTTCAATGATGCCATATGCAAACGCATCACTTCAGGCATGAAAGTGCTTGAAGTGAATCCCTTTCCGAGAGGCAAGCTGATTAAGAAGATTAAGGGAACGTGAGGCTGTCCCAAAATGATGGCATAAAATCTGCTTAGTATTTTATAACCGTTTAAAGGAGGCAGCACATGTTATTTAAGGAATACAATCAAGATC
>JAKALU010000202.1 GCA_021824065.1 Nitrospirota bacterium
TTAAAGAAAGTCCGCGTGATTATAGGGAAAAGCATCCTGCCTACAGATAAAAATTGCTCACCTGCTTGTCTTATTAAGTTATTGTTGTTATGGTTTAAACGGGCTTACATATTTTGTTAAGATAGATAAAATTAAAGTCGGAGGGAGAAATGAAAAAAGCAATTATTATCTTATTTTTTGTTTATGCAGCTGCCGGGTGCCAGCAAAAAGAAGAGCCGAAGTCTCCGTATCAATTCCCTACAGGGCCCGTTCAGGGAGGTCCTGTTCAGGTGCAGGATGACGTTAAGATTCTCAGGGAGGCTGTAAAAAAGGACCCGGGTAATGTTAATGCATGGATAAAGCTCGGCAATACCATGATGGACACATCACGTTTCCATGAGGCTATTGAGGCCTATCAGAAAGCGCTTGAAATTGATTCTAAAAATGTTGATGTAAGGGTTGACCTTGGTACATGTTATAGAAATGTGGGCAGACCCGACATGGCGGTCAAAGAATACAAAAAGGCTTTGGAAATTAATCCGCAACACCTGAACGGGCGCAAGAACCTGGCTGTAGTGCTCGCGTATGACCTTCATGACAATAAACAGGCGGCAAAAGAGTTCGAAAAATATCTTGAGCTTGTTCCAAATGCGCCTGATGCAGCGCAAATCAGGCAGGAGATACAGAAGCTTAAGTCAGTAAAATAGAGGATTTTAAATTTAGTCTTAGCAGTAATGCTATTCCCCCGGTAAAATTCCTGCCTTGACATCCGCATTACTATTATATAAAGTATTATTTATATAATAGTAATATACTACCAATAAAAACAGGCTAATGCATAAAAACTATTTTATGCATTAGCCTGTAAATGAAAGGGATTACGGGAAAATGGATGAACTGATAAAGACCTTTAAGGCGCTCTCTGAAGACACAAGGCTCAGGATAATAAAGCTTCTCGAAGGGGGAGAACTATGTGTCTGTGATATCGTTGCGGCCCTTGACATAATCCAACCGAAAGTCTCCTTTCACCTGAATGTGCTGAAGGAGGCGGGCTTTCTGAAAGACAGAAAGCAGGGGCGCTGGACGCACTACCGAATAGATGACACGGACTTCTTCCGGAGGTTTCTGCTCGTTTCTGTCCTCGAAAGGATACCGAAAGAGGCACTGGCAGCAGACCGGAAGAGGCTTGAAACGTTCATGGAGGACAAGCCGGTCAGGGATAATCTCGTGTCTCTTCCTGAAAAGAAACGATGCGCAGGGAGGTGCAGATGACAAAGGTGATGTTCCTGTGCACCGGCAACACCTGCCGCTCACAGATGGCAGAGGGATTTGCGCGGGAACTGGGAAAAGGCCTGATAGAACCATATAGTGCCAGGCCCGGGATGAGATAAAGGAGCGGATTGTCAATTTCATTGAGGAGGTTAAGGATGTTCAGAAAATTTCTTGAAAAGCTTCACAACTTCAGGTTATTGCCGGTTTTTGTAATTGTCAGTATGATTATTGGTATTGTCATAGGCAAGTGGTACGGGATTTCAAATTTTGCCCTCACACCGCCCATCGACGCAATCAAGGCAGTTTTTCACGGCACATATGAATTTACTGTCCCTAATGTCATCGTGCTTGGCGTAGTCATAGGGCTTTTTATGATGATGTATCCTGCGATGGCGAACATAAAGTTTGAAGACCTGGGAAAAGCGACACGCTCGCCGAAACAACTCCTCATTGTAGCCTTCTTCAACTATGCCATCGCCCCATTCTTCATGCTTTTGCTTGCAAAGATATTCCTGAGCGGTGAGCAGGACTTGTACACAGGGCTTGTCCTTTATGGTCTTGCGCCCTGTATTGCGATGGTGATTGTGTTTACATACCTTTCGGCAGGCAATGGGCCTCTTGCAATAATACTCGTTGCATTAAATTCGATTATCCAGATGATCCTGATACCTGTGTATGCAAAGCTGCTTCTTGGCGAGGTTCATTTTGATGTATGGGTGGTCGGAGAAAGCGTAGTGCTCTATCTTGGCCTGCCTTTAATAGCCGGAATGCTTACAAGATTCTGGGGGGTAAAGAAACGCGGAGAGGAGTGGTTTCATAAGCTGAAATTTTATCTGGACACACTTTCGATAGTCGGTCTGCTTTTTACTTTAATAGTTATGTTTGCCTTAAAAGGCGATCTGATCCTTGAAAAGCCTATGTTTATTGTCCATCTCGCAATCCCCATGACTCTCTTTTTCTGGATTATGTTTGTAGTTGTATACCTTACGGGCTGGAAATTTGGATTGAATTATAAAGACGCAGTGGCAGTAGGGTTCAACTCAACAGGAAGAGATTTTGAGATCGCCATTGCAATAGCGATCACGGCATTTAACCCGACAGTTGCCCTTGCTACGGTTATAGGTCCACTGATTGAAGTACCTGTCATGCTCGCCCTTGTCTGGTTTGCAAAGAAAACGGAATATAAACTCTTTAAGGGGAGGGAATAGCTATGTATAAAAAAATACTATATCCTATCAAGTTCGAGGAGTTTTCTCTGAATATCCTCTCTTGCGTGGCTAACTTCAAAAAGACAGGGACAACAGAGATAATCCTGCTTCATGTCATAGACGTATCAAAACTGCCGATGGATAAGTATGAAGGGTATAGCGAAGCAGATGTCAAGAGATGGACAGAAATTGCAAATATTAAAATGGCCGAGGCAGAGGACTTTGTAAAAAGCACAGGACTAAAGGCAAAAAGCCGTATAGAGGTTGGAGTGCCCTACAGAGAAATTCTGAGAGTTGCTAAAGAGGAAAATGTCTCGCTTATAGTATCGGGCAGGCAGAAAAAGTGGTTCTTGAAGTGTACCATCAAAATTCGGCGTGTAATCAACAGTTTCCTTATCTAAATCATAAAGCATCTCAGAGGTAATAGCTGCAAGTCGCGCCTCTGTATAACGCATAGCAGCGGGGGGATCACCATCCATTGATCCAAAATTTCCCTGTCCGTCGAC
>JAKALU010000072.1 GCA_021824065.1 Nitrospirota bacterium
CCTGTGTAATGTCTTATGGAAAATGCCCCCTGCTATCTGGTTGTCCACAGCCCTCTGAACCTCGGCCTCGGAGATATTCACACCATTGACCGAAACAGCAATCTTTTGTTCAGCGGCATAAGAAAGCGTGCAGCGTGTAGCGTACAGGGTGTAAAAAGGCACAATCAACACTGCCATTGCTAAAATCCCGATTATCTTTTTCATTCTGATTCTTTCATCCTTTTTCATATTTTTTAATCTTTATCCTTAACCCTTCGTTGAATTAAAGTATCCTAAACGGTCTTGTCACCCTCAGCATTATCTTGTCTTCATCGTCTCTGTGTGTCCAGCTAAGGTCTATAAACACCCTTTTCCATCTCCATGTCAGCGATGGAGTGATCTCTAATGAACTGGTGTTAGCAGGCATCTCCTTCAAATAGCTTGAGCTGATTCTGAGGAGTGCATTCCTCCACGGGCTATATGTAATGAGATTGTAGATATTATAATTTGTTGTTTTATCACTGTCTTCCGGCATATTAACTCCCACGCCCGCTCCGATGGTAACGCCAACTTTTCTCATTACTGTCGTATATATTGAATTGCTCCATTGAAAATTTTTACCTTCATTTGTGTAATCAAAAAGCGCATTTGATGAAAAGGTCAGCATTCCTACGTAAAGATTTACATTCAGGAGCGCTGAGTGAAATATCAGTGTCTCACCAGTAGTTGGCGTCACGCCGGTAGCAGTAGAACCCCAGCCAAATCCTGTTCTCCCTCCTATTGCCTTTGAGATTCCAAAAGTATACCCGGTCTTGATGGAGTAATCCCACCCGGATACCTGGGGCATAAGGGCGCGTGTGGTAGCAGTGTTACTTTTAGGATCAATCTCAACATTAAGATTATATCCTTTCCGGGGTCTGAATGTGTAACTGATACCCGTTCTGAAATCGTATGCAAGCCCTGCTGTGCCGCCGGTTATACCGGCAGAGGAATTCAGTTCAGTGCTAAGTCCAAGGCGTTTACGCGCATCTATCCTTGCCCCTGCCCATAAGTCATAATCGCTGTCTGTGTGATTGGCGCCCAGACTAAAGGAATAATTAAAGTCTATCCCTTTATATACAAATTGAGATGAGCCATTTCTTGTTATGGTCGCATAAAGATTAAACCCCTGTGTGCTTTCAGAGTTCGAAGTTCCAGAATAGCCTGCTGAAAGGTTATAATCCCACTTCTTGATCGAGCCGTAGGCTGAAGAGGTAATGCCATATGTCGTTTCATCGTTCTTTTTGAAATATATATAGTTTTCAAATTGATTGAAGAAACTCCAGTTTAAGCTTGTACGGGTAGTGAGGTCACTGCCATATTCCTTATACGCACCGCTGTCACGTTTCCAATCGAAATAGTTAAAGTTCCAGAAATATAATGTCCTCGCATAACTACCCTTTAACCTCAGGCTGGCGCTATCCCAGAGACTTTTAGAATCACCCTGTTTCAGGTCAGTCCTGTCAATGTCAAAAATGACGACCCTCGGCAAAATATCAGAGAACAGGTTTGATGAGGGCGGTTTCAGTTCTACCCTGGGTTTAGGTTTAGGAACAACATTCTCGTTTAGATTAGCATTTTCATTTAGATTGGCATTAGCATTTGTATTAGCATTCTCGTTTAGATTGCTGTTTCTGTTCTTGTTTGTATTTTCTTCTTCATCTTCCGCGGGTTTTCTTACAGGCATAGTCCGGATATCCCTCATTTTTACAGGTCCTTTTTTATCACGTCTTGTATATGTTAAAGACAGCCCATAAGTTGACATCTCATAATCAATCCCGTCTGTCCTTGATGCCCTGAGTGAGAAATTAAATGGCTGATAAGGGAAAAACACTGTTTCAATGCCATAGCTTTTTGTAGTGCCGTTTGCAGACATATTGCCAGTTTCTACATCGAACTCTGTATTAATAGTGTAATACATGATCCTGGGGCTGATTACATAGCTCCGGAAATTCAGCCTGTAATTCTGTGTAAACCTGTTTGTATGGCTTGTCCCTGTGTTTTTATCTTCGAACTGCAATGTAATATCACCCCAGAGTGAATACTTTGGCATCCTCATCATCTTCCACTGATCAGACATTTCACCTGCGTTGCCCTCTTCGGGCATGAGGCACAAGAGTAAGGTAACAATGAGAAGTGTTAGAAGACAGGCTAAGGTTGAGGCCGAGAAAAATTTATTCTTAGCCCTGGCCTTAAACTCTGTTATCTTGCCAAATCTCACTGCTTTCTTCTCCCTTTGAGAGGTATGCTGCATCCCTGTTTTTCGAGAACATTTATATCCCTTTTAAGAGTTGAAACAGAAGAGAGAAGAAGCGCATTTAGATCTTCATAGCTCAGAAGCATGCCCTGTCTCTGAGCCTCATGAGTAAGCCTTGTAATCCTCTTTCTCCTGAGTTCTGAGAGGCCCTGAGACCTTAAAATGTCTTCGTCGTTCCTGCCTATGAGGGTCAGCCTGAGAGTCTTTTTCATCTCAGCCGCTTCAGTTGACCCGCCGAAGAGAGTGGATCTCCTGACAGCAAAACCCTTTGTCCTACTCTTCATGACTATGTGATATTTAAGTTTTCCAAAATCCATATTCTTATCCTTGTCTATCGGTTACGGTATTCGTCTTTTTCCGTAACCGTCTGACGTTACCGAAACTGGCTTCGTCACCGTAACCGTCACCGATCCTTTTACCGATACGGGCTTCGCAGCCATAACCGTTATCTTCCATTCTTAATCAACACCTCCATCCCTTGCTTTCTGAGATAACTGATATCTCTCTTTAGTGTTGCAAGTGACGAAAGTAGTATAAGTTTCAGGTCTTTATAACTGAGAAGGCATCCCTGCTCTTTTGCCTCCTGAAGGATTCTTAATATCCTTTTCCTTCTGATCTCGGAGAGACTGCCGTGGCTGAGGTCCTCCTCGTCACATACCGTGAGGTTCAGCGACATCAGCCGCTGCCCTTCCTCAACCTTATAAATCAATCTGCCATTCATGGATTTCTCTTATTTTCCTTTATGTTTTAATCTGCCTTTAAGCTCATTTGAGCCTGATTTCAAACAGACAAAAAAAATTTTTGTCTGAAAATCTCCCCTCTCCCTATGGCAAAGGGAAGGACATTCAATTAAAAAGCATACAATAATTATGCCAGGAAAAGAAAGGCATAATTAATCAGCTAATCACGCTGATAACAGGCTTGTATCAGGCAAAAAAAAAGGGGTGAGTTTCCTCACCCCTTTTAAAACCAACTTCAAGGCGTGCCTTTTTAATACTTATTCACATGGCATGCCTTACACATAGCTGAACCAGCATTGCCGTTGTCGCTGGCTGTAGCATTCCTCAGGAAGTAAACCTGAGTAGCATTTTTACCCGTGTAAGTGTATCTGTCATGGGGTTCATGACAGGAGCCGCATCCGAGCATTTCTCTCACCTGAGTTATATCGGTCCCATAGAGCGGAAGATTAGTAGTTCCGACTTTACCGCTATTAATAGCCGGGAAGCCGTTGTTCTCATTGTCAAGAGAAGGGTTATAGGTAAAACCTACTGGATGCTCCTGCCTCAGGTCAGTACCGATGTTAGCAAGGTTGCCGAGATCAGTTCCAGTAAAGTTATACGTTGCTTCTGCACTTGCTGACTTAAGCCCCCTACCCGGATAGTTAATCAGCTCGCTTGCCACACCATTGTGACACTGTAAGCAAGCCCTCGTTGACATATCAACCTGGGCCTGTGTTCTTGTGGGGCCAGGAGTCATATCGAATGTTGGAGAGGAGTACATTGTGTATGTTATGCCGTTCTGTGAACGGTTCCAGAGGGGATATGTCGGGTCACCTGTGCCGCCAACGTGAGGCGTGTGACAGTATGCACATGGCTCTCCAGTTTTACCTGAAACGAACTGAGGGATGTTGTGCGGTGTATTGTTGATTCCCGCCAGCGCTATGCCTGCCGCTGCCAATATGGCAACTGATAGAAGAATAATTAATACTTTTTTCATCATTTTCACCTCCCTTCATTTTAAAATTAAGTCATATCCTGAATGTCATGACTTTTTTGCTAAATAATATATTAGCAATCTATAT
This sequence comes from Nitrospirota bacterium, assembly GCA_021824065.1. GTDB lineage: Bacteria > Nitrospirota > Thermodesulfovibrionia > Thermodesulfovibrionales > UBA1546 > JAKALU01. The sequence goes on from JAKALU010000072.1 coordinate 4,077, forward strand.
GCCAGAATCATTTAGAGGGTAACGGGTAGCGGGTAGCAGGTAACAATTTAAAGCTTTTCCTATAATTTCACAATAAACCACTCTCTTTAGTCCTTTGTTCCTCTATTCACGCTGCCCCCTGCCCTCTATACTCTTCTTTTAAATTGTGCAATTAAACGCTAAGTTGCGTGTTTTTACACAGCCTTATGTAGCAGACAGTAGGTGGTAGGTAGTAGACTGGAGACCCCTGCCTACTACCTACTGTTCTCTTAAGTACTGAAATACCTGAACCCTTGAATTAAATGTATCTGCAACGTATATCCTGTCCTTTTCGTCAATATAGAGATACATCGGGAGGCGAAACTCCCCTGGGTTGGTCCCGTCATGACCAACAAAAAGAAGGAAGGCTCCTTCCTGATTAAATATCTGTAAATTATTAAATGCCGTGTCAACAGCATAAATATGTCCTTCAGAATCCACTGCAACTCCATTAAGTTTGGCAAAGTGGCCAAGCGCATCGCCAAGACCCCTGCCTATAGCCTTAAGAAATTTGCCGTCAGGGCTGAAGACCTTAACCCTGAAGTTGAACATGTCTGCAACGTATACATTGCCCTGCCTGTCTACAGACACCTGGCTTGGAGTTGAGAGATGATCGTCTTCTCCACCCTTTTTAGCTATTGTAGAGATATATCTGCCAGAGGCATTAAATACCTTCAGCTCAGATGCCTTCGAATCAGTAACATAGATTCTTCCCCTCGCTTCATCCACTGCAACTCCAACAGGGTTGACAAATCCCTCTATAACGAGTTTTGCCTTCCCTGTAGTAATATCATAGCCTATAACCTTTCTTGTCCCGGTGCTTGCCACAAGAAGCATATTCCAGTTATTGGCCATGGTAAGACCAATAGGTATGCCAACTCTTTCATCGTCCTGCCTGTTACCCATTAATTTTAATTTTTTCTTCCCGGGCTGAAACACAACAACCACGTGCCGGGTTGAATCAGCAACATAGATATTGCCTTCCCTGTCAGCAGCAACACCTTGCGGCGCCTCAAGGTAATAGAATTCAATACCTGCGACTGTTTCTAAAAATCCCGGAGTCTCCTCTACATCAAATGTGTTATTGTAACTCTTAAGATACTTTATCCTCGGCTTTTCCGGCGGCGGAGGCCAGACAATGTCAGGTTCTTCAGGTCTTGGAGGTGGCGCTGCGCACCCAAAAACAAAGGCAGCGAGAATTAGTACAGGCAACAATCTCTTTATGATCTTAAAGGCATCCATTGATTTTTGACCTCTTATTATTTTTATTACAAACCTTAACACAGCAAATCTCGAGATGTCAATAAATGCAGCCACTATTTTATGGAAAGCAAAGAGGAAACTCAATAGAATTCTCATTCACACAGTTGGCTGATTTTGTGAAGTGAACTTCACAGATAGCGTGAACACAGAGTTTGTCTAAAAGCTCAGTTTTTGTCATTCTAACTTGTCCAGTAACCCCCTTTCATCCCCCTCCTTTACCTGTACACCTCATCGAGCAGTTGGCTGTAGTCTCTGCCTGCTTTCACCTCCTGGATTAATTGACTGAGGACTGCTATTTTTAACGAAGGAATAAGCTTCTGGCTGGATTCAAGATATAAAATTGCAGCCCCCGGTCTTTTCAGATAAAGGTTAATCTCGCCAAGTGTCACATATGCCCTCCAGTCCTTGGGATGCCCTGCCCTGTAAATCTCTGCCCGCTCTAACGCCACCCCATAGGCTGACTCTTTCTGTCTGGCGTATTTTCTGATAATCTCCCTGTTATTTTCTGTATCCTTAATAAAAAGCAATGCCTCCTTATCCTCATATACAAGACTCCATTCCCTATCATCAATTAACCTTTTAACAAGACGAACGAATCCCGCTGCTCTGCTATCTGAGGCAGGAACAATGACAGCCTTAACGCTGTACGCATCGAGTATGGCCTTCCATTCAGGAATGCCATTAATCCCACTCAGCGACCCTGCCATTGCCTTACGGTATGTTAAATGCATTGGCAGATATAGCACCCTTCCATCTATGAAGACTTTGTAGTCAGGGAAGAGCGACCAGATGAGATACCCTCCATAATTATAGTAATTAAAAATGCCGGGGTCTGGCCTCTCTGCCTTTATAAACTTAACGGTTGCCTCAGGGTAATAAGGGTCAATAAGCGGTGACTTAAAGACTGTAGATTCTATTTCGCTTGAGATGAGGAATGCCACAAATATAAAAATAATCATAACTTCCACTCTTTTAGCTATCTTATCAAGAAACACTCTAAATCCTCTCCGTAAATCCCATCCGCTGCGAGAGATAAACGGGGTTGCTATGAATATCAGAAATGGAATGTATCTCACACGTGTGAGGGTTAAAAAGATAAGAAAAGATATGAGTAATATTGAGTTGAATTTATGTTTTTTTATTTCCATGAAAAAAATCAGGGCTACAGCACCTATAATTATGAGGAATTGATACTCGCCGTTCTCTGCATACTTGAACGGGCTCCACATCTCTGTGATAAATATAGAAGAGTATTTTTCTTCAAATTCAAGGATTGTCGGTATAACCTTGTAGGTATTCGGATTAACAAAACTGATAAGGATTGAGACGAGACAGACGAATAAAAATAGATTAAGGTTGAGGTTAAGATTTCCCTTTGACTCAACCTTAGCCTTAACATTGCTATACACTGCTTTTAGCCCTTCTGCAAGCATGTATAGTATTATTATCGCGTCTCCGAGTATGAACCCGCCGTGCATATTTGCCCAGAGGAGCATAATTAAGGGAAAAAGAAATAGGTTAAGGTTAAGATTTTCCTTTGACTCAACCTCAGCCTTAGCCTTAATCTTTCTTAAGTCCTCAAGCAGATAAACCACAACAACTGCAAATAAAAATGAAAGATTATTGGGCCTTTCTCCAATCCAGAAGGTGGCAAAGTAGACAGACGGCATGAGAAAGATCAGGGTAGTCAATCTGCCCATGCCTTCTTTGCGCATCCAATAATATAAAATCAGTCCAATCCCGAGGTAGACAAGACATCTGAAGATGATAATGCCGTAAAAACCAGCGATGCTATACAAACCGTAAAGCATGAGTTGCGCAAGCCAGTATTGCTTCAGTATAAATGATGTCCATGCTGATGTCTCATACTGATAAGGCGCTACTGTAAATGAGAACGGGTCTTTGTCAGGCAACGACCTGTTCTGCCATATCCATTCGCCTGTCTTTAGATGCCAGAATACATCAGGGTCTGCTACAGGCTTTGCCAGAGAAAGCACAAAAGCAGAAAAAAAGATGATAACAACAACAATCTCTAAAATCTTTTTAAATCTTTCACCCTGCATTTTCTAACCTGATTTTCCTCTGCTTATCTCATACCACACTGCCTTTTTGTCAAAATAATGTGCCCTTATAAAATCCTCTGCCTCCTGAGTTCTTCTCAGGAATAAAGACGCCTTATTGTCCAGATATACGAGCGCCCATTCATCATCTTTCATAAGTTCAATTATTAAGGGCAAAATCTCCCCCGAGTATCTATCAGCCACAGGGGTTAAAATTATATTAATGCCATAAACTTTTAGCAGCCCCTTCCATACAGGTAATCCTGCGTATGCCGTTGCCTTGCTTGCCTCGATAATGTCATTATATTGCCCGAATACCTCGACATTCAATGTCCTTGGGTCAATGAATACTTTATATTCCGGATAAAGCCTCCAGATAAGATAGCCTCCCCATGTGGCATCATTAAACATCGGACCAGGCAGGTTGTTGCGCTCCAGAAAAGATACTGCCTCCGAGGGGAACATATCCTGATAAATATCCTCCTTTAGAGGCATATTCTTCAATGGCGACATGTAGATAAGAACAAAAAGCGCAACAGGAAGTGAAAAATTCACAGTGTTTTTCATATAGGATTTTACTGAAGAGGACATGGGCTGAGAGAGCCGCACTATAAACGATTTAGTGTGTCTTGCAATTATCGGAATAGCTGCCACAAAAAAGAAAAATGCATACCTCATTGCTGAAAGTGAAGCGATGGCAGTCCCGACAAGAATGAAAAGCTCCGGGATATTAAATTTTCTAAACCTAACTACGAGTACTAAGAAGGTAAAAAGAAGCAGAGCCCAGTAGGAATGCCAGTTAGGGCTGAGGGTTGAATAAACCTTAAGCGGAGATAAAAATTCAAGGGTCACCTCCACAAGTATACTCTGATAATATATGAGGAATGAAGTGATAGTGTGATAAGTATTTGGATTGAGAAAGACACAGGCAATAGAGATTGCACTTACCAGTGTAAAGCGTAAGGGGGCATTGTCGCATCGTGTGGCATCCGGTATATAGCGAGCAGGGAGTAAATAAGTAAGCCATTCCCCGACCAGATATGCAACAATAAACGCCACACCAACAAGAAACCCGCCATGCATATTTGCCCAGAGGAGCATGATTAAAGGCAGTATAGCGTATAGCGTATAGCGTGTAGTGTGTATTTTACTGCCCGCTAAACGCTGCACGCTACACGCTTCTTTTAGGTTCTCAAGCAGATAAAGCACAATCGGTGCAAATAAGAACGAAAATAACTGCGGCCTTTCCTTTTGATATTCCCTGATTATAAAGATATAAGGGATAAGGAAGATTATCCGTAATCTATAATCAATACCGTCTTTTGCCATTGTCCGCCAGAGGACAAAAAGGATAATACAAAAAACAATAGCACGGGATATTACTATCCCTTTAAAACCTGAAAGGCTGTAGAGGCTATAAAAGAAAAGCTGGCTGAGCCAGTATGATTTAAGAATTGTTTGGGGTCTGTAGGGGTCAGCCTTCTCATAAGGAAGCGAGGTAAATGAGAAAGGGTCTTTGTCAGGCAAGGTCTTGTTCTGCCATATCCACTCGCCTGTCTTTAGATGCCAGAAAAAATCATAGTCATTGACAGGTACGAGGCCTGTTGCAAAGGTGAGGATAACGGTCAGGACAAGGAAAAATGAAGAAAGTTTTAGCAACCTAATAATTAACAGTATGGCAATATTTGCAAAGATTGTATGTGGTACCAGCAGGGTATCTAAATAACCTCATGCTGTCAGAACTGTGCGGATCATGACAGCTCGCACATGAGAATTCTCTGCCGGCTCTTGCAGGGTCTTTTCTGCCTCTGAGAGGATGGCCTGCAAGGACATGCCCTGACCTTATATCGGCATGGCATGTAAGACAGACGTTGTTTATCCCTTTTTCAAAGAGGAATTTCTGTTTGTTAGCATGAGGGTTATGGCAGGATGTGCAGCCCATCATTATTGCTGCATGGACATTTTTCCTTGCAAAAGGGGTCTTATCATGACAGTTGTAACATAAATCAGGTTGTGAAGACATCAACAGTTTATCATTGTCGCCTTGATGCGGCAGGTGGCAGGAAGTGCACATGCCGCCGCTCACAGGTGCATGTACTATCTTGCTCTCGAATTTCGATTTATCATGACAGTTAAAACATAAACCCGGCTGTGCAGACAGGAGAAGTTTCTCGCTCTCAGAACTGTGCGGAGAATGACAGGATGCACACATACCACCCATCACAGGTGCATGGACTACCTTTTTCCCTGAAAAAACGTTTTTATCGTGGCATGTAAAACAGAGATCTGGGGGCTCGGCTAAAAGCAATTTTGGATTATCAGATGTGTGGGGTTCATGGCAGCTCGAGCACATGCCCCCTGCAACAGGCGGGTGAACATTTTTCATCGAAAATTTTGTCTTGTCGTGGCAGCCATAGCATAAATCAGGAACAGCCGAAGAAAGACCCTTTGGAAATTTTGATTGTTTTTGATGAGGCTCTGTGTGGCATGATTCACAGCCCATTTGAAGTGCTGCGTGAACAAACTTTTTTGTTGCCATGTATTTGTGGCATTTCTTGCAATCGAGCTGAGCATGCGCAAGACCGGGAAAGGAGAACATCGCCATTACAAGGATCATTAAGAACAGTACACAAGAAGCGTATAACGTGTAGCGTGTAACGTGTATCACATTTCTGCTCCCTGTTATGTCTTTTTCTCCACTAAACATAACCTCTCTCCATAATCATCAAGGTTAATTTTCTAATGCTTAAAATAGCAGAATAAACCGAACTAAGTCAACCAAGTCTCTTTCCTCTTTTATCTTCTATTAGAATTTATTGCCTTTTTCATGGCGTACACAAGGGCAAGGTTATATCGGGCATCTGCATCATCCGGCTTCAATGAAAGCGCTATCTGATATTCTCTGATAGCATCATCAAGCAAACCTTTCTTGTAATATGCATTACCGAGGTTATTATGCGCTTCTGCAAGAGCCGGTTTCAATCTTATGGCAGTCTGGAGATGTTCTATAGACTTATCTATCATCCTTTTAGAACTGTAAACAACTCCGAGGTTATTATGTGCCTTTGCCAGATCCGGCCTTAATCTCAAGGCTGTCTGGAGATGCTCCACAGCCATGTCTGTCCACCCTTTTTCCCCATAGGCAGAACCTATGTCACTATGTATCTCTGCATCATCCGGCATTAATGTTAAAGCGATCTTAAAACACTTGATGGCCTCATCTGTCGCACCTGTCTTTCCGTAAGCAGTGCCAAGATTGGCATATCCCCTCGCCTTCAGAGGCGATTTCCTGACCACGTCTCTCCACAAACTAATCTCATCCTGCCACACCTTGTTCCTCTCATAAGCAGCTACCGAGAGGATAAGGACAATGGCAGTAGTCAGCAGTAAGTAGACAGCAGTCAAGGGGATATGCATGGAATAGCCGCTCCGGCCGGGTAAGTCCCACGACTTTAAACGGCGGCCTATGATGTGCAAAACATAAAAGATAGACGATACAAAGACCATTATCGCTCCAACACCCGGCAGATATAACCTGTGCTCAAAGATAACATCTCTTATCGGGATAATGGACGATTCAACTGATAGTGTTATGAAAAACCAGAAGATGCCGAAGGATATTAAGCGTGTAGCGTATAGCGTGTAGCGGGTAGCGTAAAAAAGATAAACAGCAAAGGCAAAGATTAACAGCAAAAACAGGAATGATAAAAACACAGATGGTTCAAAAAATGAATGGTATATCGGGTAATCATAATCCACGTTCTGGTTTACCGGAAAGATTAGAAGCCTTATATATGTAACTATCACCCTGAACTGTGTAAAGAGATAACTCCATCTTCCTATAACAGTTGTTTCAGCAGTAGAATCCCGCAACTCGCCAATTGTCTCTCCCAGAGGCCTGTTCATACCGACCATGCTTAAGGGGATGATAAGCAAGGTTAAGAGAAAAGGTGCGAGATAAGACAACCTCTTAAAGTTCGAGGTTCGGTCTCCTTCGGCGACTCGCCAAGGCGAGGGTTCGAAGTTCGGAGATCCGGTAAAAAAACTGAATTCATATAAGGCAATAATAAACGGCAGCGTGAACGATATCTCCTTTGTCTTCATAGCGAGGATGGCGGAAAAGAGAGAAATAGCGTATAGCGTGTAGCGTGCAGCGTGCAGCGTTGAAATCCTTGCCTTTACATACATGATAAGCGATAAAAGATAAAAGAAGGCTGCAAGGGAGGTAAATCTTTGAACAATATATGTCACTGCCTGTGTCTGAATGGGATGCGCTACAAAGATTAGAGCAGAAAAAAGGGCAATAACAGAGGGTGAATCGGTGAATCGGTGAATCGGTGAATCGGGAGTTAGGAGTTTGGCTGACTTCTGACTTGTGAAGAACGTCGTCTTAAAGGTAAGCGCTACAAGATAATAAACAAGGATTGCATTAATTATATGTATTGAGATATTGAATATATGATAGCCAAAGGGATCCAGCCCCCCGACATGGTAGTTCAATGCAAAGGTGAGAAAACCAAACCATCTCGACCCTGATGGCGGCCAGAGGTTGTTTAAATTCCTTAATGTATAATTTTCAACGATATTGGATGTGTCATCAAAATGAAATGAAAAGTGCAAGGTGTTGGAATAAATAATAAAGCCGACTACGGTTATAATCAAAAGGTGAATAATAGTGCCACGATTTTGTTTTGCTATATTAATCAAACGCCAGCCCCTTTCATCCTCATAACTGTCTCATCTTCTTTATTGCCTCAATACGCTCTGCCACACTCTTCTTCTGCTCCCTGAACGGTTCAGGGGCGCGCTCATAAAAAAGCTTATAGTAAAAAAGCGCCTGATCCGCAAGTCCTGCCTTATCCAGACTTAATGCAAGGTTAAAATATATACCAACATTATCTTCATCAAGGGCAACGGCTTTTTTATATTCTTCACTTGCCTCAAGGTATCTGCCGAGAGATATATAGCTATTTCCGAGATTGTTATGCACCCTTGCTTTCATAGGAGATTTTCTTGCAGCGTCCTCCCAAAGAGAAAGTTTTGTCTCCCATACCTTGTTGCGCTGAAAAGTAGCCACTGAAAGCAAAACGATCAATATAATCACACCCAAAACAGAAATTTTATTGTATATAGATTTTTCTTTTAATGATAACAGTAACCTCGATAATACATCTGCGACAATAACAAAAAACCCGGCAGATGCAAGGTAGACCCTGTGTTCATATATAACGTCTATAACAGGGACGATGCTCGATGTTGGAGCAAGGATTATAAAGAACCACAGGATAAAAAAAGACCCTACCCTCCACCTCTTATAACTCATTATTGCTGCAATAATGAGAATCAAAAGAAATACAAATGATAATGCAGTATCAATCTCAAAAAAACTTCTGCTTATTCTAAAATCATAGTCCAGATTCTGATTAACAGGCAAAAACAATAACCTGATGTAAGTAGTCAGCACCCTGAACTCTGTCAGAAGATATTGCCACGGGGTAAATGCCTTCACTGAAAATCCTGCGTCTGCCCCCTTGCCGAATCCAGAAATGATAAAGATGCCTGCTATTAATGATAAGACAATAAATATCCCGGGACCTGCCACCCTTTTTAAAAATGGCCTGTCCTTTAAAAAATAAAAATCATATAAGAGGATAATAACCGGCAGTGTAACTGCTATCTC
>JAKALU010000073.1 GCA_021824065.1 Nitrospirota bacterium
TAGAGAATAGCGGGACTATAGTTACCTTAAACCTGCCCGAGAGTCATGATAGGATTTAATAAAGTCAAAAAAACTCTCTTGATCATCGATGATGACAGGATATTCTGTGAGGCAGTCAAAGAATATCTGTCCGGAGAAATGGCAGAAGTCCTTGCTGTCCACACAGCCGCAGAATGCCTTAATGTCTGTTCGGGGAGAAGGATCGATGTGGCTTTACTGGATCAGAGACTGCCGGATGAAGAAGGTTACACCCTCTGCCCATCCATATTGAATTATAACAATCAGACCAAGATAATCTTCAGCACAGCATATCCGAGTTTCGACAACGCAGTGAAAGCTATCAGGGCGGGGGCTTATGATTATCTATCTAAGCCTTTTGAGCTGGAAGAATTGTCGCTTGCAGTCAAACAGGCATTCAGGATCCTGGATTTAGAAAAAGTAGAACAATTTCAAAACTACAGAAATGATAAGGAGATCGAAGATACTGTTCTGATTGGCAGTCGAGGAGGTCTTTCCGAAGTTCAAAGACTGATAGACGCAGCAACTTCTGTTGATGCCCCTGTCCTTATTACTGGTGAGACAGGCACAGGTAAAAATGTTGTTGCAAGGTCTATACATTACAGCAGCCCGGTCAGGAAAGCCCCTTTCATCAGCATAAACTGTGCTGCAATACCAGAGAATCTTATAGAGGCTGAACTCTTTGGTCATGATAGGGGGGCATTTACCGGTGCGGCAGTTTCCAGAAAAGGAATTTTTGAGATGGCTGAAGGAGGCACTCTCTTCTTAGACGAGATTGGAGAGATGCCCTTGCACCTGCAGTCAAAACTTCTGGGAGTGCTCGATGATAAAAAAATAAAAAGACTTGGTGGAGAATCCATAAGGCATATTAATGTGCGCATAATAGCAGCCACCAGCATAGACCTGAAAGATGCGATTAAACATAAAACATTCAGGGAAGACCTTTATTATCGCCTAAACGTTATCAAGATACACATCCCTCCTTTAAGAGAAAGGCTTAAAGACATCCCGGAGCTATGCGATTATTTAATCAAAAAAATAGCTGGAGGTCGTGAAATAAAACTCTCTGATTCCGAGGTGGAAAGACTGATGAAATACGACTGGGCAGGAAATATAAGGGAATTAAAAAATATTTTAGAGAGGGCCATTATACTCCGGAAAGGGGCTGATATTCGTCCCTCTGAACTACTCTGTAAAACAGCTAATATTCCAGGGGCACCTGCACCTATGCACACGCCTCAGGCATTAAAAAGTAATCCTGCAACTTTAGATGAAATGGAGAAAAGCCATATAAAAACCACGCTCGGTCAGTTTTCATGCAATTACACCAGAACTGCCAGAGCAATGGGAATATCCCTGACTACTCTTAAGAGAAAAATCAAACGGTACGGAATCATTTAAATCTATCTGTTCAAAATGGACTATCCAAAATGAACAGGCCAGATACATTTTATTAGAACTCATCCCCAAACCATATTAATACAATTTAGTTTTTCACTTGACAAGCTATTCAAAAATTTTGAGGATTCAAGTGGTCAAGCATTCGGGTGTTTGTTTTTAAGCCCTTATAATCATTGAATTTTTTATCCAACCTCTTAAAGCAGATTAACAGTATAAAAGGATTTAGATATCGGGTAATTTCACTTGACCTGTTCTCTTGAATCCTGCTCATTACTATCTGGCATGGTCATTGCGTCTAACCCCAGCAGTGGATAAAAATTTCAGAATGAAAAATGTTTTAATCGTTGACGACGAAAGGTCTTTTCTCCTCAGCCTTGTAGAAGGACTCGGAACTTATGCCGCTGACTTCAACACACTTATTGCTGAAAACGGCAAGAAGGCTGTAGAGGTTCTGAAATCTACCCGCATTGACCTCGTAGTAACAGACCTTAAAATGCCTGAAATGGACGGCTTCGAACTATTGGCTTATCTGAGTAAAAGCTATCAGGATATCCCTGTAATCGTGATGACAGCCTATTGTACAGCCGAGATAAAAAGCAGGCTCGAAACCATGGGCTCCTTCCACTTGCTGGAAAAGCCTCTCGATTTCAAGGATATGGTAAACAATATCTTCAGAGAACTGACGAGTATATCCAGAGGTTATATCCGTGGGATAACACTGCCAGCGTTCCTGCAGCTTGTGGAGCTGGAGAGAAAGACATGCACCCTTAAAGTTAAGTCAAAAGGGAAAACAGGGTACCTTTACTTTAATGGAGGGGAGTTATTGGATGCAGACAACGGATTCAATAAAGGTGAAAAGGCTGCCTATGATATCGTATGCTGGGATGAGGCCGAAATAGAGATAAGCAGTATCTGCAGAAAAAAGACCAAGAATATAAATGCCTCACTCAGCTATATAATGCTGGAGGGGTTTAGAATCAAAGACGAAAAAGACTGGGATATCAACAATAAAAGTGAAATAGAAAGCATACTCAAAACCGCAGTTAAGGATTGTGACCCTTTAACAAGTATGGACAAGGTAGAGCAAGATGAAAAAAACCTGAATCCAGAAGCAAACAAAAAGGAGGAGGAAATGGCGGGTTTAAAAGAAATACTGAATGAGTTTACTAAGTTACAGGGTGTTAATGCCGTATGCCTTGTTGGCCGCGACGGGTTCTTACTTGACAGCATTGCCAGGACAGGCATTGACACTGAAATGATAGGTGCTATTGCATCGAGTGGTTTTGGCGCATCCGAATCCATGGGCAGGCAACTCGGTAAAGGCGCCATGTCAATGAGCATGGTCGAGTTTAAAAACGGTCCTGTTATGTTTTCTCCTGTTGGGGAAGACGCCTTTCTCGTAATAATTGCTGACAATGACTCAAACCTGGGGATGGTAAGGCTTAAGCTCAAAAAATACAGCAGCGAGCTTGCCACGGCAACAGCAGTAGCAATATAAAAACATTGAGGTGAACTATGAACGAAGGAAAGATTCTCGATATTGCACACATAAGTTTTCTGGATATGATAAAAATAATGATCACTTTAAGCGGTGCGGCAAGCGCCAAGGGTACACTTATCAGAAACTCCTTGAAGACTGCGGAAAGGATAGCTGAGGTCAACTACGCCTCTTTTCAAGAGTATCTGTCTGCCATTGAAAATGCTACCAATCCTATTACAATGATAGAGGGGAAATCTTCTCATCAGGGTGATTTTGTTTTCGGCCTGAAGTCATGCCCCTTCGGTCCATCCATAAAGAATTACATAGAAGTCTTTGAAAAACTTCCTGATGGATTTGCGGATTTTACCACAGAATTTAATAAGCCGAGCAATATAACAGACCAGTACCGCGTTGGCGAAGGTGCCGGCGTAAGCCCTTTCTGTTCTGTACACCAGCCCATGAGAAGCGCCTTTGCCGAAAAGATCAGGATAGGGGGGAAGAAGATCCACATCTACCAACTCGGCTGCAAATCAGGTTCGGGCAAAAAAGGTTTTGCAGAAAAATGGATAAAAGAAACCGGGGCCCCGAAAGATGTTGTTGACAAAGTCCTCGACAATCATATGTGCTGTTATTACCTTAAAATATTTGGATAAGCTTTGATATTTAACTCTTGCGCCCATATCTAACTCCTGACCCTATCAAAAAATCTGAAGGATATCGGAATGATCTGACAGATTTTCAAATACGTGATCTGCACCTGCTTGTTTAAGCGTATCAATAGAGTATGGACCTGTAGCAACACCAATGGCCATTGCGCCATACGGCTTTGAACAATAAACATCCCGGGGAGTATCCCCTATTACAACACAGTCATGAAAACTTATCTTTGCCCTGTATAATTTCTCAAACCTCTTTATTGCAATAGGCAGGAGTTTATCCCTGTCTTCATCATCGCTGCCAAATGCACCTGCAGGGAAGTATTTATTCAGACTGAAAGGTTCAAGTTTTATCCTTGCACCAAGCTCAAGATTTCCTGTAAGAAGTCCTAACCCTATACCCTTCACAAGACTTAATCTTTCTAATAGTCCATAGACGCCGGGTTTTACATGTCTCCTGTCATTGTTTATCTCTTTTTGAAGGTGACTTAGATAAGTGTCCACAAGGATATTGAGATTGCCATCAACTGCAATGCCGTGCCTGGTTAACCCTTCCTTCATTATCTGTGCATCTGTTTTTCCTGCCATACTTATGTCATTGAATGCATTTTCGACAGAGAACAGTTTCTCAAATGCAAGGTCCAGAGAGCGGGTTCCTGCCCCGCCTGAGTCTATTAATGTGCCGTCAATATCAAACAGTATTAAGTGCATATATTAATTTTAAGGAATAGCCTTTTATATTTACAAGTCCTCAAAATTTTTTACATCAGACCGTTGACTAATTATTCTCAAAAATGTTAGTCTTTGAGCGAAGTTTCAGAAGTTTTTGTAACTGATAAGGCCACAAAGACTTTTAGCTTTGTGGCCTTTTTTACTGAGAACATGCCCATTTTGAGACTTTAGTTTATAAGTAAGGAGGTAAAAGAGATGGCTGAAGGAACAGTGAAGTGGTTCAATGAATCCAAAGGTTTTGGCTTTATTACGAGTGAAGATGGCAGTGATGTTTTCGTTCACTATTCTTCTATTCAGGGTAATGGCTTTAAGTCCCTTGCCGAGGGTGATAAGGTCAGCTTTGAGATTGAAAAGGGTCCGAAAGGTCCCAAGGCAATCAATGTAGTTAAGCTATAATTAACTGACAGAGATCCCCCCATGCTGTGGGGGGATTTAACTAAATCAGTTTTAACCCTCTCAAACTTTATGTTTTTTAGGTCGGGTTCATTATGTCTTTGTAGGAGAACGAACTTGCAGAGATCATGTTATATTTTTTAGAAAACCTGAAATACAATCATGAACTTGTAATCTGCGACAGTGAACTTTCCCAGCAGGCACACAAAGAATTGTTCAGGTTTAATGCTGAGGCATATTTAATTACAGATGAGACAACCAATGTCTTTGATATAATTTTAAGCACCATTAACTCGTGTAATTCCACATCAGGAACTTATCCCACAAAAATACATCTAACACTAACATGGGAAAATCTTCTGCGGCTCTCTTTATGGAAAGCAACAAAACCAACCACAGGCGATGCACTCACACTCCTCAGAAATGCAGGCATTACTTCTCAAGAGCTGCAGCTATTAAGAACCGCTGATATTAACGATATTTTCCCCTATCTTTATTACGGGAAACAATTTAATATTTTAAGAAAAATATGCCATACGGCAAAGAGAGAGATGGAAAACCATCTCAAAGACCGTCCGATTCGGGTAGATTGCCATCTTATAGCAGATGATACAAAGAGAATAGTGGCGAGCAGTCTCTGAAGGGATTGTTAGCCTCCGTGCGAGGAAAGTTCAATGAATTGAAATCACCTTGTAAGGATAAAGATTGAAAATATAAAAGCCATTAAATCATGCGATTGGGAAACAAAAGGAGAACGGAGACCGGCAGGGATAGATGAAACAGACAATTGCGCTCATAGGCAATCCAATAGCAGGTGGTGCTGCAGCAAGGAAGATTGAAAAGGCAGCAAAAATCATTAAAAACAGAGGTTTTGACATCCGGTCGATGCTTACCGAAAAAAAAGGAGATGCTGAATCTTTTGCAAAAGAGATCTCCAGAAGCAAATCCCAAATCACTGATCCCCGATCCCTTCCCTTAATAATTGCAGCAGGAGGTGACGGGACATACAATGAGGTGATTAATGGCATTGCAGGCACCGATATACCGATGGCGATACTTCCACTGGGGACAACAAATGTACTTGCCAAAGAACTAAATATTTCTGAAGATGTAGATAAGGCAGTGGATATTGCCCTCAGTGGTAATAGTCATAAAGTTTGTCTTGGGAGGATAACATTATCCATCACTCGTTACTTTTTATTGATGGCAGGTATCGGGTATGACGGAGAGACAGTTTACAGGGTAAACACTAAAATAAAAAAATACTCGGGCAAAGGCGCATACATGTGGAGTGGTATAAAGACATTACTATCGTGGAATCCCGATAAACTAACTTTCAATATAGACGGCAAAGTCTTTGAGGGATATTCTGCGATAATCTGTAATGCATCAAAGTATGCAGGAAATTTTACGGCTGCGCCTGATGCACAACTAAAGGAACCAAGTCTTTATGCCTTTATTATGCAGGGCAAAAGGCGGTCTGATATGGTCAGATATGTCTCGGGAATAATTGCAAAAAGACATCTTAAGTTCAGTGACATAACATACCTGCAGGCAAAAAACATAGAGATTAAAGGGAATGCCCATATCCAGATAGATGGAGATTATCTTGGCAAGACACCTGCAAGGATTGAGATTGTGCCGAATGCGTTGAGGTTGGTCTATTAACCTTAAATTGATTTTGTTTTGGGTGATCAAAAGCGCAGGCATGTCTGTTTTAAATAGGAATAATAAGGAATTATTTTGGGGTGTCCTCTAACAAGGACTCCATCTTTTCATGGAATGAAAGGACAGCCTCTCTCAATTTTTCCTTCGGGATGTCTTCCTTTTCAATAAGAGACACTATATGCAACAATTCAGAATCAATACTTTCACGGAGCCTTTCTTTACTAAAACATTTCCCCTCAAACTCATCCAGTATCTTATTAACCTCTGCAATAAATGTCCTTATATAGAAGTCGTCGCTGCTTCTTATACATAACCGTCTGTGATAATTGCCGGCCAATATAAGTTTTATCTCCATCTTTAATCTTTCAAATGGACCTATAAAACGGTGTGCAAAAAACATGGCTAATACAATAACGATAATCACATAACCAGCAAACACGATTACAAAAGAAAAAAGACCATGCTCTATTTTCCCGCCAAGCTCTTTTGTCAGATATGTGAACAGGATTCCGGCAAGAAGTGACCAGACGACTATGAGTGAGATTGAAAGTCGAAGTTCCTTCACTATGAAAAATTTCTGTCTTATTCTTTTTTTGTCCATTGATAGTTATGTAATGGTCAATTCCCTTTGAGATCAAAAATCAACATCCATATAAATTTAGAATATTCATCAAGAACCCTTGCTCTGTCTCTCCTTCTCTTCCACCATTCGTCGAACTTAAACCAGCTATCAGTAGAAGGTGCGCTTATTATCTTTATTTCATCACCCATAATTTTCTTAAAGATCTTCAATGCCCTCCTGCTGTGATAAGGAGATGTAACGAGAATACATGACCTGTATCCATATTCTTTCAATATCTCCTTTGTAAATCTTGCATCTTCCTCTGTAGTCCTTGACCTGTCCTCAAGCAGGATGGCATTCTTTGGCACGCCGAGATACATTGCATGCTCTTTCATTAGTGATGCCCATGTGTATTTCCAGATAAGCGGACCTCCAGCTAATATAATCTTGTCTTTTCTTGCCCATCCTTCCTTGAACAAGTTAACCCCGTATTCAACCCTCTCTGTTTCTTCACCCGCGAGTACAACTATAACATCAGCTGGTTTCAATTCATCACTGTAATATAAGAACCTGCCCGCCTTTTCCAGAATAAACCCATGGCCTACATACATAAGGCCTAATATGAGAACAAAGGCAATTAAGACCTTAAGACATCTAAGCATTATACCTCCTGATTAAATAGGGTTCGAGGATTCAAGGATTCGAGGGTTCGAGTGTCATTCCTGCAAAGGCAGGAATCTATATTCCATCTCTGGATTCCCACTTTCGTGGGAATGACAAGTAATTCTTTATACTTCGCTCGACCCCTTGACCCCTTGACCCCTTGAATCCTTTATATACCATCTAAATAATCTAAGCCCAGCCATTGCCTTTATAACAAACTCTTTCAGACTTCTGATCTCCTTAAGTCTTTCCCACATATACCAGGGACTCAGATAAAATCTCCTGTGTGCTTCTCTTAAAATTTTATTTAATTTATCCTCATCCCAGTTTTCGTTTATTATAGCTGGTCTCCTGATATCCTTGTCCATAGGATTCCGTGCATCCACCTCTCTGTACCATCCCATCTTAACAGCATCGTCATAAAGTTTTGTGCCCGGCGTAGGCGATAGGACGCTGAACTGCGCATACGCCGGTCTTATTTTCTTCGCAAACTCTATCGTCCCCAGTTCATCCTCGTATGTCTCAACAGGGATACCGAGAACAAAATAAGCCATTGGTTTTATGCCTGCCTTCCTTGTCAGTCCAAATGCCCTTTTTATCTGCTCAATCTTTGTCCCTTTATTCAGATAATCAAGTCCTTTCTGATTCCCGCTTTCAACACCATAAGCTATCATTGAACAGCCTGCCCTCTTCATCCATCTGAGAGTTTCTTCATCAACTATGTTTACCCTGCCTTCACATTTCCACTCAACCTTGAGTCCCCTTTCAAGCATGCCCTGACATATTTCTATAACCCTTTCTTTTTTGACTGTGAAGAGGTCATCGTAAATGATTATAGAATTAATCTTGAACTCCTTATTCACAAGCTCTATCTCATCAAGAACATTTGATGCGCTCCTGTATCTCCATTTTGAGCCAAAAACCGCCTTGTCGCAGAATATACAATGGTATGGACACCCTCTCGATGTAAACATGGTAGTGACCCTTCCCCTTGATAATATGTATCTGTATCTCTCATTCGGCAAGAGGTGCCTTGCCGGAAAAGGGATGCCATCGAGATCTTCTACAAATGGAGCAGGCGGATTTTTAGAACCCCTCGTAATAAGGCCTGGGACATCACCTATATCTTTATCAAATTCCAATGCATCTAAGAGGAGCGGAAGGCTTATCTCGCCTTCCCCCTGTATTGCATAATCTATATCAGGGCACTGGTCAAATATTTTATCACGGACAACAGAGACATGGGGACCGCCCATGATTATATACCTCGCATATCTCCTTGCTATATTCGCAACCCTGAATGCATTGTCTATAACAGGGGTCATCCCTGTAATGCCAATAATATCCGGGGTTACTGCTTTAATCCTTTCCTCAAGAGAATGTATATCAAGTCCTTCTGCAAAGGCATCTATAATGGTGACCTTATAACCTTTATCTCCAAGGACAGCAGCAAGATATGCTATCCCCAGTGGCGGGACTATAATGTCTTCCCTTATAAGTTGTCTTGGCGGGGGCTGTATCAAAAGCACCTTCATAGCTGTTTCCCCTTCCTCCTATATATAACATCTGAAACCCGAAATACACCCGCGGTAAATAGAACAAAGTATCCTACGGACGGAAGATATACCCTGTGTTCAAATATGACATCAGGGAGAATCGCAACAGAAGATGTCGGTGCAAGTATAAGAAAAAACCAGACGATAAAAAAAGACATAAATCTCTGCCTTTTAAAAAGAAAAAGTGCAAGGGTTAGGAGTGCGATTATACCGACGCCTCCAAGCAAAGTTGTTAAGGGTTCAAGAAGTCCTTTTGAGACCGTGTAGTTATAGTCAAGATTCTGATTTACAGGGAATATCAAAAGCCTGATGTATGTCCATATCACTCTACATTGGGTAAAGAGATATTCGGATCTTGATATCGAGGACGTCTCCATGTATGTAGTAGAGGTGGGAGGAGACTGGACAGTATCTGTTGATATAAAACTGCTAATCTGAGATACCCCCATAAAATACATCAAAGGAAGCAGCGTCAGAAAGAATAGAAGATGTATAGTCCACTTCTTCGAGAGAGCCTTAAAATTTCCACCTGATATGAAGAAAAAATCATAAAGGAGAATAGTTACAGGCAGGGTTACAGCAATCTCCTTTGACCCCATGGCAAGGATAGCAGAAACGAGAGAAACTGCGTATAGCATGTAGCGTTTTAATCCCCCCATCCCCCCGGGCAAGGGAGGATTTTCTTCATAAGATAATAATCTTGCCTTTACAAATACCACCAGCGACAGCAGATAAAAGAATGCTGAGAGTATCTCGGCCCTCTGAACGACGTATGTGACTGCCTGTGTCTGAACAGGATGCACCGCAAACATAATGGATGCAAAGAATGATATATTCATGTATTCGGTAACTCTGTTTTTCAAAGTAAGCAGTAACAGAATATAAACAAGAATAGCGTTCGATAGATGTATAAAAAAATTCACATGATGGTAGCTGGATGGGTCAAGCCCTCCTATTTCAAAGTTTATAGCGAAAGTTGCCATTGTGACAGGCCTGCCTGTAAGCGGTGCGCCGTTATAATAAAAGAAATACGGTATGTTATATATAGATTTTATATACGGGTAAGCTATGATCGAGGAATAATCATCGAAATGGAACGCCGAATCAAATGAGTTTGAATATGCAATAAATGTTATAGCCGCAATCAGTATAATCCTTTTTAAGTGAGCAGACCTATCTCCCATAACCTCTCTTTTC
The DNA here is from genome assembly GCA_021824065.1 of Nitrospirota bacterium. Classification (GTDB taxonomy): domain Bacteria; phylum Nitrospirota; class Thermodesulfovibrionia; order Thermodesulfovibrionales; family UBA1546; genus JAKALU01. The sequence goes on from JAKALU010000073.1 coordinate 10,327, forward strand.
TATGTCTGACAGGAGTTTATTTACAAAAGGGACAAATGGTCCTGTAGGGTCAAGCCCTACGTACCTAATCAAGAGTGGATAAGCCTCCACATATCTCTGTCTCGAATACATAAGGAAGCCATAGTTGTAATAAATCTCGGGAAGTTCAGGGTAAAACTCTATTGCTTTTTGATAATAAAATTCTGCCTCAGGGACCCTGTCGAACTTGCCATATGAAACAGCCATATTCATATAGGCAAGGGCATAATCTGGCAAAAGTGCCACAGCCTTTTTGAATTCCTCTATAGCCAGAAGGTCGCGGCCCTGGGCACCCAATGCCCTTCCGAGGTTATTATGTGCCCTCGCATTATCAGGGGCTTTCTCTACAACGTCCTTCCAGAGCGTAACATCGTTCTGCCAAACCTTATTCCTCTCGAAAGTGAGATAGGTTAAGGAAGAAATAACAATAATAAAAATTAGAACATTCAGCCACCCTTGTTTCATCAATAATCCGTATTATATTTCACTTTCTTTCTTTTGCATCCCGAGCACATATTTCTTAAAGACTATAAGTCCTGTTTTTAACTTTGAGAAAAGCTCTGTAAATGAAGTAAGTCCCTTCAACTCTCTAAAAAGGAAATGAGGACTGAAATAATGCCGCCTGTAAGCCCATGCAATAAGCCTCTCCATATCATCCTTTGTGAGTTGGGGATATGAAAGGACTGACTCATAAACTGCATCGTTAAGAGAATATTCGCCGCCTATCAGCCAGCCTTCCCTTTTTGCAGCCTCATAAAGTTCGGTTCCAGGGAACGGGGTTGCTATCGAATAAAGCACATAATGTATCTTAAGGTCCTCAACAGCTTCTACTGTCCTTTTTATGCTTTCCTCTGTCTCTGTAGGACAACTCCCGATAAGGATATTGACCTCTGGTTCAACCCCGTATTTCTGCATAAGTTTTATTGTCTTCTTTGCCTTTTCAATATCCAGGTCTTTTTTTATGCATTTCAAAACTTCGGGGTCAAATGATTCTATCCCGAAATCAACATAAGCGCAATTTGATTCCTTCATAGCCTTTACAATTGGTTCTGTGATCAAGTCAACTCTGGCGAGACAGGACCACTCAAGATTGTATTTACTGAACAGTCCGCACAATTTCAATGTTCTTTCCTCCCCCCAAATAAAATTGTCATCCATCACAGAAACTGCCTTAAATCCTGATTCTGCAATCTCTCTCAATTCTTTTTCAACCCTTTCAATTGACATCAGTTTAACAGGGGGTTTCCTCCCGTATTTCCCTTTATACACAGCTTCTCTCACATAACTCAGAGAGTTAGGGAAACAGTACCAGCACCTGAAAGAACACCCTCTACTTGTAAGCAAGACAGTCTGCGGGCTTCTTCTCATCTTGGAATTAAAATATGCGGAATGGTCAAGTAGACCCCTGTCGGGTACTGGCAGGATATCTATATCCTGTATGAAATCTCCAAGTGGTCCATATAGGACATCTTCTCTTTTTCTGAAAACAATATTCTCTATATCATCCCATGAAAGATCCGAATCAATAACCTTTATGAGTTTCAGGGTCGTCAATTCAGGTTCCCCTCTTACAACGACTGTATCTTCTCTGTCATCTATAAGTTCATGAGGGAACGCCGTCGGATAAGGCCCCATATAGATGAACCTTGCACCGGGTTTCAGTTCTCTTATCATCTCCCTGGCCTTAAGGTCTGTCCGTTTTGTAAGAAAAACAGAATAAAACACAAAAACATCAGCATCTGTCGATTTTACGTAATCAATAAAGGCCTGAATGTTTTTCCCCTGAGCCGGGAAATCAAGCAATTCAACTTTGTACCCATTATCCCGAAGTATTGTTGCGCATATCAGACTCGGTATATGAGGCAGGTAATAAAAAGAATACGCACACCCATAAAGCCTGTCAGCAGCAGGCTTTCCGTCAAGGGATGGTGGTGCAATAAAAGATATTTTCATTATTTACCTTCAACTTTCTTTAATGGGGATATCAACTCAGTCATAAAACCTGCCGACCATGCACACAGCATTATTGATATTACTACAGGTGCATAAAGTGACACCTTAATAGACCCTGTCTTGACCAGTGCAAGTATCGAAAAATAAAAGAGCATAAGAAAATACAGGAGAAGTAAAAACAAAAATGACAATGGCGAGAAAACAAGCAGAAGCAGACTCAGCGGCAGTGCAAGCCCTACCAGGATATGCATGAAGTTTATCATCCGCCAGTCCATCTTCCCTACCTGCAGCCTCCCTATAGCATAGCGGTACATCTGCTTAAAAAGCATCTTCGGATTCGGCCTTCTATAATGCCAGACAAATACATCAGGCGTATATAAGAGTTTATATCCTTTATCAATAAGCCTCTGGTTTAGTTCGGTATCATCACATGTAAGCAATGACTCATCTATAGGCATAACTTTCTCAAGTGCATCCTTCCTGTAGATAGCATTACAGCCAGGTATGCTCTTTACCTCCTTAATTTCCTTCAATTCTCTTGCATGAATCGAACCTGCAGAAAATATCCCCTGATTGAAGATGAAACCTACTGCCTTTCCAAAATCTCCTTCAGATGGAGGAGTAAGATTAGGGCCCCCAACACATGCAACTTCCGCCCCCTCAAAATACTTTAAAGAGTTCCTGATCCAGTTTTTATCAACAATGCAGTCCGCATCAGTAAAAGCAACGAGTTGTCCATTTGCATATTTGAATGCAACATTTCCGCCCGAGGTGCCGCGG
>JAKALU010000074.1 GCA_021824065.1 Nitrospirota bacterium
CTAAACTTTGTGTAAAGGAGGCAATTATGGCAAAGGCTAAGTTTGAGAGGACGAAACCTCATTGCAATGTTGGGACGATAGGGCACGTAGATCACGGCAAGACGACACTAACAGCAGCGATAACCAAGGTATTGGCATTCAAGGGGCAGGCACAGTTCAGGGCATATGATTCGATAGACAATGCACCTGAGGAGAAGGCACGCGGGATAACCATAGCAACGGCACATGTAGAATATGAGACAGACAAGAGGCATTATGCGCATGTAGACTGTCCCGGGCATGCAGACTACATAAAGAACATGATAACAGGGGCAGCCCAGATGGACGGAGCAATACTTGTAGTGAGCGCAGCAGATGGGCCGATGCCACAGACAAGAGAGCATATACTTCTGGCAAGGCAGGTAGGGGTGCCATACATAGTAGTATTCATGAACAAAGTAGACATGGTAGATGACCCTGAGCTTTTGGACTTAGTAGAACTTGAGGTAAGGGAATTACTGTCCAAATATCAGTTTCCCGGGGACAAGATACCGATAATAAGGGGCAGTGCACTAAAGGCGATGGAATCAGCAAGCACAGACTCTGGTGCAGCCGAATACAAATGCATACATGAGTTGATGGCAGCGATAGACAGCTATGTACCGACGCCTGAGAGGCCGGTAGACAAGCCGTTTCTGATGCCGATAGAAGACGTATTCAGCATATCAGGTCGCGGCACAGTAGTGACAGGAAGAGTAGAGAGGGGAATAATAAAAGTTGGAGAAGAGATGGAGATAGTAGGGCTTGGAGAGACCAAAAAGACAGTGGCCACAGGGGTGGAGATGTTCAGGAAGCTATTGGATGAAGGACGTGCAGGAGACAACATAGGGGTACTCTTAAGGGGGACAGGCAAAGACGAAGTAGAGCGTGGGCAGGTATTGGCAAAACCCGGCAGCATCACACCGCACACCAAATTCAAGGCAGAGGTATATGTGCTGACAAAAGAAGAAGGCGGCAGGCACACACCGTTTTTCAAGGGATACAGGCCGCAGTTTTATTTCAGGACAACGGATGTGACAGGTGTGGCACAACTTCCTGAAGGGGTAGAGATGGTGATGCCAGGTGACAATACAACCTTAACAGTGGAACTGATAGCGCCAATCGCAATGGAGAAAGAATTAAGGTTTGCGATAAGGGAAGGCGGCCGTACTGTCGGTGCAGGTGTTGTTACCGAGGTACTGGAGTAATAGGTGGATCAAAAGATAAGAATAAAATTAAGAGCGTATGACCACAGGATACTCGACCAGTCTGTCAAGGAGATAGTTGACACTGCTCAAAGGACAGGTGCAAGGATAACCGGTCCTATCCCTTTGCCTACCCGTATAAGTAAGATAACTGTTTTAAGGTCTCCTCATGTTGATAAAAAATCTAGGGAGCAATTCGAGATAAGAACTCATAAAAGGCTTATTGATATATATGACCCAACTCCTCAAACTGTTGATGCATTAATGAAGCTTGAGCTTGCAGCAGGGGTTGATGTGGAGATAAAACTGTGATTGGAATTTTAGGGAAAAAAATCGGCATGACTCAGATATTTACTGGAGATGGGAAAATGGTTCCCGTTACAGTAGTTGAGGCCGGGCCGTGCTGTGTTGTTCAGGTTAAAACCCTTGAAAAAGACGGATACGAAACTGTTAAGATTGGGTTTCAAGAAATTAAAAAAGATAAGAAAGTTAATAAACCGATGAGCGGTATATTTAAAAAGGCAGGAGTTAAACCCTACAGGATACTGAAGGAATTTCCCATGGGAGACCTAAAGGTTGGGGACTTTGTCACAGTTGAAAAATTCAGTAAGGGAGACAATGTTTCTGTAACAGGAGTCTCAAAGGGCAAGGGTTTTCAGGGAGTCATAAAGAGGCATAAGTTTGCAGGCGGACCGGCTTCTCATGGTTCTATGTTTTACCGTGCACCAGGCTCCATAGGGGCAAGTTCTTTCCCTTCAAGAGTTTGGAAGAACCAAGGATTGCCGGGACACATGGGTTCTGAGCGCGTTACAATAAAAAATCTTATCATAGTAGATGTCAAGCCAGACCAGAATGTTTTAATGATCGAGGGCGCTGTTCCTGGAGCATCTGGTACTTATATAGAAATCAGGAAGGAAGATTGATATGCCTGAGTTAGAGATAAAAGACAGGAATAATAATGCAGCAGGCAAGATTAATCTCCCAGAGGAGATTTTTGGACTTGGTGTAAAAAATGATATCTTACACACGGCTGTTACGAATTTCCTTGCTAATCAGAGGCAGGGGACGCATGCAACAAAGACAAAAGGATTGGTAAGAGGAGGCGGCAAGAAACCGTGGAAGCAGAAACATACAGGAAGGGCAAGGGCAGGGAGTATTCGTTCCCCTTTATGGAGAAAGGGCGGCACAATATTTGGCCCGCAACCAAGAGACTACTCTTATAGCATGCCAAAGCAGGCAAAGAAGCTCGCATTAAGGGCAGCTTTGTCAGCCAAGCTTACTGACGGAGAGATTACATTTATAGATGATATATCAATTGAAAAACCTCGTACAAAAGATATGGTCTCGATAATCAAGAACCTTGGTTTGGAAGGACAGAGCCTGCTTATTGTGATTCCGGAAGATAATGATGCTGTAAAGCTTTCTGCAAGGAATATTACCGGGGTTCATGTGACGCGTACAGCAGACCTGAATGCTTACAGCGTAGTTAGCCATGACAGGCTTCTTATTACAAAGGGGGCGGTTGCAAAGATTGAGGAGGCTGAAACAGCATGAGAAGTCTTTATTCGGTTATTAAAAAACCGCTTTTTACAGAGAAAGGAAGTAACCTCAAAGAGTCGCAGAATAAGATACTTGTTGAGGTAGCAAAGGATGCAAACAAACTCGATGTCAAGAAGGCTATAGAAGAGATTTTTAAAGTAAAGGTGGACAAGGTTGCTACTATAACAACTAATGGCAAATGGAAGCGCTATGGAAAATCTATAGGCAAGAGGCCTGACAGAAAGAAAGCAATAATTACCCTGAAAAAAGGGGAGAAACTTGATTTCATTGAGGGTGCATAATGGGAATGAAGAAATATAATCCAACTTCGCCTGGCAGAAGATTTCAGACAGTCTCTGATTTCAGCGAGATAACTGCGGACAGGCCATATGAGCCTCTCGTCAAAAATCTGCGGAAGACAGGCGGCAGGAACAACAATGGCTGTGTTACCGTATGGCAGCGTGGCGGCGGGAACAAGAATGCATACAGAGTTATCGATTTTAAAAGGGATAAGGCAGGTGTTCCAGCAATAGTTGAGACCATAGAGTATGACCCAAATAGATCTGCAAGAATTGCTTTGCTTAAATATAAGGATGGTGAGAGAAGATATATAATTGCCCCTACAATGCTTCAAGTTGGAGATGAGGTGGTTTCAGGCAAGGGTGCCGAGATCAAGATAGGCAATGCGTTGCCTCTAAATGAGATACCTTTGGGCACATTTATACATAATATAGAGATAAGAGAGGGGCAAGGTGCAAGACTTGCAAGGAGTGCAGGTGCATCTGTTCAGCTTGTAGCTAAGGATGAAAAATACGCACAGGTAAGACTTACTTCAGGTGAGGTGAGGCTAATACCTTCAGGTTGCATGGCAACAATAGGACAGGTCAGTAATGTTGAGCATGAAAATATTTCTTATGGCAAGGCCGGCAGAATAAGATGGTTAGGCAAAAGGCCTCATGTAAGAGGTGTTGCTATGAACCCTATAGACCACCCCCTGGGCGGCGGAGAAGGCAGAAGCTCAGGCGGTCGCCCAGCATGTTCTCCATGGGGTAAGCCTGAAGGCATTAAAACGAGACATAATAAAAGGACTGATAAGTTTATTGTAAAGAGGAGGAAATAAATTGCCACGCTCATTAAAAAAAGGACCTTTTGTAGATGAAAAGTTAATGAAGAAAGTTAGGGCGATGATCGAGACAGGCGAAAAGAAGATTATAAAGACATGGGCAAGGCGTTCCACAATAGTGCCTGATTTCATAGGATATACATTCGCTGTCCATAATGGTAAAAAATTTATACCTGTGTATGTCACAGAGAATATGGTAGGGCACAAACTTGGTGAGTTTTCACCAACGCGTACGTTTAAGGGCCACTCTAAATCTGAAAAGGCAGCGCCAGCAAAGGCATAAAAAGGAACGGAGTTTTATATGGAGTCAAAAGCGATATTAAAATTTGCAAAGATCACGCCGAGAAAGGCCCGCAGGGTTACTGACCTTATCAAGGGGAAAAAGGCTGGAGACGCACTTATTGCCCTGAGGTTTATGCCTTACAGAGGCGCTGACATAATTGAAAAAGTATTAAAGTCTGCCATGGCAAATGCAGAACAGAAAAAGGCAGTTAACCCTGAGGATATGAATGTTAAGGCATTTGTTGATCAGGGGCCTTCGATGAAAAGGGTTGAACCGAGATCAATGGGCAGGGCTAACATTATCAGGAAAAGAATGAGCCATATAACAGTGGTTTTAACCGAAGAGGTCTAAAGTTGAAAGTTAAAAGTGGAAAGTTAAAAACTGGAAAATTTCAGGTTATAACTCTTAACTCTCAACTAATAACTTTTAACTTATTAGGAGGTAGATTTTGGGTCAGAAGACGCATCCAGTAGGAAACAGACTCGGGATAATAAAGACATGGGATTCCCGGTGGTACCTTAAAAAGGGGTACGCGGATCAGTTGCATGAAGATATTACTATAAGAAAAACAATAAAGGAAAAACTTTTCCATGCAGGTATTGCACGGGTAGAGCTCGAGAGGGCGGGGCAGAAGTCCCGGGTAATAGTTCATACAGCAAGGCCGGGAATCATTATAGGGAAAAAAGGTGCGGAGGTTGAAAAGCTCCGGAAAGACATTGAGGCAATGACAGGCAAGCAGATTTCAATAGATATAAAAGAGATAAGAAAGCCAGAGGTCGATGCACAACTTGTTGCTGAGAATATAGCGCTTCAGCTTGAGAAAAGGATTGCATTCAGAAGGGCAATGAAGAAGGCAGTTATATCAGCACGGAGATTTGGGGCACAGGGAGTGAAGGTCTCATGTTCAGGCAGGCTTGCTGGTGCAGAAATCGCAAGGAGTGAATGGTACAGAGAAGGAAGGGTTCCACTTCACACTTTCAGAGCAGATATAGATTATGGTTTTTCAGAGGCAATTACAACATATGGGAAAATAGGCGTTAAGGTCTGGATTTATAAGGGCGAAATACTTCCTGAGGCTGTTGGAGAGAGGAATATCTAAATGTTAATGCCGAAGAAAGTTAAATTCAGGAAGATGCAAAAAAGCAGGATGGATGGAAAGGCATATACAGGCTCTGAGGTCTCTTTTGGAGAATATGGACTTAAGGCATTGGAGCCTGGATGGGTGTCGTCCAGACAGATTGAGGCAGCGAGAGTAGCAATAACAAGGCATGCCAAGAGGGGTTGTAAGTTGTGGATAAGAATATTCCCGGATAAACCTATAACAAAGAAACCTGCAGAGACAAGAATGGGTAAAGGCAAAGGTGCTCCAGAGTACTGGGTGGCGGTTGTAAAACCAGGCAGGGTTCTCTATGAGGTGGCTGGTGTTACAGAGGAACTTGCAAAGGAAGCGCTCAGGCTTGCATCTTATAAGCTTCCGATTGCTACCAGATTTGTTAAGAGGGAGGATACAGTAGCATGAAACCCTCGGAGTTAAGAGCATTAACGGTAGAGGAATTAAAACAGAAGGAGCAGGACATGAGAAAGGAGTTATTTAATCTCAAATTCCGGCTTGCAACTGGAGAGATAGAAAATCCGATGCGCATTAATACCCTGCGTAAGGATATAGCAAGGGTCTTAACAATAATGACAGAAAAAAGTGTCAGTAAATAGTGTCAGTGGACAGATAACTGGCACTGACACGGATAACTTACACTAATTTTGAGGTAGAAATGTCAGAGAAAATTTATACAGGCAAGGTAGTAAGCAATAAGATGAATAAGACTGTTGTGGTTGCTGTCACAAGACTCGTTCAGCACCCGGTTTATAAAAAGACAATAAAAAAGATTACCAAGTTCAAGGTCCATGACGAAGAGAATAAGTGTAATGTAGGGGATATGGTCTCTGTGGTAGAGACGCGGCCACTCAGCAAAGATAAAAGGTGGAAGGTTCTTAGTATTTTAGAAAAGGCGTAAAGGATAGAATAGATGATTCAAGACAGAAGTATACTTGATGTAGCAGACAATTCAGGCGCTAAAAGGGTCCGGTGTATAAAGGTTCTTGGCGGTATACGTAGAAGATATGCACGACTGGGGGACGTTGTGATTGTCAGCGTACAAGAAGCTATCCCAGAGTCCAATGTTAAAAAAGGCACTAAGGCAAAGGCCGTTGTTGTGAGAACAAAGAAAGAGCAAAGAAGACCTGACGGCTCTTACATAAGATTCGATCGGAATGCCGTTGTTCTGATTAATCCACAAGGAGAACCCGTGGGTACAAGAATATTTGGGCCTGTAGCCAGAGAGTTAAGGTGGAAGGAATTTATGAAGATAATATCATTAGCACCGGAGGTTTTATAAAAGGATGGGGCTGGCTATTAAGAAGAATGATACAATCTTAGTCGTCGCTGGAAAAGAAAAAGGCAAAAAAGGTCGTGTGCTTTCGGTCATGCCGTCAGACAACAAGCTTATTGTAGAGAAGGTAAATGTCATAAAAAGACACATGAAGCCAAGCAAAAAGTATTCGCAAGGCGGAATTATAGAGAAGGAGGCCCCGATCCACATATCGAATGTTATGCTTATATGCCCAAGGTGTAATAAGCCTACAAAGATTGCAAATATAACTTTTGATGATGGTAAAAAATCACGGGTGTGTAAAAAATGCAAAGAAGCAATAAGCCAGTAGTAATTCCAAGATTAAAGGCAAGATACGTAAAAGAGGTTATGCCTGCTTTAATGAAAGAGTTTTCCTATAAGAACGTGATGCAGGTTCCAAAGGTTGAAAAGGTTGTTCTCAATGTCGGTCTTGGTGAGGCTATCCAGAATATAAAACTACTTGAGGCTGCACAGAAAGAACTTGGCATTATTACAGGACAGAAGGCAGTTATTACTAAAGCCAAGAAGTCAATTGCAGGATTCAAACTCAGAAAGGGTGTACCTATAGGCTGTAAGGTTACATTAAGGGGTAACAGGATGTATGAATTCCTCGATAGGTTTATAAACCTTGCACTTCCAAGGATCAGGGATTTTAAAGGCGTTTCAGGGAAGTCTTTTGATGGGAAGGGAAACTATTCGCTCGGCATAAAGGAACAGTTTATGTTCCCCGAAATCGAATATGACAAGGTTGAAGTGGTTCACGGGATGGATATTATAATATGCACTACTGCAAAAACAAACAAAGAAGGCAAAGCCCTGTTGAGATATATGGGAATGCCGTTCAGGAATTAAAAGAGGAGAGTATGGCTAAGACTTGCATGATTGAGAAGGTGAAAAGGACGCCCAAATTTAAAGTGCGGGCATACAACAGGTGTCGCATATGCGGAAGACCGAGGGCGTTTCTAAGAGAATTCGGTATATGCAGGATATGCTTCAGGACGCTCGCCCTCAAGGGGCAGCTGCCCGGGGTAACAAAATCAAGTTGGTGAAGAGGTGAAGAATGGTTACTGATCCAATAGCAGACATGCTCACACGTATTAGAAACGCAATCACTATCCGTGCAGAGAAGGTTGATATTCCTGCTTCGAGAATGAAACTTGAGGTAGTAAAGATTCTGAAAGAAGAAGGGTTTGTGAGGGCATATAAGATATTGAAAGATGAAAGGCAGGGCATTTTAAGGGTTACTCTTAAGTATGCTGATGGAAATAGTGTCATATCTGGATTGAGAAGGATTAGTAGACCCGGGCGGAGGATCTATGTTGGGAGCGATAAAATTCCGCGTGTTATGGCAGGTGTTGGAGTTGCAATCCTTACTACTTCTCGAGGTCTTTTAAGTGATAAGGTCTGCCGTCAGGAAAAAGTTGGTGGAGAGGTTCTTTGTTATGTGTGGTAATTCAAATAAGGCAAAAAGTTTAAGAGGAGAAGGTAATTAAATGTCGCGAATTGGTAAAAAACCGATAGACATACCAAAAGGTGTAGATATAAAACTTGAAGATACGACTGTAAAGGTCAAAGGTCCAAAAGGTGAGATATCTTCTAAATTTCCTGAGAGTATGAAGGTCTCTGTTAATGAAGGGAAGATATTTGTTGAGAGAACCGATGACACAAAAGCCGTGAGATCGCTCCATGGACTTACAAGGAGTCTTATAGCAAATATGCTGTTAGGCGTTTCAACAGGTTACCAGAGAGTTCTTGAAATTGTTGGAACTGGTTACAGAGCACAGGTTCAGGGTAATAAGCTTTTGCTTACGCTCGGATATTCTCACCCGGTGGAATTTGAGCTTCCATCAGGGATTAAGGCTGCAGTAGACCAAAAACAGACGCAGATTACATTAACAGGTATTGACAAACAACAGATCGGACAAATTGCTGCAAACCTCAAGGCACTCAGATCACCTGATGCTTACAAAGGCAAAGGTGTGAGATATGCTGGTGAGAGGTTAAAACTTAAGGTCGGCAAGGCCGGTAAGAAATAGCTATCAGTTGTTAGTTTTCAGTTATCAGACTGGACACTAAAAACTAACAACTAAAAACTGAATTATTGGAGGTTTTAAGTTGTCGGATATTAAAGAGGCAAGAGAAAGACGGCACGAGAGAATAAGGAAAAAAGTTGCAGGCACCCCCGAGAGGCCGAGGCTCTCAGTTTACAGAAGCCTGGATCACATATACGCCCAGATTATTGATGACTCTAATGAACGCACTATTGTCTCTGCATCGAGTCTTGATAAAGAATTTAAAGATAAGAAATCCCATAAAGGGAATGTTGTGACCGCAAAACAAATTGGCGGGCTTATAGCCAAAAGGGCATTGGAAAAGGGAATTAAAAAAGTTGTTTTTGACAGGAGTGGTTATCTTTATCACGGAAGGGTTAAGGCATTAGCAGAAGCAGCCAGAGAAGCAGGATTGGAGTTCTAAACAGTTGTTAGCTGTTAGTTGTCAGTTTTTAGGCTGATAACTGACAACTGAAAACTGAAAACTGATACAAGGGGGTATGGTGAAAAAGATTGATCCAGAAGGACTGACTCTAAAAGATAAAGTTATATATATAAACAGGGTTGCAAAGGTTGTTAAGGGAGGCAGGAGATTTTCTTTTAGCGCTCTCGTTGCTGTAGGGGATGGAGACGGCACAGTAGGTATCGGTAAAGGCAAGGCATCAGAGGTTCCCGAGGCAATAAGAAAGGCAGTTGAGCAGGCAAAGAAATCTTTAGTTAAGGTTCCATTAAAAGATGGGACTATCCCTCATAAGACAATAGGAGAGTTTGGTTCAGGAAGCGTGGTTATGAATCCTGCGATTAAAGGCACAGGACTTATTGCAGGTGGTGCTGTTAGAGCAGTGCTCGATGTTGCCGGCATACAGGATATAGTTGCAAAGGCTATCGGAAGCCATAATCCTTATAACACAGCAAAGGCAACACTTGATGGGCTTTTGAAGCTTAAAGATCCTGAAGCAGTTCGCAAGCTGAGAGGAAGGGCTGAGGAAGAACCTCAAGAAGTAAATAGCGGAGGCATTAGATGAGAATAGAGGATTTAAGACCTTCAGAAGGCAGCAGGAAGAAGGATAAACGGGTCGGGCGCGGGATAGGTTCAGGCCATGGCAAAACATCATGCAAAGGGCATAAAGGTCAGAAGGCGCGCTCTGGAGGCGGAAAAGGGGCAGGCTTTGAAGGTGGGCAGATGCCATTACAGAGGAGGCTTCCCAAAAGAGGATTTAGGAATTTTTTTACAAAGGAATATGCAATAGTAAATCTGAAAGACATTATGAAGATTGAGGACATTGATGTTATAACGCCTGATGTCCTTCTCGAGAGGGGCGTAATAAAAAATCCTAAAGACGGCGTCAAAATTCTTGGCAGCGGCGAGATAACAAGACCGATCACAATAAAGGCAAATGGCTTTAGCGCTGCAGCTTCGACTAAGATAGTTGCTGCAGGCGGCAAGGCTGAAAAAATTTAAAATTCAGAAAGCAAAAATTTAACTTTTAACTTAATTATGGGAGTTCTTTCAAGTTTCCAGAATATATTTAAAGTTCCTGAATTAAAAAGCAGGGTGGTTTTTACGCTTGCGCTTCTTACTGTTTACAGGATAGGAAGTCATATCCCAACCCCGGGCATAAACGGTGAGGAATTAAGTAAGTTTCTTTCCGAAAAAGGCGGGGCACTTATGGGTTTTTTTGATATGTTTTCCGGAGGAGCGCTGGCAAAAGTAACAGTCTTTGCTTTGGGCATAATGCCTTACATAAGCGCATCTATTATATTCCAACTTCTGACTGTTGTAATACCTGCAATCGGAAAGCTTGCAAAAGAAGGCGAGGCGGGCAGGAAAAAGATTACCAGATATACGAGATACGGAACAGTGGTAATAAGTGCGATACAGTCTATGGGAATCGCAGTGGGGCTTGAGAGCATGGCACAGGGGGCATTCATACAGAGCCCTGGCTGGTCATTCAGACTGATGACAATGATAACTCTGACCTCAGGCACAGCATTTATAATGTGGCTCGGTGAGCAGATTACAGAAAGAGGCATAGGCAATGGCATTTCGTTGATAATCTTTGCTGGTATAGTTGCAAGATTCCCGAATGCTGTTGTAAGCACTGTAAGGCTTATGCGGGCAGGTGAACTGTCACCCTTTTTTGTAATTTTCCTGATAGTAATGATGGTTGCTATAGTTGGAGTGATTATATTTATAGAGAGGGGGCAAAGAAAGATACCTGTTCAGTATGCAAAGCGGCTTGTAGGCCGTAAGGTATATGGTGGTCAGAGCACCCATCTGCCTTTGAAGATAAATACCTCCGGTGTTATTCCTCCTATATTTGCATCATCCATAATAATGTTCCCTGCGACTATCGCCGGTTTTATATCAATACCCTGGGTTCAGGGTATAGCAAGACAACTTTCGCCGGGAACGGTTCTTTACACAACACTTTATGTCGGGATGATATTCTTTTTTGCTTATTTTTACACTGCCATTGTATTTAATCCTGTTGACATAGCAGATAACCTGAAGAAGTATGGCGGATACATACCGGGGATAAGGCCGGGGCAGAAGACATCAGAGTACATATACAGAGTATTATCGAGATTGACATTTGTTGGTGCGATATATCTTGCAACTGTGTGCATTATACCTGAAATCCTGATAAGGAGATTTAATGTTCCATTCTATTTTGGTGGCACATCGCTTTTAATCGTTGTTGGAGTTGCATTAGATACAGCATCTCAGATGGAATCTCATCTCCTTACCCGGTCGTATGAAGGTTTTTTAAAGAAGGGAAGAATAAAGGGCAGGAGAGGATAAGGTTCAAGAGTTTAAAGAGTTCAAAAAATTCAAATTTCAAGATGCAAAGTTGTTTGATATATGATTATTCTAAAGACCTCAGAGGAGATAGAAAAGATGGCTCGGGCTTGTCGTATTGTAGCTGAAACACTTGAAGATTTAAGGTCATTTGTCAGGTCTGGTGTTTCGACAAAAGAGATAGAGAGACGGGCAGAAGAAAAAATTAACGCTAAGGGCGGAATCCCTGCATTTAAAGGATATAGAGGATATCCTGCCAGCATATGTACGTCTGTAAACAACCAGGTTATTCACGGGATACCCTCGCAATTGAGACTTAAGGAAGGTGATATTATAAGCATAGACCTCGGTGTATACTTAGATGGTTTTTACGGTGATGCAGCTGTGACTTTGCCTGTTGGAGAGATAAGCCTTCTGGCACAGAAACTTATCAAGGTGACCGAGGATGCCCTTTACATCGGGATAGACAAGGCAACCTCTCGCAACAGAGTGTCGGACATATCATCTGCAATACAAAGTTATGTTGAGTCCAATGGTTTTTCTGTTGTAAGGGCGTTTGTGGGGCACGGCATTGGCATGTCATTGCACGAGGAACCGCAGATCCCAAACTTTGGAGTATCAGGCCAGGGGCCGCGATTAAAAGAAGGTATGACTTTAGCAATAGAGCCTATGGTAAATACAGGAGGACATGAAGTAGGTATACTTGATGATGGTTGGACTGCGGTTACATTGGACGGTGGCATTTCTGCTCACTTTGAGCATACAATTGTTATTACTGACGGGGACGCAAGAATCTTGACGAAACTTAATTGAAATGTTATACTTTTAAGCTAAATGCCTAAAGAGGAAAATATAGAGGTTGAAGGGACTATTGTTGAAACACTGCCTAATGCAATGTTCAGAGTAAAACTTGAAAATGGGCAGATAATCCTCGCTTACGTCTCTGGGAAGATGAGGATGCATTTTATAAAGATACTGCCTGGTGATAAGGTTACGGTCGAACTCTCGCCTTATGACCTTACTAAAGGCAGGATAACGTATAGATTTAAATAAAGGTCGAGGTAAAGGTTGAGGTTGAGATTTTTTAACCTTAGCCTTTACCTGCTTATTAAGGAGTAAATTATGAAGGTCAGGTCATCTGTAAAACCTGTATGTGCTAAGTGCAAGATTATTAAGAGGAAGGGGATCGTAAGAGTTATATGCGAAAATCCCAGGCATAAACAGAGGCAGGGATAGGAGAAATATATGGCAAGAATTGCTGGAGTTGATCTACCAAAAAATGAACGCATCGAGATCGGATTAACGAGGATATTTGGAATCGGGAAGTCACTGTCCAAGAAGATATTAAACGAGACAGGGGTTAATCCTGATATAAGGGTGAAAGATCTGGCAGATGAAGATATTGTAAAGATAAGGTCTGTCATTGATAGAGAGTATAAAGTTGAAGGTGATTTGAGGCGTGAAACCTCTATGAGCATAAAGAGGCTTATGGACATTGGATGTTATAGGGGAATCAGGCACAGGACAGGACTTCCTGTAAGGGGACAAAGAACGAAGACAAATGCCCGCACACGCAGGGGACCGAGGAGAACCATTATGGGCAAGAAGAAGGAGGCATAGCA
>JAKALU010000203.1 GCA_021824065.1 Nitrospirota bacterium
GAGAGCTTGTTGAACTAGGAGATTCATTCAGGCTCCCTGATGTTATGTCGGCAAGAGGAGCTATATTGAGAGAAGTCGGGACAACGAACAAGACGCATCTATATGACTATAAAAACGCTATAAATGAAAATACCGGATTAATCCTTAAGGTTCACCAGTCGAATTACAGGATTATGGGTTTTACAGAGGATGTATCTGTAAAAGACCTTAAGGTGCTTTCAGAAAAGTATAATATCTCATTTATGTATGACCTCGGAAGCGGGTGCATGGTAGACCTAAAACCGTTTGGAATATACTCTGAGCCTACAGTTCAGGAAATAGTGAAAGCAGGGGTGGATGTCATAACCTTCAGCGGGGACAAACTCCTTGGAGGCCCCCAGGGTGGTGTTATTGTAGGAAGAAAAGAATATGTCGAGAGGATTCAGAAAAATCCATTGACAAGGGCAGTGAGGATTGACAAGCTGACGCTTGCTGCATTTGAAGCAACATTGATGGAATATCTCGATGAAGATAAGGCAATTGAAAATATACCTACGCTTAAGATGCTTCTCCAGGAGCCAGCAAAGATAAAGGACAGGGCAAAACGGATAGCCTTGAAGATAAAGAGGCATATTAAAAATGCAGAGATAGATGTAATAGAAGATAAATCAAAGGCAGGAGGAGGTTCCCTGCCAGAGATAGATTTTCCCACATATGCTGTTTCGATAAAACCTGAAGGCATTTCAGTTAACGATCTGGAGGAGAGATTAAGAAAAGGCATACCGGCTATTATTACAAGGATAAAAGAAGATACCCTTTTGCTTGATGCAAGGACAGTGAGGAACAACGAGATAGAAGACCTTGTAAAAGGCGTGCACGCAGCCCTTTGTTAACCCCAAAATAGAGGTAGATTTTTATTTACCTAATCGGGATATCGGCAAAATAAGCCGCTCAAAGCTAATCCTATCAGGTATAATGTTTTATTCCACTTATTGATTTATGGCAATCTAATGTTTTATCCTTTTACATGGACTTTTCAAGAGTCTTCACTAATTTCAAGAATAGGAAAATACTTGTAATCGGTGACCTTGTCCTTGACCGTTATATATGGGGGAAGGTCAGCAGGATATCCCCTGAGGCGCCTGTGCCTGTTGTGGAGGTTACCAATGAAAATTTTCTTTTAGGCGGAGCTTCTAATGTAGCAAATAATATCGTCAGCCTTGAGGGTCATGTAACTGTTGTCGGGATAGTAGGCAGAGACAGGGCCGGGGATATTCTGAAAGAACTTCTTGACAAGAAGGGAATCAGTTGTTGCGTATTTGATGACCTGAGACCTACAACAGTCAAGACAAGGGTAATAGCCCATAATCAGCAGGTTGTGAGGTTTGACAGAGAAGATAAGAATAAGGTTAGCGGTAAAACACTCAAGGCGCTTATTGAGTATATAAGGAAAGCAATTTTAGAACATGATGCTGTAATCATATCTGACTATAAAAAAGGGGTTGTCTCTTCAGAACTTGTACAAGAGGTAGTAAAGGCATCAAGACCTGAGAATAAATTCATTGCTGTTGACCCAAAGACAGGGCATTTCCACTGTTATAAAGGCGTCTCGTTAATAACACCTAATCTTGTAGAAGCATCCCTTGGTTCAGGGATCGAGATAAAGGATGAAAAATCTCTTCTTAAGGCGGGCAAAATCCTTCTCAAAAAACTTCCATGCAGGGCGGTCCTGATAACACGCGGAGAGGAAGGCATGAGCCTTTTTGAGAGAGGGAAAGTCGTTCATATCCCAACTGTTGCAAGGCATGTTTATGATGTCACAGGGGCCGGCGATACTGTGGTGGCTGCATTCACTCTTGCTTATGCATCAGGCGCAACAATGCAGGTGGCGGCACTGATTGCGAATCACGCAGCCGGCATAGTTGTAGGTGAAGTTGGCACAGCAACTGCAACTCCTGCTAAGATTATGAAGTCTATTAAAAACTCTAAGTAAAAATATTTCTTTCCAGTGCATTCTTCAGCATACTAAGTGTGAGAGGCTTTTCCATGAAAAGATTTGCACCTGCTGCCATAAATTCTTTTTCATCGCCTGAGGCGCTTATCCCTATTATTGGCAATGATAGGTTTAGACTCCTGACCCTTTTTGTAAGCTCTACACCATTAATCCCGGGCATTACATAGTCTGTTATAAGGACATCGTAATGCCCTGTTTTTATTAATGCTATTGCGTCTTTCCCATTATCGACACACTCCACATCATAGCTGTAAAAACTTAGAAATTCCTTCAACAGCTTCCTGTTAAGGTCGTCGTCATCTGCGACTAAGATTTTTTTGTTATTTGGCGGCATATATTTTCATATTACTACTGTAAGTTGTATCTGTCAATTATTACAACTTTAAGCTTATAGACTTTTCCCTTCCCGATAAGCAAAATTATGCATCTCATTATGGAGCGAGGAGTGGACAGAGGGCATATTGGAAACCTGATAAGAATCGCGAGAAAGACATCTGGCTTATCCCAGATGGCATTAGCAGAGAGGATTGGTGTTTCTTATCAGCAGGTCCAGAAATATGAGAAGGGGTTGGGTGAAATCAGTATATCAAGGCTTTCTCAGATTGCACATGCCTTGAATATGCCTGTGAACAGATTTATCTTAGATGATGAAAAGGCGACTGTATCCGAATCTATTAGCCTGTACGGGACACTGAGTGATGATGAGATTGAGCTTCTGAAGCTCTTCAGGAAGGTAAAAAGCAAGAAGTTAAAAGATGGATTTTTAATGGCAATAAAGGGTATTGCTGAATTATCAGAGAAAAGACATACAAAGAAAACTACCCCCTGCACTATCAAATAGTGTGGGGGTGAAGCACAAGCATCATGATAACTGCATCCTCTTTTGGTTCATTGTAGTATCCTTTCCTTATCCCAACAATGTTGAATCCAAAGCCCTCATAAAGCTTAGATCGGAA
>JAKALU010000075.1 GCA_021824065.1 Nitrospirota bacterium
CTCGTAGATTTGAAAAACCGGCAAAGGAGCAGAGATATATCAACTCGCACAAAGAGCAGAGATGGGTATTGGGAACCAGATTCCAATAAAAATTCTTGAACTCATTGACGCTTGCACCGGAGAGCCTGAATGCACCTTCATCAAAAAATGTATCTTTCTTGGCTGTTCGTTTTTTTTCATTGCAAACTTTACAGTAATGAGCCTTCTTTTTAGGTTTATCCTTATCAAAAAGCGGTTTAACAAAATCCCTCTCGAATAGTTCTTTAATATTAGTAGTAACAGTTGCATTGAAAATACTTTTCCCTTCATAAAAACCTTGTAGATAATATTTGGAATATAAGTCCTTATTCCGCTCCCAATGTCCTGGTAGAGATTTCAACAGTCTATCTGCTGTAGCTCGCCAATCGCTTGTTCCTTTTGCTTCGGTAAGGACTCTTGCAATCGAAGTATCATTTTTCATGGTTTTTGAGGTGGTAATCTTTTTGATATAGTCTTTGATGTCCTTTTCTGTTGCATCTTTAGATAGTATGATGCTCTCTAACTTTTGGGTTTTATCCTTGATAGTATTAGCTTTCTGATAAACAAATGAGAAATATTTTTCATGAAAATCTTTCAATGCTTCGCTATCGAAAGAAATATAATTATCTCCCCTAAAAATGTCATTACTGCTGTCGTTAAAGTCAAAAATCTTTAATAGACCTACAATTCCAGCATTATATAGCCAATCACCGAGATATATTTTTTCTTCCACTTACTCCACCATCCCGCATTTCTGCAATTTAATCGCTCCCTCCCCTTCCAAATCCAATTTTCTTCTTCTTTGTTTCCGGCGGTATCATCAACTGTCGTATAGTATTGAAAATCAGCTTGATCTCATCATCATGTTTTTCTATCTTTCTTTCAAGCTGTGCCAGCTTATGAGCAAGCTCTTTGTGTGTGGAGAGGATTTCCCTGATTTTCGTAAATGTCCGCATTATCTGGATGTTGACTTCAATTGCTCGCTCACTGTTTAAAACGCTCGATAGCATTGCCACGCCATTTTCTGTAAAAACATAGGGTAAGTATTTGATATTTTGGCCTCGCTTCAAGGTCACAAATTGTGATCTTGAAAGTGCCGTAGCTTCGTCATTTGTAAGTTTAAACATAAAGTCTTCAGGGAAACGGTTGATATTCCTTTTGACGGCCTGATTCAATGCCCTTGTTTCCACGCCGTAGAGCAACGCCAGCTCCCTGTCCAGCATAACCTTCCTGCCTCTGATAAGCAGTATTTTATTCTCAATCACTTCCTGCGGAATCAAATTCATAGTTATATCGCCTCCACCATCCCAAACCCCTGCCCTGTCCGCAAGCCGATGCCGATCTGATAGAGCATCTGTAAATCTCGCGGGTCGCCTTTGAGTTTAAAGCAGCCTTCGAAGCAGGTGAAGGTCATATAGGGCTTCCCGGTCTTTTCCCTGAAACCTCTTAGCGTATGCTTCACAACTTGTTTCCTGAGTTTCAGAGGAATAAGTTCAAGCTCCCTTTGCAATCCCTGCCCCTTCTTATTTCCCTCAGCCCTTACATCTTGAAGAATTCCGTCATGGATTGCATTGAAGTGCGCATTAAAAGCCTTTAGGTCATCGATAGGCAAAAGCGGTTTCCCATTTTTATCCTCAATCAGAATCGGACTGTTGGTTTTGAATACGGCTTCATCTCCCAAGATTTTCTTTTCATTAAGCATAAAAACCCTGTCAAGCTTCAGAGACACATCATCGCTGAACTTAAATTCTTTCATTTCAAGAAGACCATTGTAGAGATTTACCATAAACTGGTAGTTTGAGGAGCTTACATAAAAGGAAAGAAAACTCTTAGGAAAATAAAAAACATTCTCTTCGACTTCAACATCGCCTTCCAAAAAAAATTTTTCTTTTTTGATTATCTTTGCCGGCGGCATGGAAACGCTGAAGGTAAAAGGCTTTGCCTTCTTTGAGAAACTTGAATTTTTGTCAGGATAAAGCTGTTTCTTATAATCAGGGTCAGACCTGTTCAGAGCATCCTTTATCAAGGCCATGAACCTGTGCCTGTAAAGGATTGGTAGTTTTGGGGCATGGAAGTTCGCTTTTATTCTCAAGCCGTCCTCCTAAGTGCCATGATTATACAATATAAAAAATATTTGCTCTATAGGTCGCTTTCTTGTAAAGTCAACCTAAAGCTCTACAATCTCCGCATGCATCTTTTCAATATCCAGCACTGCTGCTGTTGATTTTCCATAGAGCCAGCCGCAGACTTCGCCAGGATTAATCAGCAGCGTATTCTTTACCTTTTTTATGAGGGGCTCGTGTGTGTGACCGTAGATAATGATGTCAAAATGTCCGCTTTCCGCGAGTGCGTCCACAATATGATGTTCATGTATGACTAAAATTTTTCTATTGTTCAGTGTTAATACAAGAGGAGCATTCCGGATATTGCCCTCTGACCTTTCCAAAAGAAGAAGCTTATCACCATCGTTGTTGCCAAATATCCCTGTGTATTTACATTTGAGTTCCCTGAACAGCTTTACTGTAAAAGGAGATGTAAAATCCCCTGCGTGTATCATATAATCAACTTTTCTGGTGTTGAAAAGTTCTATTGCCCTTTTGGTCATTGGCTGGTTGTCATGCGTATCAGCCATAATACCGACAAGCATAATATTTACTCCTCTACGAATACAGAAGGCAAGACATAGTGCCTTCGTACTCCTCAAAATACTAAAATTGTTCCTTTACTTTTTGATTATATTCTCAATTCCCAGGCGTATCATCATTATAGCTATTGATGCAAGAAGTATAGCCATTATTTTTGATATAACAGCAACCCCTCCGCGGCCGAATAGTTTTATAATTACCTCTGCATTAATGAATGAGAGATAGACAATAATGAGATTTATTATCAGGGATATAAGGGTCGGTATAACGCCATAATGGTCAACAAGCACTAAGAGGGTTGTAAGCACTGCAGGACCTACAATCAAAGGGACACCAATAGGCACAACGCCCATCTTTCCTGTAGGCTTTCTCCTCTCCTCACCATGTTTTACTATATCAAGGACTGCAAAAATAAGAAGGACAATTCCTCCCGCAATCTTGAAATCATCGGTTGTAATACCAAGTATTCTGAAAATTGCCTCTCCTAATGCTACAAAAGCCATGCTGACTACTACGGCTGTGAGTACGGATTCCCTGACTATTGCCTGTCTCTTAACCTTTGACATATCCTCTGTGATGGAGATAAAGATGGGGAGAACAACGAAAATATCAATTGCCACAAAGATAGGGATAAAGGTATTCAGCAGTACCCTTAAAAGATTTTCCATAAGCTTAATTATAATGATTAATAATCGTGCCGTCAAAATTTATTTGACGCATTTATATTAAATCTGGTAGTCTTTTAGTATCTCAAACAGGGAGGGCGGCATGGATGAGCGGCTTAAAGAATTGATATCTCTTGCTACTGTAAGGGGCAGCAAATACTTAAAGGGAGAAACAAGTATTAGCGAGCTACCGGAGAAAGTAGGAGAACTCGGAGTATTTCTCTTATCAAGGGTGACCAAAATAACAGAACTCAACGGTGATAGATTAAGGGAAGAACTGAACGAAATTCAGCAAAAAATAGATGATATGAGAAAGGTGATTTTCTCCAATAAATTAAAAAAGATATAAAAGTCTTCCTGATCTCTGTCCGATTTACTCCTTCAGCCCAGAATATTTTTTAACCCCTCGATTGCCCTTTTATTCAACGGGTCAATCTTTATTGCCTTTTCAAAATTGCTCTTTGCCCTATGCGGAAAACTAAGTTGAAGATATATGTAGCCTAACTCTGCTATGTAGTCAGCATTAAATGGCGTGTGTGTAAGTGCCCTGTTGATAGCCCGTTCAGCCTCCTTGAATCTCTGGAGTTTAGCGAGTGCAAGTCCGTAATAATAGTGATAATCTGCTATAGTGTTATCAAGATAGGCTGCCTGACCAAACAACTGGAATGCCCCGGAGTAATTTTCTTTTCTGAATTCTCTCCTGCCCTCTTCAAACTTTGATTTTGCTACCTCCTGATTGCTAACGACTGCCGCTGGTTTAAAAGATAAAAGTCTATCGTATTCTTTTCTTCTCTGCGGGTCAGAAAGAGTTGCATAGGCTGCTGTTATATAAGAAAAGATGGTATTTAATTTTTCTTTTACTGCATCTGACTTAAGCCGGAAATGCCTGTCGGGATGGAACTCTTTCGCAGCCTTATAATATGCCTTTTTTATATCATCGGGCGATACCCAATATTTAACGCCTCAAACCCCGTAGTAACCAAGGGTTTCATAAGTGCTGTATATCCCTTCAATCTTATCCATAAACTCCTCATCTATTTTAACATCGGGCCCTTCAATGACCTCATCCGCAGAAAGCCCGGCGAGTATCTCGTCATCCCCTTTTATCTCTATTATCCTTGCGCTCAAGAGGGCATAGATGGTCTTAAATGTTTCAGAATCCTTAAGTGGAGATAAGGAAACAATATCTTTTATTGTGGCCTTACCATTTATAAAAGAGAGTAGCTTTCTATCTGCTGCATCCAGTGTTATGTCCTGAAATAGGTTCAAGGGGTCTGTTGAAAAGTAGAGAATGGCATCCATGGGCAGCTGCAGAAAATCAAAGACTTTTTTCGGCTCCTTAATCCTTTTTATCCCACGGTAAATAATGTTTGCTGCGCTCAATTTCAAGGTTACTACTTCATCTTTTGAGAGCGGCCTCTCTTTAAATTCGAAATCGCCGCCTTTAAGACTAAAGAGGCTCAGAATAATCTCTTCAGACAGTCCCCTCACTATTTCAGGGAGATGCTGGGGTTTGATATAGCCAAGCTCAACAAGTACCGCACCCTCTTTTTTACCTGTCTTTTGAATTACATCAACATAGCGCTTATACTGGTCAATGGTGAGTGAGCGTGTCTTAAAAAGATACTCGCCGAGTCGATCGTCCTGCTGATTCGAGGCTGAGAAAACTATATCACCGGCATTTATATATATCCTTTTTATAATAGCGTCACTTTCAACCTTAAGCACGCCTGTTGTCTCACTTCTCTGTAGTCCTATAAGAACATCTGCCAGAGGGTAGTCTTCCAAACGACCTTTTTTCAAGAATTCAATCCGGTTTATGCCAACTCTAAGTCCGGAATCTGTTTTCTTAGTCCAGACAACTCTTCCCTTCGTCTTGATAGTAAGAGGACCGACATCTACTTCTACAACTGTCCCTTTGGTAATAGGCGGTGTATCCTCAACAACAGCTCCGATCCCGTCAAAAGAGTAATCTATGGTCTCAGCCCTGAATGTCCTTCCAGCAATATTAAGTTTAAAACCGGATTGTCGGCGGTATCTGTTGAAACGTCTCTTGTCTCTCTCTCTTGTAAGCATTTGATTTAATGATATCATTGTTATTCAAGGTTAATCAACACACACGGAAGAAGTGTACTTTAAAAGATAAAAGGGGGTGCAGAACATTCTGCGCCCCCTTTTTATCTTTATTCCTTTAAGGAAAGTTTACATCTCTTTGAGAGTAACCGCACCCGTGGAACAAACACTTACACAGGTCTCACAACCTTCACACAGGTCTGCCTGAACAGGGTCCGCCTTGCCATCCTTCATCTGAAAAACAGAAACAGGACAGTTATTAACACATTCCTCGCAACCCTCACATTTTTCTGTATCTACTGTTACAATCCACACTTAAGAATTCACCTCCTTAATAAATTGGCAAAAACTTTTGCTTAAATAATAAAATAAAAACTCCAAAAAAATCCACTAATTTTTTACCTGCTGACTCCAAACTCTTTATATTCTTTAGACTCCGCAGCCTGAGCAGCTCTGCGTATAGCATTTATTCCATCATAATTTGAAATCAGAATTGAAACAAGACCTGGATCCAGCGCAGAGTTTTTAGCCATTTGTTGCAGAGTATGTAATGCATTACCTTTTGACATACCCGGCCTGTAAGGCCGATCCTCTGTTACAGCTGTAAATACGTCTGCAACTGCCATGATTCTGGATCCAAGCGGGATGTCTTTACCTTTATGGTGAAAGGGATAACCTTTCCCGTCAAGGCGCTCGTGATGAAAGGAAGCCCACATATTTATAACATCCAAATTTCTAACGGTCTCGATGATGCGGTAAGTGTAGTATGTATGATTCTTTATAATATTGTTTTCTTTCCATGTCAACTTTCCTGGTTTTTCAAGAATTTCCGCTGGCACGGCGAGTTTACCCAAGTCGTGAAGATACCCTGCAATCTTCATCATATCGCATTCCAGTTTTGTCAACCCGGCTAATCTTGCCAGAGCTTCTGCGGCGGCTGCGACACCACTTGAGTGTGTAGCAGTAAACCGACTTCTGAAGTCTATTATCTTACCGAACAGTCTGGAAAGATTGATGAGACCTTCAAGATCTAACTCAATGGTAGCCAACCTTGTCCTTCTGGTTAAAATCTGGCTTATCGAAGAAGAAACAGCATCAAACCAGAAATATTCTTTCTGGGCCAGGCTTATAAACGAATCGACTAATACCGGCATAAACTTTTCACCTGAACCTCCCCTGATCTGTTCAATAATGCCTTTCGCCTGTCTGAGAATTTCGTCTTTTCGGTTTATAAGTACAGCAATTCGGTCAGCCAGATGCAAAATATGGCAGATCATCGGTATCGGATATTCTTCTTTAAAGCTTGAGCCATTACCATAGTCCCAAAGCAAATGGTGGAAACGTATAAGAGAGGCTATATTGGAAAAAGTTGGAAATGTTCTGATAAGACGGTATCCTAATTCTGCATGTGCAGAAGATTCCAGTTCAAAATTTAAAGCGTCAAGCCTGTCTTTAAGAGAGATGGCTCCAATGTCATGCAATAATCCGGCCATAATAAGATCTTCTTGCTTCTCCTCAGACAGCCCCATCTCAGCGGCTATGCTTGAGGCAATATAGGCTACACGCTTGTGATGATCTACTACAGATGGACTGACCAGATCCATGGCATTTGAAAGGCACATGCTCATCTCAAAAAGCGGGATACGCGGTTCTTTTAACATTCATTATTTCCTTTATCGAAGTTTTTGGGTGCAATACAGCACTTTGGCGAACAATAAATATTTATTGTGAGAAGCTCGTTTTCAGGCAATAAATTGCGTGTATTTCGTAAGGTTAAATCTTGGTTTTTAAAAATGCACCTAATGCTCTGTCCAACTTGCGTATATGATTTTTCAGCCAGTCAACTACCAGCTGATTTGTATTCACGACAATATGAACGCCTGGTCCCTCTGCTTCGAATTGCGTTTTCAACTTATAAAAGTTCTCCATAAATTCCAGATGCTGTCTTTTGTGACTGCTGTATTCAGGATAATCATACTTGCCCATATATCTTTCTTCCTCAGAAAAATGTGTTATCACATAGTCTTCCAGAAACCATATTACTTTTTTAACCTCTTCTTTGCCTTTACCCTGACTACAGGCATCAAGCAGATTATTGATCCTTTGAAACAGCTCCTTGTGTTGGTTATCAATCTCATCCACTCCGGTAGCCAAATCAGCAGTCCATTCTATTGCCATAACATACCTCCTTTATATTGAGATGCCATCCTATCATTTCTTCCTCGTCTTCGGGGTCTTGTCTTTTACCTCGGCAACCTTAATTAAATAGCCAAAAGGATAATCGTGCTGGAAGATATGAAATCTGTCAAACTCGAATAATTTCCTTGAAGCAAGGAGAAATCTATAGTATGGATTCTTTTTATCAATTACCTCTATTATCCCATTCACCTGAAAACTTATATATCTAATACCGCTAACTTCGTGAGACATGCCGACATAAAGCAGGCT
Source organism: Nitrospirota bacterium (assembly GCA_021824065.1). GTDB lineage: Bacteria > Nitrospirota > Thermodesulfovibrionia > Thermodesulfovibrionales > UBA1546 > JAKALU01. The sequence goes on from JAKALU010000075.1 coordinate 7,850, forward strand.
TGTATAAGGATTCTCCTGAAAATTCTTAAATGCCTTCCCTTCGAATATCTCAAGGCCGCCGAGAACAGAAGGATCAAAATTCTCATGGTCTTCATACAACTTCTTTAGCGCAGCCACCCGCCTTGACATGCTCTCATCCCATGGCATTGCTGTGGCCTCGGCAATTGTGCTCTCAAAAATATCTGTAAAATGTTCCAGCGCACTCTGTTTTGGAACAAGCCCTATGCCTTTCACTGTGAGATTTACAGGGAAAGACCCTCCGTTCCCCCAGCTCGCAAGAACGGGGAGGTGCGCAGAAAAATAATTGACAGGCCTTCCGTTTTCAAGACTGGATACGAACCTCAGTCTCGATGTAACAAGCCATTCAAGGAATTCCCTCGGAATTATTCCTTCTCTTATCAAAGACTCTTCTGAAACCTTATACATTGTCTCCTCCTTTAGATTGATACCCTCACAAGCCTCGGGGTAATTATTAAAGTTAAAACTAACAAAATAGCAATCATTACCAAATCTGCTGCAGCTATACTATGCCATGCCCAGATATACGGCTTTCCAAATACAGCAAGCAATGCCTGTTTCAAGTGTGCAAATGGAGAGAAGAAAGCCAGATACACCTGAACAGAATTTTTTAAAGGAGTAAAAATACCTGATGTCGCAAATACGGGGAACAGCGACAGGGCAGAGTAAAGATGCACCTCTCCCATGGATGAAGAAAGAGAGCTTATAATAAGGCCGATGACATTTGCGGTTACCACCGCAGCTGTCATTGACAGAAAGAGTGAAATAATCCATTCAGGAGATGGTGAAAAGATTGCTATTACTGCAATGAGTATGGGGGAGAATTGGACAAATTCAATAACAACCCCTGCCAGAAGGTTTTCGAGAATAATCCTTCTCGGAGTGAGAGGGGTGACAATAATCCTGTTAAACATGCCATCTGTTTTTTCTTTTATAATCCCTATGCCCGTGCCGAATACTCCTATGAAAACAACAAGCATTGTAATAAGACCTGCTGTTGCAGTCAGAGGAGGCGTGCCCATAAGCATAGACAGAACAATGAGAAAAGGGAACACCATCTTTATCGCTACCAGCTTTCTATTTCTCAGAGTTTCTATTATCTCCTTCCGGAATATATTTGACGGTGTCATCACTTTATCTTTTCTCCTGTCATCCTGACGAACACATCGCCGAGGTTTGGCTGTTTTACCTTCACATCGGTGATCCTGCTTCCGGTTTCAACGATTTCTTTTATGGCATCTGGCAGCACATTTTTAGCATTTGACAGGATATGAATTATATTGTCGGTTGCCGTTACTGCAAAGATCCCGTTAATCCCTCTCAGGTAATCAACATCCATCGGTTCGGCTATCTTTATCTCTATGATTTCAGTTCCGCTGAGCCCGCTAAGAAATTCATCCGGCGAACCTATCTCGATAACCTGTCCTTTATAAACAAAAGCTATCCTTCTGCATAAGTGCTCTGCTTCCATAACATCATTTGTGGCTATTACTATGGTTTTGCCTTTTTTTGATAGTCCCTCGATATATTCGTAAAGACGTAACTTAGACGTATAATCAAGACCTACTGACGGCTCATCAAGAAGTAAGATATCCGGATCATGGAGTATCGCCTCTGTAATACCGAGTTTCCTTTTCATCCCGTAGGAATAAGTCCTTACCTTGGAGTCTTTGTAATGAGCGAGTCCCATCCACTCAAAGAGAAAGTCTATCCTTTCTTTGAGACCCGAAGAATCCATCCCATAGGTCCTGCCGAAAAACCATGCATTCTCGAAACCCGTGAGATCATCAAAGTGAGAAACACCCTCGAATAAAACTCCGATCTTTTTCCTTACATCTTTATTCTTAGTGCCATTGCTTCCAAGAATTTTGAAGAAACCCTCCGAGGGAGGCAATAGAGTAGAAAGAACTCTTATTAACGTGCTTTTGCCTGAACCGTTAGGTCCGATTAACCCGAAGACCTCACCCCTCCGGATCTCGACATTGATCTTCTTTATCCCAGCGCCGCCCTGGTAAAGCCTTGTTAAGTTCTCTGTAATTATTGTTGTCATACAAATTCGAAGGTTGTATTACCGGTAACTAAAACCTTCCCCTCGGGAATGGTATCTTCCACTTCATAAACAAGATGCCGTTCTCCTTTTTTAATAGTTTGATTTTGCAGTTTTGATTTCACTATATGCCTGTGAAACTCAGGTGCAAGTTTTTTAAATTTCTTAAGCACAATGACTTTTGCCTCTTCCATGACTACATCCCCATCTTTTCCCTTGCAAGTTCAAGTACAGTAAGGTTGACCTCGCCAAATCCATTTTGCCTTGCATAGTCCTCGATAGCAGCCGTAGCCATCTTCCTTGCAAATGCAGGGATTCTCCCGACCCTTTCCCTGGCATCCGATGTCCAGAAGATTTTTTCTCTCTCTGTTTCTGCCATCGCTGTGAGCTTTTGATAATTAACACCTCTGGATGTTATCAGTATGTTACAGGGAGCAAGCCTCAGAAGGTTTGAGGTTGTGCTTCCCATTGTCATGCTCTCGCATTTATGAATTCCGAACCTCCCGAGAAGCAGCAAGGAGGGTTTTGTCTCTTCGATATAATCGAGAATCCTATCGTACGGCTTCCCGTCAAAAAGCCTCGTATTAACGCCAATCCCATCTTTCAATGCCATATCCCTTCCTGCTTCAAGATGACGGGCATAAAAGTTCATCATGCCTTTATCAATGATCTCATCGTGAAGTTTTTCCTGCTCCCTGAACTTAAATATCTTCCCTGCCTCCTCTGAAAGCACATCCGCAATGCTCCTGAACGCTACAGTATGGAAAAAGGGATCGTAGCATGAGACCACATCTATTGAGGCATCAAATACTATTGCAAGCTCTAATGCTGTCTTCAATGCACCGAAAGACTCAGGGCTTCCGTCAACTGCAACGAGAAGCTTTTTCATTGGCGCTGATTCCTTAACAATCAGCACATCTGTCAACACCTGCTCCGCAACTCTCTCGCAGACACTTCCGATTAATGTTCTTTTTACTTTTCCAAGACCATATGCACCAATAGTAATCAAATCATAAGCGCCGTTGACAGATTCTTTGACAATCTCATAAAAATTTTTCCCTTCGAGAAGACATCTTTTAGCAGAGATGCCTTCTGTTCTGCAGTCCTGTTCAAATACATCAAGATATGAATTTGATATTAGTTCAAGCCCTTTTGTTATAAGGGAGTCATGGATACGTCTCTGCCTTTCGAGCTCGCTCTCAATCTGGTATTTCTCAGGGAGATCGCCTTCGAGTTGCCTGAACCTGTCGTCATGGAGCCTTGCAGCATACACATGTATGCCGACAAGTTCTGATGAAAAAGCCTTTGCAAATCTTATTGCAAAATAACCTGCTGTCTGTGATAGCTCTGAGTTGTCAATACAAGTAAGAATTTTCTTATACATCCTGATCACCACCTTCAAAGCAGGTGGCCCATACGGGCCACCTCTGTTGACTACTCCGCTGCCTTAACTTTTTCAACATGGGTAAGCTTGAGACCTGCAAGGATAAACAGCCAGACCAGAACAAATGCCGCCGTTATTACAGCAAGCACATGACCTGCTGTTGTCTCCATCCCTGTAGCTGCTCTTGAATGCGGAGCTATGTCAGCAATCCTCATAACTCCAGGTACAAGGAACGGAAATCTTGCCATCTCACGGATAAAACCCATCATATCAATTGCATATGTAACAACTCCTGCAAGGAGTATAACAAGGTAATATGCCCAACCTGGCACCTGAGCTGAAAAATCTATTCCCTTTGCTTTTTTCAGGTAATCAATAACAATTACAATGGCGCCGGCAATGAGCAAAACAAATCCAATATAGTCTTCTGTCATCCCTGGTATGGAGATCACAAGCAATGCTGCTCCGATTAACTGTGCAGCAAGCGCAATCTTAGCAACTATCCCGCTTCCTGCTCTCTTCATGAGATAAAGGGAAGAACCAATCACGAGGGTGCTCAAGAAAGCCGAAAGAAGGGTAAAAGCCCACACTTTAGTCACCATAACATTCATAAACGGTGTGTAGGTGCCCACCTCTGTTTTGGTCAATGCCTGATAGAGCTGAGGTATCGCATTTCCATATGCTGCTTCATAATTCTTTATCGTATTTGAATAATCCCATCCAATCAATGGCATTATAAACACGGGGACAACACCCCAGAGAAGGCTGTAGCCTGTTCCCCAACTGTAGTAAGCCCTTTCCTCTTTCTTACCTTTTAAAGCATAGAAAGCCATGGCAGCTGCAAAAACAAAACCAATAAAACTTATATTGGCAAAGAACCTGTGCAGATTGAGTACCATCCATGTAGGGTTATCAAAGTAAAGAAGGGATGCGGCAAGACCGAGGTCTATCTGCGGAAGGGCTGTTATCTTTCCACTGGCAAGGGCCTGAAGCACAGGTACAAGGCCGGCTGAAGGTGTAAGCATTATTGTTGCCACACCATTAATAATCAGCATTGTAAGGGTTCCGAAAATTATATTGCCAATGCCGAAAGTAAGATGGAGTTTTTTCTGACTTGCGAGACGGTCCCACATGTAGAAATACGAATAAAGCGTTATAACCTCAAGGAAAAATAAAATACCTTCGAGTACGAGAGGCCATGTAAATATGTTAACACCCAGAATCCAGAAACTTGGATAAAGCGCTGTAAAAAGGACGACCATCACAACACCGAATGTCGCTCCAACACTGAATGATATGGCCGTGAACTTAATGACTGTCTTGCCGAATCTGTCATATTTCGGATCCTTTCTCCAGATGCCCAGCAGTTGGCTTATTACGGCAACGATTGGCCCTCCCAAAGCGATAGCCGGGAATACCACATGGCCGATACTGAAGACTCCGACTGCGAAATTTCTCCCTAAAATCGGGAATTCATGCTTGGGGAGAATCGGTTCTACCTGTGCAAAAACTGTTTGCGCAAGTAGAAACACGAGACCCAGAACAAAGCTGAGCGTGAAAACTTTTTTGTTACTTCCCTCTTTCATCTTTAATGTCCTCCTTACATTAGTTCAGGATAAGAATTATCCCGTATACTTATTCAAATTTTAGTCTTGTTTAGCGAGTTTTGCAAAATTTTTTCTTCTTAATTCTTTTTCTACTCTTTCTCTTATCTTTACCCATATTGGATGAACAGTACATCT
>JAKALU010000204.1 GCA_021824065.1 Nitrospirota bacterium
ATGTAAGAGATACGCTTTCGATAACAGACAGGGCATATATAATAAACAATGGCGAGATACTGGCAGAGGGGATGCCCGAAAAAATAATTGCTAACCCGGCGGTGAAAGAAGCATACCTCGGGGAGGAATTCAGGCTTTAATGGCACTCGAACACAAATTAGAGCTAAAGCTTGCTCAGAAACTTGTTCTCACTCCTCAACTCCAGCAGGCAATAAAACTCCTGCATCTGCCACTGCTTGAATTGTCACAGACCTTGACACAGGAACTCGTTGAAAATCCATTTCTCGAAGAAGAAGTCTTAGAAGAAACAGCCAAGGAAGAACTTACCAGAGAAGAGATGGAAGTAATGGAGACAGAAGAAGAATCTGATGATGCTGAATCGCCGCTCGAGAAGATGATGTCCAGCTTAAGTGGATCTGCTGTTGATGAGTATTTTGAAGATAGGAGCAGTGATGGAAGAGACCTCGGATATTTTACACCGGGCACGAATACTCCGCTTTCTTTTGAGCAATTTGCCAGTAAAACCCCGGATATCTATGACCATCTGTTATGGCAACTAAGATTGTCCGATGTCCGGGAAGACATCAGGCAGATAGGAGAGGGCGTAATAGGCAATATAGATGAAAATGGGTATCTTAGCGCTACAGATGAAGAGATTGCGAAGTCTGTGAATGCTGATGTTGATAGAGTAGGAAAAGCTATTGAGCTTATTCAGGGATTTGATCCGCCCGGCATTGGGGCGAGAGATCTAAAAGAATGTCTGTTGCTGCAGATAAGGCTACTGGGGCTTACAGGAAGCCTTGCTGAAAAGATTATTCTGAATAATCTGGAAGAACTTAAGAAAAGGAACTACCACCAGATAGTCAGGCTGTATAATGCTTCACTCAATGATGTGCTGGCAGCTGTAAAGGTCATTGAAGGTTTAGAGCCAAAGCCGGCAAGAAACTTTTCGGGTGCAAGCACTAATTATGTCGTTCCCGATGTATTTGTTGTAAAAACCGATGAGGGCTACCAGATAATCCTTAACGATGAGAGACTGCCAAAACTGAGAATAAACAACTACTATAAAAAGCTCTTGCTCCACAAAAATTCCTTTTCAAAAGAGGACAAACAATTCCTTGAGGAAAAATTACGTTCTGCAACATGGCTCTTAAAGAGCCTTGATCAGCGGAATAGAACAATATACCGGGTAACTGAAAGTATAATCAATTTTCAGCGGGATTTTTTTGATAAAGATATCCAATATTTGAAGCCGTTAAACCTCAAGGATGTTGCACTTGACCTTGGCCTGCACGAGAGTACTATCAGCAGAGTTACGTCCAATAAATATCTGTCCTGCGGTCATGGTGTTTTTTGCTTTAAGTTCTTTTTCAGCAGCGCCTTACAGAGCAGCACGGGGGAGAAATCCTCTACAACCGTAAAAGACATGATAAGGAAAATAATCTTAGAAGAAGACCCAAGAAAACCGTTAAGCGACCAGCGTATCGTTGATCTGCTTAAAAATAATAATATAATAATAGCGAGAAGGACCGTTGCAAAATATAGAGAAGAACTCAAAATCCTATCTCAAAACCAGAGAAGGAAATTCAGCTAAGGAGGAAGCTATGAACATAATAGTCAATGGAAGACACTTAGATTTAACTCCAGCATTAAAAGATTATGCAGAAGAAAAAATTAAAAAATTTGAGCGTTATTTTTCAAATATCACTGAAGCAATTGTAACTCTCAGCATTGAAAAATACAGGCATAAGGCAGAGGTATTGCTGAAGGCAAATGGGGTGCTGATACAGGCTGAGGGGATTACCGGTGAAATCTATTCCTCAATAGATGAGGTTGTTGAAAAACTCGATAGACAGGTAAAGAGATATAAAGAAAAACTCGTTTCGCACAGAAAAGGTGAAGGGAAAAGTGCGGGGGTTTTATCACAAAAATCACCTGTAGAAACCGGTAGGATTATAAAGAGAAAGCGGTTTGACATGAAGCCGATGGGACCTGACGAAGCAGTGATGCAGATGGAACTTCTCGACAAAGACTTCTTTGTTTTTACTAATGAAGTGAGCGGAGACATTAATGTAGTGTATCGCAGAAGGGATGGAAACTTCGGACTTATAGAAGCGGTGAAATAATGGAGTTAGTTATTTGGGATTAGGGATTAGCAAGAAAGTCAAAAGAGGAAGCAAGGCGAGAAAAAAAACAACAATTGTCCAATCCCCGGCTCCTAATCCCCAACCCCAAACAGTTGTCATAATCACCGGCCTTTCAGGTTCAGGGAAAACAGTTGCTCTGAGGGCTCTGGAGGACAGCGGTTTCTTTTGCGTCGATAATATCCCTGTTACGCTTATCAACTTATTTGTAGCAAGATTAGCAAAAGAAGGTGATATAACAAAAATAGGGATAGGTATTGATATAAGAGAACAGGCATTTCTTTCTAAGGCATATTCCGAGCTTCTGCCTCTGAGGAAGAAATACAAAACAGAAATCATATTTCTTGAGGCAGAGACAGGTGTTCTTATAAGGAGGTTCAAGGAGACGAGAAGACCCCATCCTCTTTCCAAAGCAGACAATACAGATATTGAGCAATCCATAAACAAAGAGAAGGATTTGCTTATGCCACTCAGGACAATGGCCGACAGGATTGTAGATACATCATCCTATACTCCGCATCAATTGAGGCACTTTATAACTTCGTTATACAGCAGCGCTGCAAAGACCAGAGCGATGTCGTTGACTCTTATATCTTTCGGATATAAGTTTGGTGTTCCCCAGAACATTGACCTGCTGTTCGATGTCAGATTTATTCCAAATCCCAACTTTGTCCCTGGACTCAAAGAGCTTTGCGGTACCGACCCACTTGTTAAAAAATTCATATTTGAGAAATCCCAGACAAAGGAATTCATTAAAAAGCTAAAAGGACTTCTTAACTTTCTTATC